>JAEEOM010000152.1 GCA_016284265.1 Bacteroidales bacterium | reverse complement strand
GTCCACCGCATGGGCGTTGGCGTTCGCAAAGCGGGTGATGACGGCAGCAAAGCCTACCGCATTCCCGGCCTGGTAACCACCAACAAGGGTACGCTGCTGGCTGTTTATGATGTGCGTTACAACAACAGCAAAGACCTGCAGGAACATATCGACATCGGGCTGAGCCGTTCGACCGACGGAGGCCGCACCTGGGAAAAGATGCGGCGTCCCATCGCATTCGGCGAGCAGGGCGGCCTGCCAATGGCTCAGAATGGGGCGGGAGATCCGGCCATTCTGGTTGACACGGAAACAGGCGACGCCTGGATCGCTTCGATCTGGACACATGGCATGGGTGTGGCGACTGCCTGGTGGAGCACCGTGCCGGGCATCTCGCCCGACTATACCGCCCAACTGGTGATGAGCAAGAGTTCTGACGACGGAAAGACCTGGAGTCAGCCTGTCAGCGTGACACCGCAGATCAAAGATTCGACCTGGGCTTTCTTCTTCCAGGGACCGGGCCGCGGAATCACCACCTCCGACGGTACGATTGTTTTCGCCAGCCAGTATACAGAATTCGACGCCGGCAGAACGCCCCATGCTGGCATCATTTACAGCCGGGATCACGGCAAGACCTGGCAGCGCCACGTAGCGGCCAAGGATTCCACGACGGAAGCCCAGGTGGCCGAGCTTTCCGACGGGACGCTGATGCTCAATATGCGGGATAACCGCGGCGGTTCCCGTTCCGTGGCCACGACCCGCGATCTGGGCCGCACCTGGACGGAGCACCCGTCTTCCCGCAGCGCCCTGCGCGAACCGGTCTGCATGGCTTCGCTCATTGCCGTCAAGGCCGACGCGAACCTGTTGGGCCGGCATATCCTGCTCTTCTCCAACCCGAATACGGTACGGGGCCGCAACCACATCACCATCAAGGCTTCGCTCGACGACGGGATGACCTGGAAGGAAGCCAATCAGGTGCTGCTCGACGAGGACGAGGGTTGGGGCTATTCCTGTCTGACGATGGTGGACCCCGAGACGGTGGGTATCCTTTATGAGTCGTCGGTCGCCCATATGACCTTCCAGACCGTTCCGCTCAAAGATATCGTAAAAGAACTGGAATGAAATACGCACTGAAGCTGCTCTTGCTGGCGCTGGCACTCTGGGGCGCCGTTCCGGCCGCTCAGGCAGGGGTGGACGACCTGCTGCCACGTCCCAAGCAGGTAACTGTCGGCAAGGGAACGGTCTCTTCACCCCGGGTCAAGGTCCGCTATGTGAAGGCGATTCCCGGCGTGGAACGGAATGTAGAGGAGGCCTATCGTTTGCGAGTGTCCCGCCGCACCGTCCGCATCGAGGCTGTTTCGGAACACGGTGTCTGGAATGCTCGCCAGACACTCGCGCAACTGGCCGATGAAGACGGGAATCTGCCGTGCTGCACGATTACCGACTGGCCATCGTTCCGGATCCGTGGCTTCATGCAGGATGTCGGGCGTCGGTTCATCTCGCTGGACGAACTTAAGCGGGAAATCGACAACCTGGCGAAATTCAAAATCAACGTCTTTCACTGGCATTTGACGGAGAATCAGGCTTGGCGGCTCGAAATCAAGGCCTTTCCGCAACTGACTGCGCCTGAGCATGCGGTCCGGCAGCCGGGCGGCTGCTACACGCAAGCCGAAGCGAGGGAACTGGATGCCTACTGCCGCGAACGCCAGGTGACTCTGATTCCTGAAATCGACCTGCCCGGCCATAGTGCCGCGTTTGAGCGGGCGATGGGTTTCGGCATGCAGACGCCGGAAGGCAAGGCCGCCTTGAAAAAGATTTTTGACGAAGTCTGCGCCCTCTTTGCGGGTCCATACATCCACATCGGCTCCGACGAAGTGCGTTTTACCGATCAGAAACTGATACCGGAGATTGTAGCTCATATCCGGTCGTACGGCAAACAGGTCGTTTCCTGGAATCCGGGGTGGTCGTACAAACCCGGCGAGATTGACATGACCCAACTGTGGAGCTACCGCGGGAAGGCACAGCCGGGTATTCCCGCCATCGACTGCCGGCTCCATTACATCAATCATTTCGATACGTATGGCGATCTGGTAGCCCTTTATACCAGTACGATCTATGGGGAAAAGGAGGGAAGCGACGATATCGCAGGCAGCATCGTAGCACTTTGGAACGACCGTGATCTGCCTGACGAAAGGCAGATTCTCCTGCAAAACAATTTCTATCCTTCCGTCATCGCCCTCGCCGCCCGGGCTTGGCAGGGCGGGGGATATCAGTATTTCGATGATTTCGGCACCTGTCTGCCCGTGGATCCGGAGCATCCGGCTACGAAGGACTTTGCCGATTTCGAGCGGCGGCTCGTTGCTGCGCTGGCGAAATTGCCGGATTGTGCGCCTTATGTCTATGTCCCACAGGCAGACGTACTCTGGCATATTTCGGAGCCGTATGCGAATGAAGGGGACCTGGGCCGTGCTTTCGCCCCGGAGGAGGCATTGGATGTCAAGAATCCGTGGGCGCTGTTATCTTCACTGTCTTCGACGGAGGCGCGTGGGAACGGGGTTTATTTCCGGCATGTCTGGGGCCCCGGTACCGTGGCGGGCTACTTCAAGGATCCGCAGCCTGACCATACCGTCTATGCCTGGCGCAGGGTCTGGTCGGACCGGATGCAACTGGCCCGTCTATGGTTTGAGACACAGAACTATAGCCGTTCGGAGCGCGACCAGGCTCCACCGCAGGGCGCCTGGGACTGGCGTCAGAGCCGGATCTGGCTGAACGGCGTGGCCTTGCTTCCGCCGGTCTGGGTCGGAGACAAGGGCCCTGTCGATTGGGAGACTCCTTTCGGCAATGAGAATTGTAACGGACGTTACCCGATGACCGTGCAGCTTCGCGAAGGCTGGAACTGGATGCTCATCAAATTGCCGGTCGGATCGTTTACGACGCCCGAAGTCCGGCTGGTGAAATGGATGTTTACTTGCGCGTTGGAACCATGAAAATCTTGAAAACCATGAGAAATATCTTTCTTGCTGCCTGCGGATTCGCCGCAGCGGCCTGCAACGGTACTGACCCAGTAAAGGTCACGCCGCTCCAAGGATTCCCTTGTGACGAAGAAGGCATTGCCAAAGGCGTATCCGCCTGCTATGCCGGAGTAATTGACGGCTGTCTGGTGATGGCTGGCGGTTGCAACTTCCCGGGCCTCCCGCCCCGGCTTGGCGGAACCAAAAAGTATTACGATGGCATCTATACAGCGCAGCTTAGCGGGGATACGGCACTGGTGTGGCGCCGTGTCGGTAAATTGCCCGCTCCGGCCGCCTATGGGGTGAGTGTCACCACGCCCGACGGGATTGTCTGCATCGGTGGAAACAATTCCGAAGGACAACTCGACACCGTATTCTGCCTCACGTTGCAGGAGGGATGCACCGTCTTGAAACCGCTGCCTTCGCTGCCCGCAGGAATCGATAATTTCACCGGCGCCTACGCCGGCCGTCGCATCTTCGTGGCTGGCGGAGCTTATGCCGGCAAAGCAGACCGCAAAGCCTTTTTCCTTGATTTGGACAATCTGGATAAAGGCTGGCAGCCGCTTCCGGACTTTCCGGGTCCGCGCCGCACGCAGCCGGTGTCCGCTCTTTTTGAAAAAGAGGGAGAATACACATTCTACCTGTGGGGCGGCTTTGCCGGAGCTACCGACGGCGATCCGGTCACGCTTTCCGTGGACGGTCTGAAATATGAGACCGCCACTGGTTGCTGGATGCCTGTCGCCGGCCCGAAGGATGCGGATGGCGTGGAAATCTGCCTCGGCGGCGGCACGGCTGCCGTGCTTGAAGGCGACAAGGTAGTAGCCACCGGCGGCGTGGACAAGGATATTTTTTATCATGCCTTGATCAAACTGCCGGAGGGCTACTTCGAGCATGAGCCGGAATGGTTCAACCTCGGCCGCAACATTTTGGTTTACGATCCGGCCGTGGATCAGTGGACTGTGGCGGCCCATACCCGGGAAACGGCCCGGGCCGGTGCGGTTCTGGTGGGCGAAGGCCGTATTTTCGCCAATATCTGCGGCGAACTGATGCCTGGCGTCCGCAGTCCGCAAGTTACGTTGATCACCTTCCCGGAAAGATAATTTTTTTCTTATTTTTGCAACCAAATTAGACTGGCTATGTTGATTGCTTTGAAACTGCTGGGTTCGATCGCCCTGCTGATGTACGGAATGAAGGTCATGAGCGAGGCGCTCCAGAAGATGGCGGGCCCGCAGTTGCGTCACTTGCTCGGTGCGATGACGACCAACCGCTTTACCGGTGTAGCGACCGGTGCCTTGGTTACCGTCGCGGTGCAGTCGTCTGCTGCGACCACGGTCATGACGGTTTCCTTCGTCAACGCCGCTCTCCTGACCCTGTCCCAGGCCATTTCGATCATCATGGGCGCCAACATCGGCACCACGTTGTCGGCGTGGATCATGTCAGCCGGCTTCTCGTTCGATGTGACCAATCTGGTGTGGCCGGTCTTCCTGGTTGCCATCATATTGATCCAGTTGGGGAAACACCGTTACCTGGGTGATTTCCTGTTTGGACTTTCTTTCCTGCTCTTTGCGTTGGGCATGCTCCGGGTGACAGGCGTCGAGATGGACCTGGCACACAACACCGCTGTCGTGAACTTCTTCGATTCGTTTGACTCCGGGAAGTATCTGACCATCCTGCTGTTCCTGCTGGTCGGCACCATCCTGACATTCATTGCCCAGTCATCCGCCGCCATCATGGCCATTACCATGGTGCTGTGTTCCACCGGCGTGATCGATATCTACCAGGGTATCGCATTGGTGATGGGCGAGAACATCGGTACGACGCTGACGGCCAACATCGCCGCGATGTCGGCCAATACCCAGGCTCGCCGGGCCGCCGCCGCCCACTTGTTCTTCAACGTGTTCGGTGTGATCTGGATTTTGTGCTGCTTCTACCCGTTCGTGCGGCTGGTCTGCCGCATCGTCGGCATGGATCCGGGGGCTGAGGCGCAGGAACCGGCGATGCTCTCGTTCGCGCTGGCTACGTTCCATACGGCTTTCAACGTGACCAATACCCTGATCCTCATCTGGTTCATTCCGCAGATCGAGAAACTCGTGTGCCGGGTCATCCGGCCGAAGCAGAGTGAGGAAGAGGAAGAATTCAAGCTCAAGTATATCCGTGGCGGTCTGATGAAGACGCCGGAAATCTCGGTGCTGCAGGCCCAGAAGGAAATCGCCGTGTTCGGCGAACGCATGATGCGGATGTCGGGCATGGTGAAGGCGCTTTACCGTACGACTGACGACGCGGAGTTCGAGAAAATCTTCGAGCGTATCCGGAAATACGAACAGATCAGCGACAACATGGAGAACGAGATCGGCAAGTATCTCGGTCAGGTGGGTGACGCTCACTTGAGTGACGAAACCAAGGAGAAGATCCGCGCCATGCTGCGGCAGATCGGTGAACTCGAGAGTATCGGGGACGTGGGCTACAACATGGCTCGCGTACTGCGCCGCAAACACGATGCGAAGATTGCCTTTACCGTCAAGCAGGAAACGGGTATCCGACAGATGCTGGCGCTGGTCCAGACCGCCGGTGAGCGGATGCTGGAAATGCTGAACGGTCGTCGCGAGGACTTTGATTTCCGCCCGTCCGAGGAAATCGAGGCCCAGATCGATGCCTGCCGCCAGACCCTCAAGGAGCAGAACATGATCGACCTTGACGCCCATGAATACGGCTACGACAGCGGCAGTATCTATATCGACCTGATCAACGAGGCCGAAAAGGCCGGCGATTACATCATCAACGTGGTGGAAGCCCGCCTCGGCACTTCGCACCGGCTGACGGAACAGCAGTAGCGGTCAACGGCGGATCCGGATTACCGTGTCAATTTCCTCCAGGCTTCCGGCCGGGAGGGTGATGGTCAGGAAGCCATCCTTGGATAGTTCATAGGGCAGGGGTTCCCCAGACAGTAGTGTGACGGCGCCTTTTCGGGCAGGACGGGTGTCCTGCGGCAGTGGAATGACCACTTTGCCCAGCCCGTTGTGCATCGGCAGCGCTTCAGGCGTCAGCACGTGCAGGAAAAGATCCTGCGCATTCTGTGTGGTTACGCCCCAGGGTTGCTCGGGAATGACGGTAGAAGTGGTTCCATCGACCGCGGTGCTGTGGCTGCGCATCCAGGCGCCGATGCCGGCAAGGCGGTCGAGGGATTGCGGCGGCAGCTGGCCGTTGGCCATCGGACCGATGTTGAGCAGCAGGTTCGAATTCTTGGCCGCCGCGCGCACGAGCAGATGCACCAGCTCCTTCACGCTTTTGTAGTTCGTATCGGAGATCCGGTAGCCCCAGGCACCGTTCATGGTCTGGCACATTTCCAGCGGGAGCGCGCTGATTTCCTGTCCCGAAAGACCAGCTTTGTTCTCGCCCGGAAGGTCGCGCTCGAACATTTGGAAATCTTCTCCGTCGAATGGAAGAAGATGGTGATTGTTGCCGATCAGCAGTTCTGGCTTGAGGCTGTGGATGTAGGCATAGAACGTGGGCATCCGCCAGTCGAAATCCGGGTCCTGGTCGTGGTCCCAGATGCCGTCGAACCACAGTGCGGCGAGATTCGGGTACTGTGTGATCAGTTCCCGCACTTGTGTCTTCATGAAATCGAAATAGGCGTCATAGTCCTGCCGGTCGCCTTTGCGCCCTGTCCGGAGGCCCGTCCGGCCCTGGGGGTAGTCTTCCCGCAGCCAGTCGAGGGTCGAATAGTACAGATGGAAACGCAGCCCTTCATCGGCGCAGGCCTGTGCCAGTTCTCCCACTATGTCTCGGCCGAAAGGTGTACCGTCCACGATGTTGTAGTTGGACGTGGCGGTTTTGAACATTGAAAAACCGTCGTGATGACGTGAGGTGAAGGTAATATAGCCTGCACCTGCATCGCGGAAGGCCCGGACCCAGGCTGCTGCATCGAATTTTGCAGGGTTGAAACTCTCGGCCGCCACGGCGTACGAGGTGTTGTCAATCCCGGCGTTCTGCAGGTACCATTCTCCTTGGGCATAGGTGGCATAGATGCCCCAATGCAGGAAAATGCCGAGGCGGTGCTGTTGGAATTCCGCCCGTTGCTGCAGGTTTTCGGGCGTGGGTACATAGGTCTGGGCGTTGGCGGACAGGCCCAGGAGCAGCGTAGCGGCCAGGAGGAATAGGATGCGTTTCATTTTTTTCCGTTCAACCATACAAATTTACGGAATTATCCTTAAATTTGGAATATCAATCTATTACCCAAACCGTTATGAACATTATTATCAGTATTCTCATGGGAGCCCTGGCGGGCTACCTGGCCGGCAAATTGGTGAAAGGCTCCGGCTCCGGTTTCTTGTTGAATGTAATCATCGGCATCCTGGGCGGTTTCATTGGCGGCAACGTGCTGAACTGGCTCGGCGTGAGCTGGGGGGCTACCTGGTGGGGCTGCCTGCTGACTGCGGTCATCGGCGCCTGCATTCTGCTGTGGATTGTGTCGCTCTTTAAGAAGTAGCGGCATCATGAAACGTCTTGTCTCTATTCTGGCCGCAGTCCTGCTGTCGGCCGGAATGCTTGTTGCCCAGCCATTCAATCCTGTCGCTGCTTCCGATGCACAAGTAATTGCCGGGAAAGCACGGTTTACCGTCCTGACGGACCGCCTTGTCCGCATGGAATGGTCGCCTTCCGGAGCGTTTGAAGACCACGCCACCCTGGCTATCGTCAACCGGAATCTGCCGGTGCCCCGCTTTACCGTCCAGAAAGGCAAGGATGGCCTGACCATCAAGACTGCAGCACTGACTTTAACCTACCGTGGCAACGACACTTTTTCGGCCGACAACTTGAAAGCCTCGTTCAAGTTGAACGGAAAGACCGTCACCTGGCATCCGGGAATGGACGCTTCCGGCAACCTGATGGGGACGGCCCGCACGCTGGACGGTTGTTCCGGCCCGGACCACATCAACTACAGTGACCCGATGGAGCCCGGCATTCTCTCTCGTGACGGTTGGGCCGTGGTGGACGAAAGTACCCGGCATATCTTCGTCAAAGACGGCAGCGATTGGGGCGAATGGGTAGCCCCCCGCCCGGAAGAAGGTGTGCAGGACCTGTATCTGTTCGCCTACGGACACGACTACAAGGCCGCGCTGGCTGATTTTACGAAAGTGGCCGGCAAGATGCCGCTGCCGCCCAAATTCGTGTTCGGCTACTGGTGGAGCCGCTTCTGGGCTTACACCGACGACGAATTCATCGGCCTGGCCCGTGAATTCCGCAGTCGCAAGCTGCCCATCGACGTGATGGTCATCGACATGGACTGGCACTACACCTGGCAGGGCGCCGCGCGCAGGCTGGGCCGCGACGAATTCGGCCAGGGCATCGGCTGGACCGGTTATACCTGGAACCGTGACCTGATCACCGATCCGGAAGGCATGCTCAATGAAATCCATTCGATGCAGCTGAAGACTTCCCTGAACCTGCATCCGGCCTCGGGCATCGGTGTCCGCGAGGAGATGTATCCCGCCTTCGTAGCCGATTATCTCTCCCGCACCGAAGATTACGACGGCCCGAAAGGCTATGTCCGCGACAACGGCTACCACGCCGCCGTCCCGTTCCGGATGGACCAGAAGGCCTGGGCGGATGCATACTTCAACTCCGTCATCCATCCACTGGAACGCCAGGGTGTGGACTTCTGGTGGCTCGACTGGCAGCAGTGGAAACTGAGCAAATATGTGCCCGGCCTGAGCAATACGTTCTGGCTCAACTATACCTTCTTCAACGACAAGGTCCGTCGCAGCCGCGGCCTGGCTCCGGAAGATGCGCCGCGCCCGATGATCTATCACCGCTGGGGCGGCCTGGGCAGCCACCGTTACCAGCTTGGCTTCTCCGGTGACACGGAGATCAAGTGGGAAGTGCTCGGCTTCCTGCCCTGGTTTACGTCTACCTCTTCCAACGTGTTATACGGTTATTGGGGACATGACCTGGGCGGCCACTGGCAACGGGTCGAAACACCCACCGAACCTGAACTCTACACCCGCTGGCTCCAGTACGGCGTGTTTTCACCCATCTTCAAGACGCACAGCACTTCTTCCTCTATCCTGGAGCGCCGCTTCTGGATGTTCGAGACTCATTTCCCCTATATGCGTGAAGCGCTTGAACTCCGCTATGCCCTGTCGCCCTATATCTACAATATGGCCCGCAAGGCCTATGATACCGGCGTGTCCCTCTGCCGGCCGCTCTATTATGAATACCCGGAAGATGAGCGTGCCTACTCCTGGAAGCAGGAGTATTTCTTCGGCGACGATATCCTGGCCGCTACGGTCTGCGAACCGGTGGATTCCACGACGGGCGTGGCCCGGCGAGACGTCTGGCTCCCTGCAGGCAACGATTGGTACGACATGGCGCATCATCGCATGCTTCGCGGCGGAACTGTGCAGACCCTGACTTATACAATTGCAGAAAACGCCTGGTTCGTCCGCTCCGGTGCCATCATTCCCATGGCCGGGCCCGGCATCCAGAACCTGCAGCAACCGACCAACGTCCTGCGCCTTTACTTCGCCCCCGGAAAGGGTGACGGCATATGTATCCACTACGAAGATGACGGGACAAGCCAGGCCTATCCCACGCAGTACGCCCAGACCCGGATTACCCGGAAGGGTACGGCGAGCGGATTGACGGTCACTGTCGGGGCGCGTGAGGGGTCTTATCGTGGCATGCCCGCCACGCGCAAGCTGACGCTGGTGCTCGGAGGGCTCGACCGCAACCCCCGTGTTGTCATGCTTGACGGGAAGAAACTGGAGAGTACCTATGATTCTTCGACGCGGGAGGTCGTCATCGAGTTGCCCGATTATCCGGCTGACAGGAGCCGGACGGTAACTGTGACGTACTGACATAGCGTACAGACACGAAAAAGGGGACGGCCGTCGGGCCGTCCCCTTTATTGTCGGGTTGCTGTGGCTAGGCCTGTTCGATGGCACCCATCGGGCAGACGCCGGCGCAGGTACCGCAGTCGACGCAAGCGTTCGGGTCAATCTTGTAGATGTCACCGGCGGAGATGGCTCCAACCGGGCATTCATCGATGCAAGTGC
>JAEEOM010000014.1 GCA_016284265.1 Bacteroidales bacterium | reverse complement strand
TGCTTGATAATCAGAGTGGAAACAACTGGATTCGAACCAGTGACCCCCTGCTTGTAAGGCAGGTGCTCTAAACCAGCTGAGCTATGCTTCCAGGTTTTAGCTTGTGGATAGCAAAGGTAGGAACTTTTTGAGAAACCGCAAAATTTAGATAAATTTGGGGAAAGAATAAAAGTGGCATCAACAATGAAGTTTTCTTTCCTTGTTTCTTTTGGGGTGGCATTGTGCCTGCTTGTCACGGCTTGCCAGCCCAGACAAATGTCAATCAATCCGGCTGTTGAATCGGCGATCGGTGGCTTGCAGCCGCTGGTGGATTCCTGCGGAATTCCGGTCTTCCAGTATTGCTATTTTTCGCCGGGGGGCAGCTTGCACGGGCTTGTGTGTGCCCAGGATACGGTGTTCGACATGCCGTTGCCGATCGGCGAGGAGAGTATTTTCCAGGCTGCTTCGCTGAGCAAGCCGTTGTTCGCTTATATCGTGATGCGGATGGTGGACCGAGGCGAAATTGATCTCGATAAGCCGATTGCCAGCTATACAGATATCGATCGTTTTGACGATAAAGAAATGGCCGGCCGGCTGACGCCGCGCATCGTGCTGTCGCACCAGACTGGTCTGCCAAACTGGGCGACCGGTCCTTCGTCGGATGAATGGCCGACAAGCAGAATCACGTTCAAATACCCCGTGGATTCTTGCTTCGCTTATTCGGGCGAGGGTTATGCCTTCCTGCAACGGGCCGTCGAGGCCATCCAAGGCGAACCGCTCGATGCGATAGCCCGTCGCGAGGTGTTCGAGCCCTTCGATATGCCCACTACATCCTATGCTTGGCAGCCTGCCTACGATTCGCTGGCGCTGCCTGGCTACAACCGCGACGGCGAGAACCGTGGCCAAGGCCGCCATCCCCGCGCCAATTGCGCTTATACGCTGCGTACCAATGCGATAGAATATTCGCACTTCCTGCAGCGTGGCCTGCTGGAGGGCGAAGGTCTTTCGGCCGCCTCACATAAGACAATGTTTGAACAGCAGGTTCACGCACAGCGGTATGCCGACGAACCGCGTGCCTGCGACTCTTCCGTGTTCTGGTGCCTGGGCTTCGGTGCCGTGAACGAGGATTATTACTGGCACTGGGGCGACAACGGCAACTTCAAGGCCCTTTGGCTCCTGCATCCTGCCACGAAGGAAGGGTTCGTGTATTTCTCCAACCGCGCGACCGGTCACGATCTGCTCGACCCGTTCCTGAAACAGCTCACCGGCGACGACCTACCCTTGAACGACTGGATTCGTAATTAATATGGTAGCCAAAGACGAAAAACGCGAGATCTGGCTCGACTGGCTGCGGGTGACTGCCTGCTTCATGGTCATGGCCACGCACAGCTGCGAACCCTTCTACCTGGGAGGGGAAGGCTCGCTTATCCTGACGAAAGCCGATGCCCTGTGGGTGTCGATCCTGAACGTGATTCCGCGCGCCGCCATCGCGCTTTTCATCTTCACTTCCAGCTATTTGCAGTTCCCACTGCATTATTCGGCGGGGGAATTCTTCAAGCGCCGTGCGAAGCGGATCCTGGTCCCGTTCATTTTCTGGAGCCTCGTCTATGCGTTCGTTTGGGGAGAGCCGGTGCAGAACCTCAAGGACCTGATCTGGAACTTCAATTATGCGGCGGGGCACCTCTGGTTCGTCTATATGCTCATCGGCGTGTATCTGATCATGCCGCTGCTCTCTCCCTGGGCTGAGAAGGTCGGAAAACGCGAGTTGCAGATCTATTTGGCTATCTGGCTGTTCACGACCATCATCCCGCTGATCCGCCAGTGGGTGGGCGGCCCCGCGCCGGTGATGTACGGGCCGTCGGGCATTCCCAATGCCGCCCGGTATCCGCTTTGGGGTGAAGCCAGTTGGAACGCCTACGGGGTATTCTATTACCTAAGCGGTTTCATCGGCTATCTGCTGCTGGGGTTGTATTTCCGGAAATTTGTCGGCCGGCTGTCGTGGGTCCGGACGCTTGCCATCGCGATTCCTTCGTTTCTGGCCGGCTTCGCAATCTGCCACTTCGGCTTCCTCGGCCGCGTGGCCGCCGATGCCCACGGCATGTTCCCGGTGGAAGGCCCGGTGGGCTTGGCTGCCTTGTGGGAGGGCCCGTGGCTCAACGACACGTTCGGCGTGGCGTTGATGACGCTGGGTTGGGTGCTGGTCTTCCGCAAGATTGAAACCGGCGGCCGATTCTTCGAGCGCGTGCTGCTTCCCGTCTCGCAGGCCAGCTACGGTATGTATTTGTGCCACATGCTTTTGCTGGGCCTTGTCTCGGCCTGGCTGCGCTCAGCGCTCGGCCTTGGGGCTGAAGGTACGCTGGGCGCGGTGTGGACCACGCCCGTGCAGATTCTCGGCACCGCCGTCCTTTCGTTTGTCGGCGTGGCCGTCTTCTCGGTGCTCGTTCAGAAGATTCCCAAGGTAGGGAAGTGGCTGATGGGCTAGCTACTCTTTCGTGCCGAAGTTGCGGGTAGCGAAGGGCAGCGCCAGGCGCAGGGCCTGGTGCCAGTATTCCCAGAAGTGCCAGCCGTCGCGGACGCGAAGCTCTGTGCGGACGTTGTGTTTGCGCATCTCCTGATAGAATTTCAGGGACACGTCGAGCAGATAATCGTCGTCGCCGCAGTCGATGAACCACTTGACGGTGCGCAACTTGGCGAGCGTGGCTTCATCGGCGTTCGCCACGAAGTCGATGGCCGAGTGCTCGTGCACCGATTTGGCGACGATGATGTATTTGTCTTCGGGATCGGCATCCTGCGGATAGGTGCTGTCGAGCCAGGCACTCATCGCGTAGCAGCTGGAGAACATATCGGGATGGCGCTGGCTGTAAACCGTGCATCCGCCGCCGCCCATCGACAGGCCCATGACGGCACGGTGCTGTTTGTCTCCCTGGATCTTGAAACGCGATTCCATGGTGGGAATCAGTTCGCCGAAGAAGAAGTCTTCGTAGCGGCGGCCCGGCATATTGAAGTAACCGTTCCATTTGTGGTGGAAGTCCGGATCGCCGGCGTTGGGCATGATGATGATCATGCGGGCGGCTTCTTCGGCCGCGATGAGCTGGTCGGCTACGTTCTTCATCTGTCCTCTTTCCTGCCAGGCGGTATAGGTGTCCGTCAGGCCGTGGAGCAGATAGACAGAAGGATATAACTGGCTGGCGCTCTGGTCGTAACCGACAGGCAGATAGACATTGACCAGGACGTCTTCCCCAAGGATTTCGCTGTGAACGGTTTCGGTGCGGATCTCGCTGTTGCGCAGCGGTTGCGCCCACGCGACCGTCGCTACCGCAAAGAGCAGGACAAGGATAATGAGACTCTTTTTCATGGATTGTTACTTTTCTAAAAAGAAATAATTGGCTCTAAAGATGTTTAGAAGCCGAAGATGGCTTCGACTTGCTGCATGACTTCGTAGCGGTCCCAGTCGGCGCGGTTGGCGAAGATCAGGACGAGGGCGTTGTCTTCTGGGTAGCGGGCGGCGAGGATCTTGAAGCCGCCGTTATCGCCGGTATGATAGATCACTTCTTTCGTGGTGTCGGTCTTGGGCTCGATGAACCAGCCGTAGCCGTACCAGGTGTTGGGACGGTTCTGGTAGTCGCTCCAGGGGCTGTCGCTCGCAAAGGTGTGCGGCGACTGGGCGTCGACACGCGAGGCTTCCGAGATGACCTTGTTGGCGCGCAGCGCTTTTTCCCATGCGACGAATTCGTGGGTGGAACTGTAGATGCCGCCGTCGGGGCGGGTGGCAAAGAAGGTTTCTTCGCCGTAGTCGTATTCGTACCAGTTCTTGGGTTCGTTGGATTGGCTGCTGTCGGCGGTGCGCTCTTCGGGCATATCTTCCACATCGGCGTACTCATAGCCGTGGGCCATGTTGGGAATCAGGTCCTGGTGCTCAGGATCAAAATAGAGGGTTTTCTCCATCCCGGCCGGGCGGAAGATATGTTCGGCGACATAGTCGACGAATGGCTGGCCGCTGATCTTTTCGACCAGGGCGCCGCAGAGGACGAAGGTCGGGTTGATGTATTCGTAAGCCGTACCCGGCGAAAAATGAAGTTCTTTCAGGTCAGGAAGATAGGACATGGCGAGCGTCTCGTCGCCCTTGATCTTAAGCTCGCGCGGAATGCCGCCGCGGGCGTCCGGCACGCCGGAGGAGTGGGAGAGGAGGTGCTTGATCCGGACTTCTTTCCAGAAAGCCTGCGGAAACGGAAAATACTGCGCCACGGCATCTTCCAACGAAAGTTTTCCTTGTTCGACCAGTTGCAGGACCGCTACGGCTGTGAATTGTTTCGAGACGGAGGCGATGTTGAAGAAGGTATTGCCGTCAATCGGCTTCTTCGTGTTGATATCGGCAATGCCATAGCCTTTGTCGAAAATAATGTCGTCGCCCTTCATGACCAAGACCGCCGCTCCCGGCTCATCGGCGGGGAACAGCGACGTGCAAAGTTGATCTAACTTAGCAATCTGCTCTTTTTCAGGGTTCTGTTTGCAGGCAATTACCATAGTCAGCGTAATCAGGAGGAAGAATACAAGCTTTTTCATTTCTACATATTTCTTCTAAGCAAATCCAGGGCGTAGGAGGCGAAGCGCTCGATGTTGACAGCGCGGGAAGAGGCGAAGTGGACGCATTCGGTGACGACGGCAACGGTGTCATCGGGCAGGCGTTTGGCGGCGGCGAGCCAGGCGGTGCCGACGGGCTTGGTCGGAGTGCCGCCGCCCGGGCCGGCGATGCCGGAGGTGGCGACCGCATAGTCGGTGTCGAGGGCGCGGAGTACGCCGGTGGCCATCTCGCGAACGCATTGCTCACTGACGGCTCCGAACTGCGCCAGCGTCTCTGGCCGGACGCCCAAAACCCTCATTTTTACTTCGTTGGAATAAGAGGTGACGGATCCTTTGTAGTAATCACTGCAACCCGCAACGGAGGTGATGAGTTCTGACAGATGCCCACCTGTACACGATTCGGCCAGTGCCAGGGTTTTACCCTCGGCCCGAAGCCGCCGGCCGATGACGACCTGTAGGGTATCTTCCCCTTCGCCATAAATGGCGTCGCCCAGAATTTTCTGGAGTTCAGCGATATACGGGGTAAAATCGGCTTGCCCGCCAAATTGGGTGAGACGGAGCCGTACGCCAATCGTAGGATTGGGCAAGTAGGCCAGGTGGATGTTTTCGGGCAAGGCGTCTTCCCATGGTTCGATCTGTTTGGCCAGCGTGGATTCAGGGATGCCAAAGGTTACGACCGTATGGTGCGTGATTGCCTCGAGCGCGAAGTGCCGCCGGATGTCGGCCATGACGTCGGGCAACAGCCCGATTGCTTCAAACGGGACTCCGGGAAGCGAATAGAGAGCCGCAGTGCCATGCTGTCCCAAACCGTAGAAAGCCATGCACGGTGCAGTGCCCAACTTGTTGGGAATTACGGTGCAGGTGTCCGGGACCAGAGCCTGGGCGCGATTGGTATCGATCAGGGGAATGCCCCGGGCGCCGAGAATCCGCTCAATGTGAGCCATCTGCTCGGCAGATTGCTTGTAACCCTTGGCGCCGGCAAGTTCCCGCAACGCATCTTTGGTGATGTCGTCTTTTGTGGGGCCGAGACCGCCGGTAACAATGACGATATCGGTGTGATCGAGGCAGTTGCCGAGTTCGGAAAGAATCCGTTCCCGGTCGTCGCCGATCGAAGTCATGTATTTTACTTGGATGCCCAACAGATTGAGTTCACGGGCGATGTGCGAGGAGTTCGTATCAACGATCTGGCCGATGAGAATCTCATCGCCGATGGTACAGATAGAGGCAGTTTTCATCGCTTGTCCAGATATTTGACAATTCTAGAGATGAGCCGGGGACCATAGTGGAAGGGGGAGTTGGTGACAGCGACCAGGTCTGCGCCGGTATCGAGCAATTGTGCAGCTCGCTCAGGTGTGGTAATTTCTCCGGAAGCGATGACGGGCAAGAGCCCCAGCGTTTTCTCCCGGATGCGTTCCACGAATTCGGCACCGACCATGACACCGTCGATGCCGCTTCCCAGCATATAGCGGACTACATCTTCCAACTGGTCGAGGGTCAGATCAGGAAATAACTTGAAAATGATAGGTTTATAAGTATCATTATACCGCCTCAGTTCGAGCAGGTGATCGATGACTTTAGAAATGGTACTGTTGAGTGATACATTGAGGACAATGCCGTCGACAAAGTCGTAGATGAGGGTGAATGCACTCACAAGGTCCTTGGAATTGCTCAAATTACCCAGCACGATGGTGCCGCTTGTCCGTTTCTGCAGGTTTTCGATGGCGGCACGGCAGTCACGCAGGGGACCGATCTCGATAAAGGCGGGGGAATAGCAGGACATGGCATCGGTGAACTCGCCTCGTTTGTCCACGCCAGCGGCTACGCCGATCGGGTGGGCAAAGGTCAATCCCATCAACTGTTTCTCCAAGCGTGGTGCGGTACGATGGTAAAAGCAACGAATCACCGGATGCAGGAACCGGACATGCTTGAGCACGCGGAGAAACGGGATTTTGGGAGAGGGGTTCATCGACTTTTGTAAATATACTTACAAAGGTACGATTTATTTTTCTTCGTAGGTCCCGTCGTTGAAAAAGACAATGATCCGGGCGATTTTACGGGACGTTTTTGGCAGGGCGGGGGTGGATGAAATGTCAGATAGGCGATTCTCAGCGGGTTCAGCCGGGGTATTTTCCGTTATAATCGGTTGAATTTCAGAAGCGTCATTGTCCGTGACGTCTGTAACACCCTCGGAAGAATCTGTAAAAAGATCGACGGGAGCGCCCAAATTGGCGGTTTGGCGGTCACTTTTGTACGGACGTCCCTTTCCCAGGATCAACCATTCGTAATTGATGTCGGGGTAGGCGGTCATCATTTTCTGGATGAACTCAAAACTCGGATTATTGCGTCCGGCCAGCAAGTGCGAGATACCGGAGCGCTGGATGCCCATCACCTCGGCGAACTTGGCAGGGGAGAGGTTCTCCATCGCGAGAAACTGCTTCAGACGTTCGTGCATTTCATCAATTTTTAGGGATATACAAATGTAAAACAATAATCCCGAAACGCAAAAAGAAAAAAGCACAAATTTCACACAAAAAAACAAATACAATTGTAATCAAAAACAAGATGACAAAACATCAACGAAATAGGAAGCTAAATATTTGTGGAATAAATCGAGATAAAACAGTGTAAATAGCTGAGTATGAGTATTAATATATGATAAATATCCATGGTTTTTAGGTCGATATGGCCAGGACGAGTAAATATGTAATCAAAGAAATAGTTTAGGTGGCATTTATAAAATACTGGGTTTGTTGATATTAAGCATAATTAGTCAAATAGGGTGATGTTATTGTTGTAGATTGTTTCCGGCTTTTTACTTTGTAGGTTTTGCTGATACGTCGCAATGTGGTTACTTCTGTGAACGACTGTTCGGAGTTTTGTTTTGTAAACAACGATTTGACAGATGATCGGGTTTGTATTTCCGTTTACAAAGATGTATTTTTGCAGTGCCAAAAAAGACCCATGGTACAGGACATTCGCATCGAAACATACAATTATCCGCTTCCGGAAGAACGGATTGCACGTTATCCGCTTGCGCAACGTGATGATTCTAAGCTTCTTGTCTTCACAAATGCGACAGGAAGAGTGCCTGAGAATCGAAAATTCCGCGATCTGGCTGATTACCTCCCGGAAAAATCACTCACTGTCTTCAATAATACGAAGGTGGTGCCTGCCCGTCTCCTTTTTCAGAAGGAAACGGGTGCCCTGATTGAGATTTTTTGTTTGGAACCTTTTGAACCACAAGACTATCAGCTTTGTTTTGCTGCGACTTCTGCTTGCCGGTGGAAAGCCATCATCGGTAACGTCAAGCGTTGGAAGGGTGGTCGGCTGCGGCTTTATGTAGGTGAAGACAACCCGGAGGCAGCCCTTTTGTCCGGAATTGCATTGGAAGCTGAGTTGATTGAACGGGGTGAGACCTCGGTTGTGGCTTTTTATTGGAAAGGCGGCTTCTCATTCTCGCAGGTCATGGAGCATGCCGGACGCATTCCGATTCCTCCCTATTTGAAAAGGGACACGGAAGCCATCGACTTGGAACGCTACCAGACTTGGTATGCGCAGCGTGAGGGTTCTGTGGCCGCACCGACGGCCGGGTTGCATTTCACGCAGCGGGAGCTGGATGCCATCGATGTCAAAGGGATTGAGCGCCTTACGCTTTGTCTTCATGTCGGCGCCGGGACCTTCTTGCCTGTGAAAAGTGAGACCATCGGCGACCATACGATGCACAGTGAACCCTTCTCTGTGTCTAAACTCTTCCTGAAATCTTTAGCAAACAAAGGGGAGCGATCCGTTACGGCTGTAGGAACCACTTCTACGCGTTGTCTGGAGTCGCTTTATTTCCTGGGCGTTCACTGCTTGGAAAAAGGGGAGCCGGGCTTGGTGGAGCAGTGGGAGCCTTATCGGCCTGAAGGATATGATTATTCGCTTTCCCAAGCTTTGCAGGCGTTGGTGGATTATATGGAAAAGGAGGGGCTTGCGGAATTGACTTCCCGGACCCGGATTATCATCGTGCCGGGCTACCGGTTCCGGGTCATTGATTACCTGGTGACCAACTTTCATCAGCCAAAGAGCACTTTGCTGCTGTTGATCAGTGCTTTCGTAGGTGATGCCTGGCGGGACATCTATGATTTCGCGTTGGCGAATGACTTCCGCTTTTTGAGTTATGGCGATTCTTCGCTGTTGCAAAAAGTCTAATTTTACTGTAACTTTGCAAGTAATGAAACCGTTTTTCAATATCAACGAATGGATTGGCAGGACGCTCGGCTTTTCCGACGGCCTTTGGATCCTGATTGCGGCGGTGCTGTTCGCCCTGCTTTGTCTGTTGTTTATCGGCGCTGTCCGCGGCGGCCGTGTCAAGGGGCGCCAGATGTTTATCGAAACGGGGTGGACGGCTCTCTGGTATTTTGGGCTGATCCTGCTCAGTTTCCTGACTTACTGGCCTTTTAAGAAAGGTGCAGCGCTTTGGGTGCCTGCCCGTCCGATGTGGGTGTGGCTGATTGCCGCCCTTGTGATCATCATTTTATATGTCTTCTATTTCCAGAAGAGAAAGAAGCATTTTGCTGACAAGGTTTCCGCTACGGCCATTCGCAAAAGCGCGGCCGGGAGCGGCGCTTCTAAGTATTGCTATGCGCTGCTGTTCGCAGGAATGCTTGTCGCATCAGTCGTGGCTGCCATGCGGATCGTTGGGGGCGACAGCCTCTTCCATCTGCTTGTTCCCATGCTGACCGTCGTATTGACCCTGCTGCTCAACCGGTTGACGCGCTGGCGCTTCTGGTTCTTCCTGGGAAGTCTCGTCCTGCTGGTTTATGCCGTCCTGATGATTCAGAACGTGTTGGCTTTGACGAACTTCTCCTATACACCGCTGCTGGCGATGATTCCGTTATTCCTTTCGGCTATCCTGCCGATGGGCGCACTGGCCTTCATCAAGCAGAAATAGCCATGTACGACGATATCCGGCCTTACAATGATGTCGAGACTGCGGCAGCGCTCAAGCGGGCTTCCAACAACCGGCTGATGGAGCAGATTTCCGCGTTCCTGTTTCCCGGCAAGGACACGGATATCCTGCGCAATACACTCAATACGATCCACGGGGTCGATGATTTTCAGACCCGTGTGATGTACCCCGCCGTGCGGAGTATTTTGGGTAAGACGACAAAAGGCCTTACCTTTGAGGGATTGGAGTGGTTTGATGGTGGAAAGTGCTTCACGATGCTCTCTTCGCATCGAGACATCGTCCTGGATTCGGCATTCATTCAGTTTATTTTCAAAGACAACGGCCTGCCCCTGTCTGAAATTGCAGTAGGGGACAACTTGATCTACAACCAGTTCGTCGAGGATCTGATGCGTTCCAACCGAATGATCAAAGTGGCGCGCAGCACCAGTCCCAAAGAACTCTACGAGACATCGCGCCAGCTGTCGTCCTACATCCGGATGCGGCTTCACGATGATCATCCGGCGTCCATCTGGATTTCCCATCGGAATGGCCGGACAAAAGACGGCAACGACCAGACGGAACAAGGCTTGCTCAAGATGCTTTCGATGAGCGGAACTGCCGGTTTCGCTGAGAATATGGGCAGGCTGAACCTGATGCCCGTTGCGATCTCTTACGAGATTGAAAGTTGCGGAATCAAAAAGGCTTACGAAGTTTATATCAAGCAGATGATGGGCGCGTATATCAAACGCCCCGGCGAAGATCTGGAGAGCATTATCCTGGGCATCATGCAGCAGAAAGGACGGGTACATGTCGCCTTCTGCCAGCCGATAACAGCCGATGATCTACAGGCATGCGCAGCACTTGACAAGAACGAACGTTTCCGGCACCTGGCCGGCATCATTGACGAGCGGATCCTTCGCGCCTGGCGGATCTGGCCGAGCAATTTAGCCGCCGCCGAGTTGCTGACAGGGCGGGAGCCTTCCGATCGCCATGTGACCGCCCAGTTCGAGAAGTATCTGAAGGAGGAGCTTAACACGCTTCCCAAGCACATGGTGGACCGTCGGCAGGTCCGGGATATCCTGCTCAAGATCTACGCGACACCGGTCCTGCGCAAAGGATTCTGATCCTTTCCTTTTTATTGGTGATAAATTGTTCGTAAATCGGGTTTTTCGGGCCCGATTTATATTTTTTTTGTCAGCGATAATGATTAAATTTGCGGATTAAGGTAAGCTTTGACGACATACAACAATTTTTAACGATATGAAAAAGAACATCACGCTGAAAGACGCCGTCGCCATGATCAAGGACGGCTCCACGATTATGATCGGAGGTTTCCTGGGAACGGGTGCCCCCAAGCAGATTGTCGATGCGCTGGCTGAAAGCGGCGTCAAGAATCTGACCATCATCTGCAACGACACGGTCTTTGACGGAAAAGGCTGGAGCAAGTTGATTGAAAATCATCAGGTGAAGGAAATCTATGCCTCTTATATCGGCGGCAGCAAGGCTTCGATCGAGCAGATGAACAACGGCGACCTCAAGATGAACCTGGTTCCGCAGGGTACGCTTGCCGAACGCATTCGTGCCAAGGGTGCCGGCCTGGGTGGTATCCTCACGCCGACGGGCCTGGGTACCGTAGTCCAGGAAGGCAAGGAAGTCCTTACAGTGGACGGAAAGGAGTATCTGCTCGAGAAACCGCTCGGTGCTGACTTCGCGCTCCTTGGCGGCAGCATCGTGGATGAGTCGGGCAACGTGTTCTATCGCGGCACGACCAAAAACTTCAACCCGATGATGGCCCAGGCGGCCGACACGGTGATCGTGGAAGCCGAGAAACTGGTCAAGGTAGGGGAGATCGAACCGGAGTCCGTCCACACGCCGGCCCTCTTCGTGGACTATATCTATGTTGAACAGTAATTTTACGGAATAGCCATGGCAGAATACAAATCCATGATCCGGGTCCGTATGAGCGCCAAAGACGCCCATTACGGCGGCAATCTCGTTGACGGGGCCCACATGCTTCATCTTTTCGGCGACGTGGCCACGGAACTGCTGATCCTCCGCGACGGCGACGAAGGCCTCTTCAAGGCCTACGACATGGTGGAATTCATCGCGCCGGTGTATGCCGGCGACTTCATCGAGGCTACAGGTGAGATCGTGTCGGAGGGCAACACCTCCCGCAAGATGGTTTTCGAGGCCCGCAAAGTCATCGCTCCGCGTCCCGACATCTCCGATTCCGCTGCTGACCTGCTCGAAGAGCCGGTCGTTGTCTGCCGTGCCAGCGGTACTTGTGTAACCCCCAAGAAATGCCAGCGCAAGTAAACATGGACAAACTCATCATTACCGCCGCCATCTGCGGCGCGGAAGTTACCAAGGAACAGAACCCCAACGTACCCTATACCGTCGATGAGATCGTCCGGGAAGCCAAGTCGGCTGTTGACGCCGGTGCCGCCATCGTCCACCTGCATGTCCGCTGGGACGATGGCACGCCTACCCAGAGCCGCGACCGCTTCCAGGAGTGCACCGAGGCTATTCTGAAGGTTTGCCCCGACGTGATCCTGATTCCCTCGACCGGCGGCGCCGTAGGCATGAGCCCGGAGGAACGTCTCCAGAGCACCGACACCACGCCCGTCCCCGAAATGGCCACGCTCGACTGCGGTACCTGCAATTTCGGGGATGAAATCTTCGACAACACCATGCCGACCATGCGTGCTTTTGGCAAACGTATGATCGAACGGGGCATCAAACCCGAATATGAATGTTTCGAGATGGGCCACCTCGACACCATCCTGACCATGGCCCGCAAAGGCCAGGTTCCCGGCGCCCCGATGCAATTCAACTTCGTACTCGGCGTCCCGGGCTGCACACCTGCAACTGTGGCCAACCTCTGCTGGCTTGTCAACGGTATTCCCGCCGGCAGCACCTGGACCGTCACCGGTGTCGGCCGCCACGCCTTCCCGATGGCTGCTGCGGCCATCGCCATGGGTGGCAACGTTCGTGTCGGTTTCGAAGATAATCTTTATCTCTCGAAAGGAGTCCTCGCCCAGAGCAACGGGGAACTGGTTGCCAAAGTCGTGCGCCTCGCGAAAGAACTCGGCCGCCCGATCGCAACCTCTGCCGAGGCCCGCGAAATCCTGGGGCTCAAACCCCGTGGATAATTCTTACGAGAGTGAATAATAGCTGATAAGGGCGTAACGGCGGGTGGTTTTCGGCTAAGCGAGCATTTCTCTGCGAGCGTGACGAAAACCAGAGCCGTGGAGCCCGACAAACGGAAAACAAACAAATTTTATTATTAATAGAATATGGCACAGAAACACGGAAACAAGTACGGAACGCACCGCGTCATTGAACCCAAAGGTGTTCTTCCGCAGCCCGCTAACAAACTCGACAA
The DNA here is from genome assembly GCA_016284265.1 of Bacteroidales bacterium. Taxonomy (GTDB): domain Bacteria; phylum Bacteroidota; class Bacteroidia; order Bacteroidales; family UBA932; genus Cacconaster. Next base: position 22,178 of record JAEEOM010000014.1, on the reverse strand, counting down.
CAACATGGATGAGATCTGGGACAACGAGATCCTGATCGACGTCCAGACCCTCAACATCGACTCCGCTTCTTTCACCGACATCCACAACTATGCGAAACAGCAGGCCGGCGAAGGCGCCAGCGAGGAGAAGATCATGGAGGAAGTCAAGAAAGAGATGTTCCTCAATGTCGAACTCCAGGGCAAGCACCGCAACCGCCGGACCGGTTCGGGCGGCATGCTCCTCGGCAAGGTGGAGAAGATCGGTGACGCCCTCAAAGGAAAGATCGATCTGCAGGAAGGCGACCGCATCGCCACGCTCGTCAGCCTCTCGCTGACCCCGTTGCGCATCGACGAGATCCTCGCCATCCGTCCCGACGTGGACCAGGTGGACATCAAGGGCAAGGCCATCCTCTTCGAGAGCGGCATTTACGCCAAGATTCCGACCGACATGCCCGAGAAACTCGCCCTCAGCGCCCTCGACGTAGCCGGTGCCCCTGCACAGACCGCCAAACTCTGCCAGTACGGACAGACCGTTGTCATCCTCGGTGCCGGCGGCAAGAGCGGCATGCTCTGCGCCTACGAGGCCAAGAAACGTGTCGGTGTCACCGGCAAGGTGATCGGTATCGCCAACAGCCCGCGCAGCACCCAGCGCATCAAGGACCTCGGTTTCTGTGACATCGTGGAAAGTGCCTCTGGCATGACCCCGGTCCAGGTGTATGAGATGGTGGAACGCCTTACCGACGGCAAGATGGCCGACGTGACCATCAACTGCGTCAACGTGCCCGACCAGGAAATGACCGCCGTGCTCTGCACGAAGGACGACGGCATCGTCTATTTCTTCTCGATGGCTACCAGCTTCACCAAGGCTTCTCTCGGTGCAGAGGGCATCGGTGCGGACGTCAACATGATCATGGGTAACGGATACACCAAGGGACATGCCGAGTTCACGCTGCAGGAACTCCGCGAGTGCCCGAAACTCCGCAAGATCTTTGAAGAACTTTACGCTTAAGCCATGAACGTTTCCCGCAGAAAAGAACTCTTTCCGGAAGTGACCGATGCCCAGTGGAACGACTGGAAGTGGCAGGTCAAGAACCGGATCGAGACGCTGGACGAGCTGAAAAAGTATGTGAAACTGACTCCGGAAGAGGAGGAGGGTGTCAAGAAGTGCCTGACGACGCTTCGAATGGCCATTACACCTTATTATATCTCCCTGATCAATCCGGATGATCCGTATGATCCCGTGCGCCGTCAGTGCATCCCGACGGCTGCCGAGACACACCAGGCCGCGGCCGATCTGCTCGATCCGCTCCATGAGGATACCGACAGTCCGACGCCCGGCCTCACGCACCGCTATCCGGACCGCGTGCTGCTGCTGATCACTGATATGTGCTCGATGTACTGCCGCCACTGCACCCGCCGCCGCTTCGCCGGCCAAAAAGACGACGAAAGCCCGCGGGAGCGCATCGACAAGGCCATCGAATACATCCGCAACACCCCCGAAGTGCGTGACGTGCTTCTCTCGGGCGGTGACGCCCTGATGGTGAGCGACGCCTGGCTCGAGGACATCATCCGCCGTCTGCGCGAGATTCCCCATGTGGAGATCGTCCGTATCGGCACCCGTACGCCGGTTGTCTGCCCGCAGCGCATTACGCCCGAGCTCTGCAACATGCTCAAGAAGTATCATCCGATCTGGCTCAACACCCATTTCAACCATCCGAACGAAGTGACGGAAGAGTCGGCCGCTGCATGTGCCCGGCTCGCCGACGCCGGTATTCCGCTGGGCAACCAGTCCGTGCTGCTGCGCGGCGTGAACGACTGTGTCCACGTGATGAAGAAACTGGTGCACGAGTTGGTGAAGATGCGCGTCCGTCCGTACTACATCTACCAATGCGACCTCTCGATGGGGCTGGAGCATTTCCGCACGCCTGTGTCTAAAGGTATCGAGATCATCGAGGCGCTGCGCGGCCATACTTCCGGCTATGCTGTCCCGACCTTCGTCGTGGACGCTCCGGGCGGCGGCGGCAAGACGCCCGTGATGCCGCAGTACGTAATTTCCCAGGCTCCGGGCAAGGTGGTCCTCCGCAACTTCGAGGGCGTGATCACTACCTATACGGAACCGTCCGAGTATCATCAGGAGTGCCATTGCCCCGAGTGCACCAAACGCCTCGAAGGTGTGGCCGGCCTCCTGGAAGGACAGGAAATGGCCATCGAGCCCGCAGTCCTGCAACGCAAGGAGCGCAGTAAAAACCGCGGGAAGTAATGCCCTTCGTAGGAGAGATACTCCGCCATCGCAGCGTGTCGATCGTCGGCCTCGCGAAGAATGCCGGCAAGACGGAGTGTCTCAACTATATTATCCGGAGGTTGCCGGTGGAATACTTCAACGTAGCGGTAACTTCCATCGGGATTGACGGCGAGACCACCGACCAGGTGACGGGAACCGCCAAACCTGAAATCACAGTCCGGGAGGGGATGTTCTTTGCGACGAGTGAGAAACATTTCCGACAGAAACGTCCCCTCTCCGAACTGTATGATGTGGGCGATGAGGACACGGCCCTCGGGCGCGTGGTGACGGCCAAGGCCCTGCAGGAGGGTAAGGTGCTGCTGAGCGGCCCTTCCAGCGGAGCGGCTTTGAAACGATGGATGCGTTCATTGAAAGATTTCGGGATAGACTTGATCCTGATTGACGGAGCGCTCTCACGCCTGAGCACGGCGTCGCCCGCCATCAGCGAGGCGATGGTGCTTTCGACCGGAGCGGCCTATTCTGCGAACATCCGGGACCTGGTGGGGAAGACCGCTTTCGTGGTGGAATTGATCCGGCTTCCTTTGTTTACGGGGCCGGAACCCGCATTGCGGGTCTCTTCCTTCTCTTCCCTGGATCCCGGCCTGCTGAAAGGCAATCGGGTCATCGAAGTGGAAGGGGCTCTGACGGACCGGCTGTTGCAGATGGTCAAGAACGGGCTTGGGGAAGGAGAGATTGAACTGGTGGTCGGTGATTTCACCAAGGTCTTTTGTTCGCAGGAATTGTACCGTGCCTTTGTCCGGCGGGGCGGACGGATTTCGGTCCGTCTGAAAAGCGAGTTGATTGCGGTGTGCGTCAATCCGGTGGCACCCAACGGTATCGTGCTGGATTCCGACATTCTCTGCCAGGAACTCTCAGCCAAGATCGGCCTTCCCGTATATGATATTGTAAAGAACGAGTATGAAATTTAGAGAAATCGTAGAAAGTCCTTGCGGCATCCGTTATCTGTTCGACGAACTCGGCCTGCAGAGCGGTTATGCCCGAAAGGTACTGCTGGACCGGGAGATGATGGTCGATCCGGACCGCATCGATGCAGCTTACGCATCGTTGCGAAAGTATTTCGACCTGGTCCTGTCCGACCGGCGCCGCGTGGAAGACATGCGTTTCCGCCTGCAGGGGCTTCGCGATATCTCCGGTACGCTTGCCTCCCTGGCGGGCGGTGCCACGCTCGACGAAATCGAGTTTTTTGAGATCAAGCACTTGGCCATGCTGGCCCAGTCGCTTTCCATGGGGACTGAACTGGAGACAGTCATCGACATCCTGGATCCGGACGGTCTGAGAATCGGCACGTTCTATCTCTATGATTCTTATTCTGTGGCTTTGCGCCAGTTGCGCGATGCCGTGGAGCAGGATCCCGATGACAGTCAGTTGCAGGAGGATCTGGCCAATGAGGAAGACCGGCTGAAGAAGGTCATCAGTGACAAGTTGCGTCCGTATGCTGCCTCCCTGCAGCAGACGCTCCGGGAACTGGCCGACCTGGACATTTCCCTGGCTCAGGCCATACAGATGCACGTGGAGGGACTGATTCTTCCCTCGTCCGGCTCAGCCACCACCATTACCGGTATGTTCCATCCCGGTGTCCGGGCTGCGCTCCGGGCGAAAGGCCGTGAATTCCAACCGGTGGACTTTGCGTTTGAACGGGGTGTCCCGGCTACGGTCATCGGAGCCAACATGGGCGGCAAGACCGTCGCTCTCAAGACTTTGTGTATGCTGCAGTACCTCTATCAGTTCGGATTCGGACTGCCGGCCGTTTCGGCCGTCATGACGCCTTTCGACGAAATCCGGTTCTGTATCGGCGACGAACAGGATGAGAAAACAGGGCTTTCGTCCTTTGCTGCGGAGATGCAGCGAATCGACCGCGCCGTAGCGGTCGTGGAAAAAGGGGGGAAGGTTCTTTTGCTGGTTGATGAACCGGCCCGCACCACCAATCCCGTGGAGGGAACCGCGCTGGTGGCTGCGTTGCTGCAGCGTTTGGCGGACAAGCCCAACCTGGCGCTGGTCATGACGACGCACTATACCGTGGAACACGCTGGCCAGTGCTGGCGGGTGCAGGGACTGCTTCCCGGAACAAAAGGAAGGAGAATGGATTACCGGCTCGTCCGGACGGCGAGCCATGAGGTGCCGCACGAGGCACTCAATATCGCGCGCGAGTTGGGTATCGACGCGCAGTGGATAGATTTGGCTGACACTATAATGAAACGACAATATGAATAAAAGCAAACTTGGACTGGACCAGCGAAAGGTCGACCGGGCAAGGCAGTTGGCCCGGACAATCGCCGAAGATGTTCAGTCGTTCGCAGACGGATACACGACCGTGGCCGTAGAACGGACGATCTGCCGTCTGCTGGGTATCGACGGGGTCGATGAGAACCAGGTCCCGCTGCCCAACGTGGTCGTGGATTCCCTCAAGGGATCCGGCGTCCTGGGCCAGGGTGTCCTGTTTTACGTGGGCAACGCGATGGTCGTGACGGGTAAGACACCACAGGAAATTGCGGAAGCCGTATCCGATGGATCGCTGGACCTGACGAAAATTCCAATTTCGGACAAGAAAAAGATCAATGCGGCCCTGGAGCCGGTCATGAAAGCCTCGGTCGAGCGGATCCGGGCGCGCCGCAACCGGCGCGAGAACTATCTCCGCACACTGGGCGAGGGCCCCAAACCCTACCTCTATATTATCGTGGCGACCGGCAACATCTACGAGGACGTAGTGCAGGCGGAAGCCGGTGCCCGGCAGGGAGCCGACGTCATCGCTGTGATCCGTACTACGGGCCAGTCGCTGCTCGACTATGTGCCATACGGTGCCACGACCGAAGGCTTTGGCGGCACCTACGCCACGCAGGAAAATTTCCGCATCATGCGCGCTGCGCTAGACAAGGTGGGAGAGGAGGTAGGTCGATACATCCGCCTCTGCAACTACTGCTCGGGCCTCTGCATGCCGGAGATTGCCATCATGGGTGCGTTCGAGGGTCTGGACGTGATGCTCAACGACGCGCTCTACGGCATTCTGTTCCGCGACATCAACATGCAGCGTACGCTGATTGACCAGTATTTCTCACGCGTGATCAACGGCTTCGCCGGCGTGATCATCAATACCGGCGAGGACAACTACCTGACCACTGCCGATGCGGTGGAGGCTGCTCACACGGTGCTGGCTTCCGACATCATCAACGAGCAGCTGGCCCTGCTGGCCGGTCTGCCCGAGGAGCAGATGGGCCTGGGTCATGCCTTCGAGATGGATCCGATGCTGACCAACGGTTTCCTCTATGAACTGGCGCAGGCGCAGATGACCCGCGAGATTTTCCCGCGTGCCACACTGAAGTACATGCCCCCGACCAAGTTCATGACCGGCAACATCTTCCGCGGTCATATCCAGGATGCCCTGTTCAACATCATCGGCATCTGGACCCACCAGGGCATCCAGTTGCTGGGCATGCCGACCGAGGCGATCCATACGCCGTTCATGAGCGACCGCTACCTCTCCATCGAGAATGCCCGCTACATTTTCAACAATATGCGGGACATCGGCGAGGAGGTGGAATTCAAGGAGGGCGGCATCATCCGCCAACGGGCGGCGCTCGTGCTCGACAATGCCGTGGCGCTGCTTGAGGAACTGGTGAAAGAAGGCCTGTTCAACGCCTTGGAGAAAGGTAAGTTCGGTGACGTGAAGCGTCCGAAGGACGGCGGCAAAGGCCTCGACGGCGTGGTCGCCAAGGGCGAACATTATTTCAATCCGTTTATTGACATGATGAAAGGGAGGAGATAAAAGATGAGTGGCGGACTATATTCAATGGATGCCAAGGATTTCGACAAGACCTTGGATCTGACCAAAGTGAAGCCGTACGGCGACACGATGAACGACGGGAAGGTGCAGTTGAGTTTCACACTGCCCGTTCCCTGCGGCCCGGAAGCGGTGGAAGCGGCCAAGATGCTGCTCAAGGAGATGGGGTTCAACAATCCGCTGGTGGTGTTCTACCAGGAACTCACGCCCGGATATACCTTTTTTAACTGCTACGGAAGCACCACCTTTACCGTGGATTTTACGACCATCTATGTCCCGAAGGTTGAATCGTCGGTGATGGAGATGAAAGAGACCGACGAGTATATCCGGCAGAACATCGGCCGGAAACTGGTAGTCGTCGGTGCCTCGACGGGTACGGACGCCCATACCGTCGGTATTGACGCCATCATGAACATGAAGGGTTACGCCGGCCATTACGGCATTGAGCGGTACGACATGTTCGAAGCCTACAACCTGGGCAGCCAGGTGCCGAACGAGGAGTTCATCGCCAAGGCGCTGGAACTTCATGCCGACGCCCTGCTGGTTTCCCAGACGGTCACCCAGAAGGACGTACACATCAAGAACCTGACGGAGCTCATCGAACTGCTGGAGGCGGAAGGGCTCCGCGACCGGATGATTGTCGTGTGCGGAGGTCCCCGCATCTCCCATGAACTGGCCAAGGAATTGGGTTTTGATGCCGGTTTCGGCGCGGGTACGTATGCCGACGATGTGGCTTCCTTCGTCGCGCAGGAATTTGTCAAGAGAATGAATACCAAGAAATAACAACAATATCAAAATCTCTTAGTTATGGACAAAGCTCAAATCAGAGAAACGATTGCACGCCGGGCAGCCTTGGAACTCAAGGACGGCGACGTGGTGAACCTCGGTATCGGTCTTCCGACCGCCATTCCGAACTATCTTCCTGAAGGAGTCAACGTGACGCTCCAGTCCGAGAACGGCCTGGTCGGCATGGGACCGGCTCCCGAACCCGGGAAGGAAGACAAGGACTATGTCAACGCCGGCGGTGCGTATATTACGGCGTATCCGGGCGCGTATGCCTGCTCTTCTGCCGATTCGTTCCTGATCATCCGTGGCGGCCATGTGGACTGCACGTTCCTGGGCGCCATGCAGGTGGATGAGAAAGGCAATCTGGCCAACTGGATGATTCCCGGCAAACTTACCCCGGGCATGGGCGGCGCCATGGACCTTGTGGTCGGTGCCAAGCGCGTGATCGTGGCGATGGAGCATACCCAGAAGGGCAACCACAAGATCATGAAGGAGTGCACGCTCCCGCTGACGGCGGCTCACCAGGTCAACATGATCATCACCGAGATGGGTGTGATGGACGTGACGCCGGAGGGTCTCGTACTCAAGGAGATCAATCCTGAATTTACCGTGGAGCAGGTGCAGGCGGCTACGCAGGCGCAACTGATCATCTCGCCCGACCTCAAGCCGATGGCCCAGTAATCTGGTCGGAACGATGGACTATCAGTTTCTGAAAGTATCGTGTGGCGAGAACGGGGTGGTCACGATGACCATCTCTTCTCCCGCTACGCTGAACGCGCTTAATTCGACGATCCTCGGTGAGATCGACACCTTCATCCACACGCTCGACCCCAACCAGGTGCGCGTGCTGGTGATCACGGGCGAAGGAAAGTCCTTCGTGGCAGGCGCCGACATCTCCGAGATGGCGCATCTCTCCGAGAAGGAGGGGCTCGCTTTCGGACACCGCGGATCCCAGGTCTTCAAGAGGATCGAAGACCTGCCGTTCCCGGTGATCGCCGCTGTGAACGGCTTCGCCCTGGGCGGCGGCTGCGAGCTGGCCATGGCCTGCGACATCCGTATCGCCTCGGCGAAGGCCCGTTTCGGCCAGCCGGAAGTGGGACTGGGCATCATCCCCGGTTTCTCCGGCACCTATCGCCTCCCGAAACTGGTCGGGCAGGGGATTGCCAAGGAACTTATCTACACCGGGAAGATGATCGGTGCCGACGAGGCGCTGCGCATCGGTCTGGTCAATCAGGTCGTGGCGCCCGAGGAACTCGCCGGCGCCGTGGACGCGCTGGTAAACGCCATCCTCAAGAACGCCCCGATCGCCGTGGGTTTCGCCAAGGCGTGCATCAACGAGAACTACGATCTCGACGTGGATGAGTCGATTGCGCTTGAAAACCGCTATTTTGCCAAATGTTTTGCGACAGACGATCAGAAAGAGGGCATGGATGCCTTCCTGCACAAGCGTCCTGCCGTCTTCAAGAATGAATAACGATCATAATTAAATACACGCTTATGAAAATCTGTGTCATTGGAACCGGTACGATGGCCAAGGGTATCGTGAAAGCGTTCGCCGCCAAGATGCCCGTCGTCATGAAAAGCCGTACGCAAGCCAGCCTTGACAAGGCGATGGCTTCGATTTCGAAGGGCTATGCCAAGCTCGTCGAAAAGGGCAAGATTGCCCAGGAAGCGATGGATGCCATTCTGGCGAACATCGCTACCACTACGGATTATTCCACCTTCGCTGATGCTGATCTCGTGATCGAGGCCGCTGTCGAGGACATGCAGCTGAAGAAAGATGTCTTCACCCAGCTCGACGGCATCTGTAAGCCTGAAACGATCTTCGCGACCAACAGCAGCTCGCTGAGTATTACCGAGATCGCCGCCTGCACCAAGCGTCCGGCCCAATTCATCGGCATGCACTTCTTCAATCCTGCCGACCGGATGGCGCTGGTCGAAGTGATCCGCGGTCAGCTGACCAGCGATGCAGTCTGCAAGTGCGTCATCGACCTGGCCACGGCTATCGGCAAACAGCCCGTCGAGGTAAAGGAAGCCCCCGGCTTCGTGGTGAACCGCATCCTCATCCCGATGATCAACGAAGCGGTCGGCATCCTGGCCGACGGCATCGCCACCGCAGAAGACATCGACAAGTGCATGATGCTCGGCGCCAATCATCCCATGGGCCCGCTGGCATTGGCCGACCTGATCGGCAACGACGTCAATCTGGCCATCATGGAAGTGTTGTACAAAGAGTTCGGCGATCCCAAGTACCGCCCGCACCCGCTGCTCCGCAAGATGGTCCGTGCCGGCCTGCTCGGACGCAAGACCGGTGAAGGTTTCTACAAGTATTAATCGAAGAACCCGTTTCTAACACTATGGATTTCAATCTCAACAAGACGCAGGAACTGTTCCGTCAGATGATCCGCGAGTTCGCCGAGAAAGAGGTGAAGCCGCTGGCTGCCGAGATCGACGAGCAGGAACGCTTCCCGCAGGAAACCGTCGAAAAGATGGCCAAACTGGGCATCTTCGGCATTCCCGTACCGAAACAGTACGGTGGCGCCGGTGGCGACAACCTCATGTACTCCATCGCCGTGGAGGAACTTTCCCGCTGCTGCGCGACGACCGGTGTGGTCGTTTCGGCGCACACTTCGCTCTGTATGTCTCCGATCCTGCAGTTCGGCACCGAGGAACAGAAAATGAAATATGTTCCCAAGCTCGCTTCCGGCGAGTGGATCGGCGCCTTCGGTCTGACCGAGCCCAACGCCGGTACCGATGCAGCTGGTCAGCAGACGACCGCCGTTCTCGATGGTGAGGAGTGGGTCATCAATGGCAACAAGATCTTCATCACCAACGCCGGCCATGCCGACGTGTACATTGTCATCGCCATGACCGACAAGTCGCTTGGCACGAAAGGCATTTCCGCTTTCATCGTGGAGGCGACCACACCGGGCTTCGCGGTGGGCAAGAAAGAACTGAAGATGGGTATCCGCGGCAGTGCCACGGCTGAACTGATCTTCACCAACTGCCGCATCCCGAAAGGCAATCTGCTCGGTAAGGTGGGCGAGGGCTTCAAGATTGCGATGATGACGCTCGACGGTGGTCGTATCGGTATCGCTTCGCAGGCACTCGGCATCGCGCAGGGTGCCCTAGACGAGACCGTCAAGTACACCAAGGAGCGCAAGCAGTTCGGCAAGGCAATCGCCAAGTTCCAGAACACGCAGTTCCAGATGGCCGATCTCAAGACCAAGATCGAAGCCGCCCGGCTGCTGGTCCGCAGTGCTGCCTTCAAGGAGGATGAGCATGTGGCTAACCCGCGCGTGAACTTCTCGGCCGATGCCGCCATGGCGAAACTCTATGCCGCCGAAGTGGCGATGGAAGTCACGACCAAATGCGTGCAGTTCCACGGTGGTTACGGTTACACCCGCGAGTATCCGGTTGAGCGCATGATGCGCGACGCCAAGATCACGGAGATCTATGAAGGGACCTCCGAAGTGCAGCGTATGGTCATCGCCGGTAAGTTGTTCGGTAAAATCAAGTAGGAGGGCAGAACGATGAAAATTTTAGTCTGTATCAAGCAAGTTCCCGATACGACCGAGATCAAGATCGATCCGGTTACCAAGACCCTGGTCCGCGAAGGCGTCCCCGCCATCATGAATCCGGACGACAAAGGCGGTCTTGAATTCGCCCTGCAGTTGAAAGACAAGTTCGGCGCCGAGGTGACTGTCGTCACGATGGGTATCCCCGCTGCCGAAGTCATCCTTCGGGAAGCATTCGCCATGGGTGCCGACCGTGCCATCCTGCTGACCGACCGCAAACTTGGCGGCGCCGACACGCTGGCGACCTCCAAGGCCCTGGCCGGTGTAGCCCGCAAACTCGACTGGGACCTGATCATCGCCGGCCGCCAGGCCATCGACGGTGACACCGCGCAGGTGGGTCCGGAGATTTCCGAACACCTGGGCATTCCGCAGATTTCCTATGTCGCTGGTCTGGAATACGACGAGGCCTCGAAGACGTTCACGGTAACCAAGGAGACCGAGGATGGCTATCAGGTCCTGCAATTCCAGGGCAAAGCCCTGTTGACCTGCCTGGCTTCCGCTGTCAAACCGCGCTACATGAGCGTGGGTGGCATTGTGGACGCCTACGGCAAGGAAGTGGAAGTCTGGGGTGCCAACTGCATCGACGTTCCCGAGACCGAACTCGGTCTCAAGGGCTCTCCGACCAAGGTGGTCAAGTCGTTCACCAAGGAACTGAAGGCACCCGGCCAGATCCACGAAGTGGATGCTGAAGAGGCTGTGGAGCTGATCGTTGCCTGCCTTAAGGAAAAACACATCATCTAACCGTCTAAAACTGTATCGCTATGGATTTTTCGGAATATAAAGATATCTATGTATTCGCAGAACAGCGGGACGGTGAGATCCAGTCTGTCGCGCTTGAGCTGATCGGCAAGGCCCGCGACCTGGCTAAGGTGACCGATGAAAAAGTAGTCGCTATCCTGGCTGGCTGCGGCATCGCCGACAAGGCACAGACCCTGGTGGCTTATGGCGCCGACAAGGTGGTCGTCATCGATGATCCGCTGCTCAAGGACTATGTGACTGAGCAGTACACCCAGGCCGTTTTCCAGGCCGTGAACGCTTTCAAGCCGTCGATCCTGATGTACGGCGCCACGACGATCGGTCGTGACCTTGCTCCGCGCATCGCCGCCCGTCTGGGCACCGGTCTGACGGCCGACTGCACCAAACTGACCATCAACGAAGAGACCCACGAGTTTGAAATGACCCGTCCGGCTTTCGGCGGCAACCTGATGGCGACCATCAAGTGCCCCGAGCATCGTCCGCAGATGTCCACTGTACGTCCGGGCGTGATGCCGAAGGCGGCACCCGATTTCGGCCGTCAGGGCGAGATTGTCGAATTCCATCCGAAGTTCGATGAGAGCAAGTTCGTCGTGAAGTTGGTCAAGACTGTCAAGGAACAGAAGGCGGCCGGCGATATCGCCGAGGCCAAGATCCTGGTCTCCGGCGGTCGCGGCGTGGGCTGCAAGGAAGGTTTCGAGATGCTGCAGGAACTGGCGACCGTCCTCGGCGGCGAAGTTTCTTCGTCCCGTGCCATGGTCGATGCCGGCGTCATGCCGCACGACCGTCAGGTCGGCCAGACCGGCAAGACCGTCCGTCCGGCGGTTTACTTTGCCCTGGGTATCTCCGGTGCCATCCAGCATCTGGCCGGCATGGAGGAGTCCGAGACGATCATCGCCGTCAACAAGGACAAGTTCGCGCCTATTTTCAGCGTAGCTGACCTGGGTATCGTCTGCGACCTCAACAAAGTCGTTCCGTTGCTTACCGAACGCCTGAAGAAGGAACTGGCCGAATAATCGACCCGGTTCCCGGTTTGAATCGGAGCGGCTTCCACCGCTCCGATTTTTTTTATACCTTTGCGCAATTGTTTTTGACAGGATGGTATTTGCAGATCTATTCTTTCTGTTTGCCTTTCTGCCAGCCTTTGCGCTCTGTTATCTGCTCGCGGGACTGGCGAAAGGCAACGGCGTGAAAAACGGCGTACTGGTGGCTTTCTCCCTGCTGTTCTATGCGTGGGGCGAGCCGGTGTACGTCTTTCTGCTGCTTGTCTGTGCACTGCTTAACTGGCTGTTTGGCCGGGGCATTGACCGCAAGGGCAAGGGGAGGGCGTTCTGGTTGGTGCTGGGACTGATCTGCAACCTGGCTATCCTGGGCACATTCAAGTATCTTGGTTTCTTCGCCGACTTGCTGGGCCGATGCGGCCTGTCGGTACAGGTTCCGGAAATCGCCCTGCCTATCGGCATCAGTTTCTATACATTCCAGTCCATCTCGTATCTGGTGGATGTCTATCGGAAGGAAAGCAAGGCCCAGCGGCGCTTCGGTGACCTGTTGCTCTATATCTCGATGTTCCCGCAACTGATCGCTGGACCGATCGTCCGGTACGGGACCATCGCCAAGGAGATTCACGACCGCCACGTTACTTTTCAAGATGTGGCTGACGGCAGTTTCCGCTTTCTGGTGGGTCTGGGCAAGAAGGTGATCCTGGCCAATCAGCTCTCAGAAATCTCCGACCAGTTCCTTGCCGACGACCTGGCACAGGTGTCAACGGCCGGGGCCTGGGTGGGTTTGGTGGCCTTTACCTTGCAGATCTATTTCGACTTCTCCGGTTATTCTGACATGGCTATCGGCATGGGCCGCTGCATGGGTTTCCATTTCAAGGAGAACTTCGATCATCCGTACTGCTGTAACTCGATTACGGATTTCTGGCGCCGTTGGCACATTTCCCTCGGCAGTTTCTTCCGCGATTATCTCTACATCCCGATGGGCGGTAACCGGCATCACCAGTTTTTCAACATCCTGGTCGTGTGGTTCCTCACGGGACTGTGGCATGGAGCGAGCTGGAATTTCGTCCTCTGGGGTCTTTATTTCGGCCTGATCGTAGCCCTCGAGAAATTTACCATTCTTCGTTGGAAGGTTCCGGCCGTCGTTCTGCATCTTTACAGTTTGATCCTGGTCGTGCTGGGTTGGGGGATCTTCTATTTCGTGGATTTCGCCAGAATGACCGATTTCTTCGGCATCCTCTTCGGAGGAGCGGAAACGCTGTCGGACTTTACGGTGGGAAGTGCACTCCGTTCCCGCTTCTGGCTGTGGATCGCTGCCATGGCCTGCTGTCTGCCGCTGGGACGCTGGCTTCATGACCTGATCGGCGAGAAGACGATCCTGGGACGCAGCGTCCTGCCGGTTTCCAAACTGGTCCTGGCTGTTGCACTGCTTGCCGTGAGCGCCGCCCTGCTGGTGGGCGCGACCAACAATCCTTTCATCTATACCCGGTTCTGACATGAAAAGAGGCATTATCTTCGTCGCAGTCATCACGCTGGTTTACGGGGCTTTTACAGCCGCTTTCAACCTGCTGCCGCGCAGCACTTTCTCAGAACTGGAGAAGCGGGAACTCCAGCGCTTTCCTTCTTTTACCCTCGATTCGCTGGCTGACGGCTCGTATGCCGGTGCCATCTCTTCCTGGTACAGCGACACGGAGCCTTACCGCGATACGCTCATGCTCCTGAGCATGCAGTTCAAAGACCTGTTGGGAGTCCGTTTCGGCGAGCAGAACATCCAGTATGTGGCCAGCGAAAGCGACGTGGCTGTCGAGACGGCCGGCGAAGAACCCGACCCGGTGTTGGAAGCGGATACCGTGAAAACCGTCAAGGCTTTCGAACCTGCCGCGGCCGAAGGCACGGCGGATGACGTGGCCAAGGTGGCCAGTTCCGGAATCATCCTCGTAGGCAGTGGGGAGAATGTACGGGCTCTGATGGGATTCTTCGGCACCGAAAGAGGGGGCGCCAAATATGCCGAAGTGATCAACCAGTATGGCGCCGCTTTCGGAAAATCGGTGCATATCTGGTGCATGCCGATTCCGACTTCCACGGAGTTCTACTGTCCGGAGGAGGCTGCCAAGTTCACCAAAAAACAATGGCCGGTGTTCAACGGCGTCTTCACGAACCTGTCGAACGGAGTGAAGGCCGTGGATATCTATTCCGTGCTGGCCGAGCATACCGACGAACCCATTTACTTGCGGACAGACCACCACTGGGCACCCTTGGGTGCCTACTACGCAGCGCAGCAGTTTGCCCGGCAGGCAGGAGTCCCCTTTGAAGATATTTCCACATATGAGGAGCATGTCGTCCACAACTTTGTGGGCAGCATGTACGGCTATTCGCACAACATCGCAGTGAAAAAGGCGCCGGAAGATTTTGTCTATTATATTCCGACAGGCGTAGAATATACCACGACTTACGTCAATTATACCCTCGACGAGGATTTCCACGTAACGGGGGAGGGCCGGCCCTACAAGAGCAAGTATTTCTTCTCATTCAAGGATGGCAGTGGTGCGGCCTACACGACTTTCATGGGCGGCGACATCAAGTTGACCAAGGTGGAGACCTCCGTACGAAACGGACGGCGGCTGCTTGTGTTCAAAGACAGTTTCGGCAACGCCGTGCCGGGCTATCTCTTCCACTCGTTTGAAGAAATCCACGTGGCCGATTTCCGCTACTTCACCAAAGACGTCATCAGCTATGTGGATGAGAACCACATTACCGACATCCTGTTTGCCAACAACATCACCAATACGTGCGTGAACTACACGTACAGCCGGTACCGCAAGTTCCTCAATCCGGTCGATCCCGGCCTCTCCGCTTTCAGCAAAGATACGATTCCGGAAGCGGTCCGCCTGCGGATGACGGGCAAGTCTTATCCGGAGGAAGGTGCTGAAATTGAATTCAGTGAACTTCGTTACCTCAAGCTTCTCTACTACGACTTTAATGGCCGGGTCCGCAAAGGTGAAATGGTCTGCAACCAGGCGATTGCCGACGATCTGATCGCTATTTTCAAGGATCTTTACAAGGCGAAGTATCCCATTGCTTCGATCCGCCTGATCGATGATTTCGACGCAAACGACCAACGGTCGATGGAGGCCAACAACACCTCGTGTTTCAATTACCGGACGGCCACGAATTCCGAAACGAAGCTGTCGGCCCATGCCCGCGGCCTCGCAGTGGACATCAACCCGCTGCAAAACCCTTATGTGAAAGGGGAGATCGTCGAGCCTGAAACGGCACGGGAATTCGCTGACCGGACGGTCGATTTCCCGCACAAGATCACAGCCGAAGATCTGTGCTGCAAACTGTTCCGGGCGCGCGGCTTCCAGTGGGGCGGAGCCTGGAATTCGGTGAAGGACTACCAGCATTTTGAGAAAAAACAATAATCGAATCGCTATGGAAGATTTGAAAGAAATACCGGTCCTGCTGCTGACCGGCTATCTCGGCAGCGGTAAGACCACCCTGGTCAACCGGATCCTGAACAACCGTCGGGGCATCCGCTTCGCGGTGATTGTGAATGATCTGGGCGAAGTGAACATCGATGCCGACCTGATTCAGAAAGGAGGTGTGGTCGGCAAGAAAGACGACAGCCTCGTTGCCCTTCAGAACGGCTGTATCTGCTGCACCCTCAAGAACGACTTGATCCAGCAGCTCTGCGAGATCACAAGCCGGCAGGCTTTCGACTACATTGTCATTGAGGCCAGTGGCATCTGCGAGCCGGAGCCGATTGCCCAGACCATCTGTTCGCTTCCGGCCCTGGGCTTTGAGTTTGTCAAGAACGGCATTCCGGTGCTCGACTGCGTGGTTACGGTGGTCGATGCGATGCGGATGCAGAGCGAATTCGCCTGTGGCGAAGATTTGCAGAAACCGCATCTCGACGAAGAAGACATCGAAAGCCTGGTGATCCAGCAGATCGAATTCTGCAACATCATTGCTCTCAACAAGGTGTCCGAGGTGACGCCCGAAGAACTGGGGAGAATCCGGGCCATCGTCCGGACGCTTCAGCCCAAGGCGAAAATCATTGAATGTGACTACTGCGACTTTGACCTCGATGAAATCCTCGACACGGGGATGTTCCAGTTCGACGACGTGGCCGCCTCCGCTACCTGGATCCAGGAAGTGGAGCATCACGATGACGATCACGACGAGGAGGACGAGGACGACGATCATGATCACGAACATGAAGGTCATCATCATCACCATCATCACGATGGAGAAGGGGAGGCCGAAGAGTACGGCATCGGCACGTATGTCTATCAGGCACGCCGTCCGTTCGACCTGAATGCATTCGACAACTTCGTGGCGAAGAAATGGCCCAAGAACGTGATCCGGGCCAAGGGTATCTGCTATTTCAGCGAGGAATTCGATACCTGCTATCTGTTCGAACAGGCCGGCCGGCAATTCGTCCTCAAGAATGTCGGCCTGTGGTTTGCCACGATGCCCGAAGAAGAACTCATCGAAAAGTTACGGGAGCAGCCCGACCTGCTCCGCGACTGGGATGCGACCTATGGTGACCGTATGCAGAAACTGGTCTTCATCGGCCAGCACCTGGATGGCGACTACCTGAAGAGGGAACTCGATAACTGCCTGTTCGAATGAAACGAGACTTTCTTTTAATCGGGATCCTGCTCCTGCTGGCTTCCTGCCGTCCTGAATTGGACATTGTGGACAATTCGTTCCGTTCCACGGCAGCCACGCTGTCCGAGAGCGGCGAGACGATCTCCGTCCTGTTCAATTCGGACTCAGGTTCGGCTTCGCTCGACTTGAACGCTTCGGGCTCCTGGACGGCTGAATTTGTCAACGGCCGTGCTTATTGGTGTACCTTGTCCCAGCTTGAAGGAAAGCGTGGCGTGGTCACGCTGACTTTTACCGTCCAGTCGAACGGCGAGTATGATGAACGTTCAGCTTCCGTTTTGTTTACCTGCGGCAAGCTGCAGCGGACCATCGTCGTTACCCAGAAGCAACGCGATGCCTTGCTCCTGTCGGGTGACCGGGTGGAAATGAGCGCTGACGGCGGATCCTTCACGATCGACGTGCAGTCGAACATCGATTTTTCGCACCGGATCGAGGAAGACGGCAGCGGCTGGATCCGCACGGTTTCGACCAAGGGACTGAACAAATCCACGGTGACTTTCAGCGTGGACCAGAATTTTTCCCTCGACCGTCGTTCAGGCACTGTCACTTTCACGGGGACGACCGGTACGGAGGTAGTCCATGTCTATCAGCGGGGTGAAGTGCCGACCATCGTCATCAGTGATGAAGAAGTATCCTTGCCGGCAGAAGAGGGGACTTTCCGGGTGGAAGTGGCCAGCAACCTGGCTGTTGAGATGCAGATGCCGGAATCCTGCACCTGGCTCCGGGAATTGCAGACCAAGACCATTTCAACCCAGTCCTACCTTTTTTCGTTCGAGCGGAATCATTCGCGCAGTCCCCGGGTCTGCGAACTGATCTTCCGGAACGATTCTTTCTCCAAGGCCGACACGGTCTTCATTGTCCAGCAGGATGCGGAAATCCTTCGGTCATCCGGCGAACTGTATGCTTCCAACCGGGGCGATACGCTCAGTTTTGTCACGGCGGAGCAGATAGACCGGCCGGATTTGTTCCAGTTTGACTTTCCGTGGATTCATCTGCTGGGAGTAGAAGCGGATACGGAAGGATTGCGGTACCAGTATCGCGTCGATCCCAATCCGGAGAAGGATGCCCGGGAGGTCCGGGGTACGGTATCCCGTCCTGGTTTTGATGAACCTGAGCTGATCACCGTTTGCCAGTTCGGCCAACAGCCCGTCTTCTCCTATTCGGTACTTCAGCAGGAAGTGAAGGCTCCCGAAATCAACGGAGTTTCGAATTCGGCAGCCATGATTTTCTGGGGCGACGGGACCCGGGATCTCTATGACAGTGAACTTGTGCACCAGTATGCACAGGCTGGCCTCCATACCATCCGGATCGAGGCCATTTCCGTTCCGTTCTGCCTGATTCAGTCGCCGGAAGACGGCATGCGTTACGATTTTACCAAAATGCGGAGGAACCAGCCATGAAAAAGATAACGATACTCATGTTGATCTGCCTGATGGTAGGACCGGGCGTCATGCAAGCTGCTGTCGTTCCGCAGGAACGTGCTGCTTCTGTGGCTGCCTCTTTTTTTGGCGGAACAGCGGCGACCAAATCGGCGGGTACGGTCTCTGTGCGGCTGGTTGCAGCCTATCCGGATATACCGACCAAGGCGGCCTCATCAGCCCCCGCCATCTATGTGTTTGAGCAGGAGACGGAAGGGTTCGTCCTGATTGCCGGCGACGATGCCGCCCGTCCGGTGCTGGGCTATTCGCTGACGGGCCATTTCGGCCCGGAATCGACATGGCCTGTGAATTTTCGCGATTTGCTCGACTGGTATGCGGCTGAGGTGAACTATGCCCGTCAGCAGGGCTGGAAGCCGTCCGCCTCGATCCGTGCCCTCTGGGACCAGCCGACGAAAGCTTCTACCAAGTCGTCACCGGTGAAACTGACTACGGCCGAGTGGAACCAGGGCTCTCCGTACAATGATCTCTGTCCACGAGTGGACGGCCAGGAGTGTCCTTGCGGCTGCGTGGCGACAGCCATGGCCATCATCATGCGTTACCATTCCTGGCCGGAACGGGGGACCGGTACCCTTGCTTCCTATGATTTCGGATGGGATTACGAGCAAGGAGGCTATCAATACCATGTGGACGGTTTTGATCTGGGACATACCTACGAATGGGACAAGATGCCCCTCTCCGGCAATTTTTCTGCCGAAGGCAGGACTCAGGTGGCGCGACTCTGTTATGATCTGGGTGTCATGAGCAAGATGGATTATGCGCCGGATGGCTCCGGGGCCGCGAGTGACTCCCCGATTTACCTGGCCACTTATTTCGGCTATGACAAGTCGATGCGTTATTATGACCGTGAGGATTATTCCGACACAAAGTGGGAGGAACTCATCCGCGATGAAATCGATGCCGGACGTCCTGTGTTTCATTGTGGATCTTCGAACCAGGGCGGTCATGCCTTCGTGCTGGACGGATACAACGATGAGCGGTATTTCAGCATCAATTATGGCTGGGGTGGATACATGAACGCCTACTATACGATGACGCCCGTGGAAGGGCATGAAGCAGACTTGACCGAGTTCAACAAGTGGCAGGACATGGTCTGCCGGATCATGCCGGACCAGGGAGGAACGCCCTATGTAAACTTATTCGTGGGTGGTGGTTTTGCTCCTTTCGCTTGGGACTTCCGTGCATCGTCGTTCCGTACGGGCAATTATTACCTCTACAAATCGCGGTCGACAGGCGACGGACCGACGGAATTATGCTTCTGCCTGTTCAGCAAGGATGGCCAGTTCCTGGAGGCCTTGTCTGAACCCTATGTAGTCGATAGCCATGACTCGCGGATGCAGGTGCCTCCTCTCGAGTGCCAGGCTCCTTCCCGGGTTGAGGACGGCGACCGCATCATGTTGGCGCGCAAGGATGACAAGTACCAATGGTCTCCACTTTCTCAAGATCGTTATTGTTACCTTCAGTTTGACGGAAAACGCAAGCTGTCCGATATGGTCTCGCTGGGACATACCTATGGCTATGCCTCCAGGTGGGATTTTGGTCTACCTTCCTGCCTGTTCCTGCGGGCTTACAAGGATATTTACTGGGAAATCCGTCGTGCAGGAGACGGCAAGGTCCTTCTTGACAGCGGCTCATCGGAAGTAGCGGGTCAGACGTATTCCTACTTTTACGAACCGCTGACCCGTGAAGCACGTGCCAACCGTTGTGATTTCCAGTTCTGGCTGCCGTCCGGGGAATATGATCTTTTCTTCCGGAATTTTGATGAAGAAATGACGTTGACGGTCATTATGTAATGGGAAATCAATTTTTTTCGTAAATTTGTTATCTATACGTAAAATCCATTGGACATGACAAAGTATGTTTGCGACCTTTGCGGGTATGAGTATGACCCGGCAAACGGTGATCCGGACAGCGGCATTGCTGCCGGAACTCCTTTTGAAAAACTGCCCGCCGACTGGGTGTGCCCGCTCTGCGGCGCCGGTAAGGGAGACTTCTCTCCGGTCAAGTAGTATTCATGAAAAGGATAGTTGCCTTCTTTCTGCTGGTAGGGGCGCTGCTTGCCGCCCCTGCCTGCAAAAAAGAAAAGTCTCCCGTCGCTTCGGAAGATCCGAAGATCGAAACGGGTGACTTGTTGTTTGTCGGAATTCCCATGAATTACGGCGACGAGGGTATGGCACAGGCTATTGCCGACGCCACCTCGCAGGGCGATTCCCTCAACTTCATCCATGCTGCCATTCTGGAAGTCGATGAAGCAGGTGCTGTATGGGTGATCGATGCGACGATTGCGCATGGGGTGGACCGTCATCCGCTCGATACACTCTTCGCGGATTTTACCCTGCACCGGGGCGGTCGGGCCACCTTTGAGGTAATGCGCCTGACCGACAACCGCCACGCGGCGACTTACGTGGATCAGGCCAAGGAATTCCTGGGAGAGGAGTACGACTTGTATTTTATGACTTTCAATGGGCGTCACTACTGCACGGAACTCATTTCGGACGCCTATGTGAATGAAGACGGCTATCGCTGGTTTGAACCGGAGCCGATGAATTTCAAGAATGCGGAAGGGGAGTACCCTTCTTACTGGGTCCGGCTGTTTGCGCAGTTGGGAGAACCCATTCCGCAGGATGAGTACGGAACCAATCCCCAGGCCATGCATGCCTCTCCCGGACTCGTCCATGTCATGTACTTGTAATGCAGAATCATACTGAAACCATAAAACTTAATTAATCAATCATTAACCATTAACCTAAAAACACATGAGAAAATTGTTCCTCAGAGTTTCCTTGGCGGCCTTGCTGGCCCTGGTTTCCTTCGCGGCCCAGGCCCAGAACGTCGTTACGGGAACTGTGAAAGATGCGACCGGCGAAGGAGTCGTCGGTACAGCTGTGTTCGTGCAGGGAACCCAGAACGGAACGTCCGCGCAGTTGGACGGATCCTTCACCCTCAACAACGTCAAGGTTGGGGATGTCCTGGAGTTTTCCTGCCTCGGGTATGTGACCCAGGTCGTCAAATGGAACGGCGGCCCTGTCCACGTGATCCTGGCGGAAGACGCCGAGATGCTGGAAGGGACGGTCGTCACGGCTTTGGGTATCAAACGTTCAGCCAAAGCCCTGGGTTACGCGATGACCGAGCTTAAGAGCGATGACCTGAACACCAACCTCATCAACCCGATCTCCGCCATTCAGGGCAAGGTGGCCGGTGTCGAGATCAACGCTTCTGACGGTGGCATGTTCGGCCACAATAAGATTCTGATCCGCGGTGCTTCCACCTTGAGCAACAACAACCAGCCGATCTTCGTCGTCGATGGCATCATCCTCGACAACGAGACGGTTGACAACAGCGCCGACTGGAGCGCCGACAACCTCGACTACGGCAACGCGTTGAAGAACCTCAACCCCGATGACTTCGAGTCCGTCTCCATCCTGAAGGGTGCTGCAGCTACGGCCCTCTACGGTTCCCGTGGTCTGAACGGCGCCATCATCATCACCACCAAGAGCGGCAAGGGCTCCAAGGGCCTCGGTGTGAGCTTCACCCAGACGGTCGGTATCGACCAGGTGACCAGCCAGCCTACGCTCCAGAACGTGTTCATGGAAGGTTATTTCGCCGGCTACGGCAGCTATTTTGACTGCGCTTCCAACTGGGACGTCCACCATATGAACGTGTGGGCCGACGGTACCGACAACGTGCCGTCCCTGCTGAAACTCGCCCGTGACATCGGCGCCACCGGCCTTTCTTTCGGTAACCGTTTCGACGAATACAAGGAAATCGAATGGTACGACGGCAAGC
The DNA here is from genome assembly GCA_016284265.1 of Bacteroidales bacterium. GTDB lineage: Bacteria > Bacteroidota > Bacteroidia > Bacteroidales > UBA932 > Cacconaster. Next base: position 111 of record JAEEOM010000014.1, on the reverse strand, counting down.
GCATCCCTTCGCAGGCTTTCGCCAACAACTTCAAGGAAGCCTACAACCTCGGTTTCAACACCAACACCAACGTGACCATCTCCGGCGGCAACGAGCGCAGCGCCATCTATG
>JAEEOM010000151.1 GCA_016284265.1 Bacteroidales bacterium | reverse complement strand
TTCAGGATCGAACCGACTTTGTATTCGCCGATGATCCGGTCGAGCTTGGCCGGATCGATGGCCTCGTGGGTATCGTCTTCCAGCACCATGATGGAAAGCTGGACCATCTGTCCGGCTTTTTCCTTGAGGGTCATGCCCTTCAGGACCTTTTCCACCTTGGCCTCGACGTCCTTGTCGTGCGGAATGGCAGGCGCAACGGCCGGCTTCGACGAGCACGCGCTAACGGCGACAAACAGGATCGAAACAATAGCAAGCTGTATAAATCTTCTCATACTCATAAGGCTAAATCATTTCTTGTTCTTTTTGGAGCGGTTGCGCCACAGGGCAGTCATTTCCTCGAGGGTCTTTCCTTTGGTCTCGGGGACGAGACGCCACACAAAGACCGCAGCAATGAGGCAGATCAGTCCATAGAGTGCATAGGCGAAGAAGTGGCCGAAGCTGTCGCCCATCGTACCGAGCTTCATGTTGTACATCGGGACGAAGGTCGAACTCACGATGAAGTTGAAGATCCACTGGAACGCCACGGCCCAGGCCGTCGCCTGGCTGCGGATGGTATTGGGGAAGATCTCGGAGATATACACCCAGCAGATCGGACCCCAGCTGAACATGAAGCTCGCGCTGTAAACCATGATGCTGATGACGGGCACCCAGGCGGGCAGGGTGACAACGTTCGACAGGGCGACACCCAGCGCGCCGATCGCCATACCCAGCGAGCCTGAAATCAGCAGTGGCTTCCGGCCCAGTTTCTCCACGGTGAAGACGGCCACCAGCGTGAAGCTGATGTTGATGATGCCCATGATTACCGTAAAAAGCATGTTGTTGCTCACGCCCATCGACTCAAAGATGCGCGGGGCGAAATAGAGCACCGCGTTGATGCCGATGACCTGTTGGAACACCGACAGCATGCAGCCGATGAAGATCACGATGAAACCGTAAGCAAACAGCTTCTCGCGCTTTTCGACCACGGTCTCCCGAATCTCCTGCAGGATGGTATGGGCCTTCTCCTCCCCGTTGATGCGGGCGAGGATGCGGAAGGCATCATTGTCGAGGCCGCGCATCACCAGATGACGGGGCGACTCAGGAACCAACAAGATCAGCAGAGAGAAGAGAGCGGCCGGGAAGGCTTCCGAAACGAACATGTTCCGCCAGCCCACGGTATTGGTCCACTCCACGATCTGCGGATCGTTCTTGTGCGACTGAATGATGAGGAAATTCACGAAATACACCACCAGCTGGCCGAAGATGATGGCGAACTGGTTCCATGACACGAGTTTGCCGCGCTGGTTGGCCGGCGCCACCTCCGCAATGTACATCGGGCAGATGGCAGAGGCCAGGCCGACACCGATGCCGCCCAGAATACGATAGAGGATGAATGCCACAAGGACGCCCTTGGTGGCAACACCATGGCGGAAGAAGATGAACTCCGGGTCATACGAGCCCAAAGCGCTCAGGAAGAAAAGGATACCTGCGATCAGGAGGGATTTCCTACGCCCTATCCGCGAGGTCAGGAGACCGGAAAGCAGGGCGCCGATCACACAGCCGATCAGAGCGCTTGAAGTGGTAAAACCGTGAAGGCCGTCGGTATAGGTAAAATTCCGGGCGCTTTGGAAAAAGGACTGCAGACCCTTTTCCGCGCCGGAGATGACAGCCGTGTCATACCCGAAAAGCAGGCCGCCCAGTACCGCCACCAGCACGATGCTGATGAGGTACCAGGGACTGCCTTGCTGACTGGACTTGCTCATGGGCGGCGGCTATTTGCAATACAGGGCGACGATGGTTTCGTAGAGTTCCTGTTTGCCGGAGATCTGCTTGGGTTCGCCGTTTGCCTTGGCATAGGCCACGAGGTCTTCGAGACCGAGCTTGCCTTCCTCAAATTCCTTGCCCTTGCCGCTGTCGAACGAGGCATAGCGCTCTTTCTTCATCTGCGGGATGGGAGACTCTTCACAGATCGCGGCGGCATTGACCAGGGCGCGGGCCATGGCGTCCATGGCGCTGATGTGCGCGATGAAGATGTCTTCCGGATCGGTGGAGTTGCGGCGCAGTTTGGCGTCGAAGTTGGATCCGCCGGGGGCCAGACCGCCATTGCGGATGATCTGCAGCATAGCCAGGGTCAATTCATAATTGTCGATCGGGAACTGGTCGGTATCCCAGCCGTTCTGGGCGTCGCCGCGGTTGGCGTCGATGCTGCCGAGAAGACCGTTGTCCACAGCTACGGCCAGTTCGTGCTCGAAGGTATGGCCAGCCAGGGTGGCATGGTTCACCTCGATGTTCACCTTAAAGTCTTTGTCCAGACCGTTGGCACGGAGGAAGCCGATTACGGTCTCGGTATCCACGTCATACTGATGCTTGGTCGGTTCCATCGGTTTGGGTTCGATGAGGAAGGTACCCTTGAATCCATTTGCACGGGCATAATCACGGGCCGCCTTGAGCATATTGGCCAGGTGGTTCTTCTCGCGCTGCATCTGCGTGTTGAGCAGGCTCATGTAGCCTTCACGGCCGCCCCAGAACACATAGTTCTCACCGCCCAGTTTGATGGTGGCATCGATGGCGTTCTTGATCTGGACGGCGGCTCGGGCCACCACGTTGAAATCAGGGTTGGTGGCAGCGCCGTTCATGTAGCGTTTATGGCCGAATACGTTGGCGGTGCCCCAGAGGTTCTTGATGCCTGTCTCCTTCATTTTGACCTGCAGATAGTCGGTGATGTCCTTCATGCGGGCCTCGTACTCAGCGATGTCGTCAGTATCCTCGACCAGGTCGATGTCATGGAAGCAGAAAAAATCGATGCCCAGTTTCTGCATGATTTCAAAGCCGGCATCCACCTTGGCCTTGGCGCGCTCGTAGGGGCATTCGCCTTCATCCCAGGCGTAGTGGCGGGTCTGTCCGCCGAACTGGTCACCGGAAGCCTGGCCCAGGGTATGCCACCAGGCCATGGCGAAACGGAGCCAATCCTTCATTTTCTTACCCAGTACGAGACGGTCGGGTTCATAATAGTGGAAAGCCAGGGGGTTCTTGCTCTCGGGTCCCTCGAACGGGATCTTTCCGATGGTGGGGAAATACGCTTTTGTCATGGTGTTGATATTTTAAAAATTATAAAATTGATTTCCAACGTTCAAAGGCAGCACGGTATTCCGTCTGCCGGGCCGGTTCAACCACGGCGAGGCGTTCCAGCGTGGAGAAAGCCTCGGCGGCATTCCGGTAGATACCCGCACCGATGCCCGCGCCACGGGCTGCGCCGGCCGCGCCATCGGTGTCGTAAAGTTCAATGACGGCACCGGAAGTGCCGGCGAGCGTGTCGCGGAAGATCGGCGAGAGGAACATGTTGGCCAGCCCGGCATGGATGCGGTCGACCTGCATACCCATTTGTTCCATGATTCCAATCCCATAGCAGAATGAGAAAACGATGCCTTCCTGGGCGGCGCGCAGCAGATGGGCGCGGCCGTGGCGGTTGAAGTTCACACCGTGGAAGCTGCAACCGGCTTCGCGGTTGCCGAGCATCCGCTCCGCCCCGTTTCCGAAAGGAAGCACGGAGATGCCTTCACAGCCGATCGGCGCTTCCGAGGCCAGGTCATTCATGGCATCGTAGCCGAGATCGGGCGTCACGCTGCGCCGCATCCAGGCGTTCAGGATGCCCGTTCCGTTGATGCAGAGCAGTACGCCCAAACGCGGGTTCTCGGCCGTATGGTTGACATGGGCGAACGGATTGACGCGGGACAGCGGATCATGGGCCACGGAGCCGATAACGCCGTAAACGACGCCGGAAGTACCGGCCGTAGAAGCGATTTCGCCGGGCTGCAGCACACCCAGGCTGAGGGCGTTGTTGGGCTGGTCGCCCGCCCGGTAGCAAACCGGCGTCCCCTCCTGCAGGCCAAGCTTCTCCGCAGCCTCCCGATTCAGGAGGCCCTGCGTGCCGAAGGTCGGCCGGATGGGCGGCAGGATCGAGGTGTCAAAACCGAAATAATCAAGCAGCCTTTCCGAAGGGCGGTTCTCGGCAAAATCCCAAAAAATGCCTTCCGACAGACCGCTCACCGTGGTGCAGGCTTCGCCCGTGAGTCGCATGGCGACATAATCACCGGGCAGCATCACTTTCCAGATGCGGTCGAACAAATCGGGTTCGTTCTCCTTCACCCAAGCCAGTTTGGCAGCGGTAAAATTGCCGGGCGAATTGAGCAGATGCTGCAGGCACCAGTCAGCGCCCAGGCGCTCAAATGCCTTTTCCCCATAGGGAACGGCGCGGGAATCACACCAGATGATGGAAGGACGAAGGACCTGCTTGTCCTTGTCTACGCACACAAGCCCGTGCATCTGGTAGGAGATGCCGATGGCACGGATGTCTTGTTTGTTCACAAATCCTGCCTGTGCCAGAACTGCCTGTGTGGCCTGTTTCAAATAGTCCATCCACTGGGACGGATCCTGCTCCGCCCATCCAGCCCGTACGGAAAGGATGGGCGCTTCCGTTTTCGGATAAAACGCGGAAGCGACACATTTCCCGTTTTCGGCCTCGACCAAAGAAGCCTTTACGGACGAACTGCCGATATCGTAACCGAGTAAGTACATGATAATGACTGAAGGGTTAAATGTATGTCGCCGGACTCGCCGGTACCCTGGATGAGCACTTGGGCCAGTCCGTTGAAAGTATCGATCGTAAAGGTGCGGGCGGCCGGATCCTCCGGCCGTTCACGGCCCCGGAAGGCGGGATCGCCGTTCCCGGCGCCGAGGATCCGGGCAGGACCTTCGAGGCTGAGCGTCACAGGTACGCAAGCAGTCGGCGCGAAATGCTCGTGGGCATCGAGCACAGAAAGCTCCACGACGGCCAGGTCCTGACCGTCCGCGTGGATCTCGGACCGGTCTGCCACGGCCTGCAGGACAGCCGGCGCGCCGGCCGTATGGACCGTTTCTTCGCAAATCTTCTTGCCGTTGCGATAGCCGACTGCTTTCACCTTGCCCGGGCGATAGACGGCCGTCCATTCCAAATGCCCGTTGCGGGGCATCTTTTTCTTTCCGAGGTTTTTCCCATTGACGAAAAGGGCTACCTCATCGCAGTTGCTGTACACCCAAACGGAGACCGTTTCTCCTTCATGACCCTCAAGATTCCAATGCGGCAGGATATGCAGCACTGGCTCATCGGTCCACCAGGACTGCAGATAATACGCTTCGTCCTTCGGGAAACCGCAATAGTCCAGGATGCCGAATTCCGAACCCGTGGCCGGATATTTCAGCGGATTGGGCTCGCCGCGGTAATCAAATCCGGTCCAGTAGAAGAGTCCGCCCAGCCAGGGACGCGCGTCGTAGAACTGCCAGCCCCGTTCGATGCAGTTGTAGAGGCTGTCAGGGCCCTGCGGGCTCCGGTTGAGGGCAGCCATGTGTCCGTTCTCCACGTTGTCATAATAGACGCCGCGCGTGCCGCATCCGGAGGTTTCTTCTGTACCGATGGCCACGCGGGCGGGATAGTCGGCCCGGTGCTTGTCCACCGGATTCTGCAGGATATAGTTGTAACCGGCCACGTCGGTTCCCTTGAGGATTTCCGGGCCGCTGCTCGAAGCCACAACCACGGGGCGCGTGGGATCGATGCGGTGGCAGAATTCGGTCATGGTGCGGGCGATGCGCTCGCCCTTGTCTTTCCACTCAATCCCCCACTCTTCATTACCGATGCCCCAAAGGATGATGCAGGGATGATGTTTGTCCCGCTCGATCATCTTGCGAAGGGGTTCCAGTTGCGCCTCGTTGGTACCCATCAGGCGTGTTTCCTCCAGTACGTACATGCCCAGACTGTCGCAAATGTCGAGCAGCGCGGGCGACACGGGATTGTGCGAAGTCCGGATGGCGTTGAAGCCATATTTCTTGAGTTGCTTGATGCGCCAGACCCACAGCGCATCGGGGACGGCGACACCCACGCCGGCCGCATCCTGGTGAATGTTTGCTCCGTGAAGACGGATCACCTTTCCGTCGAGCAGGATGCCGCGGTCCGGATCGATCTCAATCTTCGGGAGTGGAAGCACAGGGCGGGCAGGCGCATCGCCTATCGTCAGCCAGACATGCCGGTAGATGCCGGCTCCTTCATAGAACCAGCCTTCCTCAAAAGTGGCATCGACACGGACCGTCACGATGTTATCCTCCCCGTAATTCAGGTATTCGGCGATGTTGTAGGTTGCGGTCGCATAGCCGCTTTTTTCTCCGCCCAGCCAGAAACCGTTCACCCAGATGTCGGAATCGCGGAAGATGCCGTCGAAGCGGATCGAAACCGGCTTGCCGAGCGCATCTGCCGGCACGGTGAAATGCTTGCGATACCAGCCCACGCTGGTTTCAGGCCACTGCCAGCCCACGGTCTTGTAACCGTGGCTATGGCTGGCCTCCGCGGCAAAGGGCAGATCCACCACCCAGTCGTGGGGCAGTTGGACTTCCTTCCAGGCCGAGTCGTCGAAGTCCATCGCATAAGGGCCTTTGTTGTGGATAGAAGCCGCCTTGGTAAAATAGTTGAAATACTCCGTGCCGCGCCCGAAGTCCTTCTCAGGTGAGGAAGCGTTGCCGAAGGCAAACTTCCAGCCGTCATCGAACAGCATCTCCTGGGCGGAAAGCCACAAGGGAAGCGACAGGCACAAAAGAAGGGAGAGGAATCTGCGCATACTTACCGGATCGTCGTAAAGAACAGTTCCCCGTTATAGTTCGTGTAATCATCTTCTGCATCAGGATCATAGCCGTGCGGCTTATTGGGATCCACGACCACGATGCGGAAGCGCCGGTTCTCCGGCATGCCGGGGAAACTGCCCTGGCGCGGAGAGAAGGTCAACTCCCGGTCCGCATCGTTCCAGTAGATGGAGATGATGGAATAAGCACCCCGCTCATAGGCATACGACTCGCCGTCGTCTTCGTATAAATCGAAATCGGCGTCGGCGCCGGCATAGATATAGAGGCAGATGTCATCGTCCGGCTTCTGGCCCGTCCACTCGATCTCGGGGCCGAATGGAATGATGGAGCCGGCCCGGACGAAGAGCGGCATACGCTCGTACGGAGCGGGTATCGAGCGGCTGCGACCTCCTTCATAATAATCGCCGGAATAGAAATCATACCATCCACCTTCCGGGAAATAGACGTGACGGCTGCGGGCCTTGTACTCGCTCACCGGGCACGCCATCAGCGCCGGACCGAACATCCACTGGTCGGAGAGGTCACGGACGGCCGGATCGTCGGGGAAATCCATCGGCAGACCGCGCAGGATCGTATAATCGTTGAGATAGACGGCGCCAGCCAGCGAATAGAGATACGGCATCAGCCGGTAGCGCAGTTGCATGTACCAAAGGATACTCTCATAGGTTGCCGAGCCTTCCGGGGCGATGTTCCAGAGTTCGCGCTGCGGCCACTGGCCGTGGGCACGGAAAAGCGGAACGAAGGTCCCGAACTGGTGCCAACGCGTCTGGAGTTCCCGCCATTCGGTAAGGTTTTTCGGGTCGTAGAATTTGCTCATCACCGAGAAACCGCCGATATCCATGCCCCAGAACGGAATGCCGCTCATCGAATAGTTCAGGCCGGCGGCCATCTGCATGCGCATATCAGTCCAGGAAGTGCCGATGTCGCCGCTCCAGGTGGCCGTGGAATAGCGCTGCAGGCCGGCAAAGCCGCTGCGGGTGAGCAGGAACACGCGCCGGTCGGGTTCCACCCCGCGCTGTCCGTTATAGATCGCATCCGCATTGACCAATGAATAGGCGTTCAGGTACTCGGTCGAGGGACCCAATGCCGTGGGCGAGATGAGCCACTTGAAATAATCCATCGGCAGGCAGTCGCGCAGGTTCGGTTCACTGGCATCCATCCACCAGGCGTCAATCTTGCGGCCGTACTTGCTGTAGAGATCCTCGTCGATCTGCCGCCAGAACATCTTGCGGCCGCCTTCTGCATAAGCGTCATAGAAGGTCTGCTTGTGTCCCAGCCAGTCTACCAGGCCGGTGTCTTCGGCGTGGGTGTAGGCGTAGCCCGCCGCTTTGAGTTCCTGATAATTGTCGGTATTGGTGTAGAACTTAGGCCAGACGCTGATCATCAGCCGGCCGTGCATCGCGTGGACGTCGTCCATCATCTTCTCCGGATCGGGATAGCGCGTCTCGTCGAACTCGTGGCTCCCCCACTGGTCGTCTTTCCAGTACTGCCAGTCCTGCACGATGTTGTCGATCGGGATGTGGCGGCGGCGGAATTCAGCCAAGGTGGAAACCAGCTCCTGCTGCGTGGAGTAGCGCTCGCGGCTCTGCCAGAAGCCCAGTACCCATTTCGGCATCACAGGGGCCTTACCGGTCAGCTTTCGGTAGCCGCGGATCACACCGTCATAGTCGCCACCCCAAATCAGATAATAGTCCGCATAGGGCTCGAATTCACTCCAGAAACTGATATGATCCTGCAGTTCAGGGTCCTCCAGCGGTGCTACACGAAGACCGATATACGACACGTCGCCGTCGGGCTCCCATTCGATCCGGACGGGCGTCCTGACACCTTGTTCCAGGTGCACCGTAAACTTGTAGCTGTTCGGATTCCAGGCCGGACGCCAGCGGCGCGACATCACTTCCTGCCCGCCGATCGTCGTCTGCTGGAAGCCGGCGTAATATTGGATGAAATCGTAATCGCCCGTCTCCGGCGCTTCGATCCAGCCCTCATAAATTACCTTCGCACCATTGAGCGGAATCTTCGGCAGGTTCTGGATCACGAATTCGTTCTCGTAATAGAGCGAATCTTCCCGCTGCACCAGCGGCTCGCCTTTAGCGGGAATGTAGGTGCCGGTCAGCGCACCTTTCACGCCGTCTTTGTCGTAGAGTATGAACGATTCGCCCAATTGCTGATATGGTTTCGGATTACCCCAGCGGCTGAGCGAATAGGCATCGAAGAGCAGGCCGTAACCCTGGTTAGAAACCACAAAAGGAACGCTAACCTTCGTGTTGTATTGGAAAAGTTCCTCGTTCCGATCGGTATGGTCGAACTCACCCGCCTGGTGCTGACCCAGACCATAGAAGGACTCCGTATTCCTATACCCGGTTTCGAACAGTGTCTGAACAGACCAGGCCTGCTTTCCTTCCACTGTAATAGGCTCAAAACGACTTTTTTGAACCCCGGGAATCATAAATCCGCCACCCCAATCCAAGAACCAGATATCACCGGAATCATGGATGAAATCCGGATCAAGGGCGACGAATACTTGCAGAGAATCTGTCGTTACGCGTATCTTCCGAAAAGAGCCGTCCTCCTCCACATCCTTCAGCAATTCTACCTTGAAATCCGTAAACGCCTCCTGCGGCACAACGACCAGGCTCTGCCGGTCGTTGAATTTTCCGTCTGGAGAAACAGATACCCGGACGATTTCCGGCGAAATCACCTGTAGACGTACCGTCCGGTCCTGGCAGGGAATGAGCACCAAATTGCCTTTCACGGTATAGGCTTTCTGGCAGGACACCAGCAGGAGCGGTAACAAGAGAACAATAAGAATCTTTTTCATAATCATTCGGTTAAAGGGGCCAGTCGTCCGAGCGGAACGGAGGAACGGGAATGCCAAAGGATGTTTTCAGGTTGGTGTCCATCAGGTTGCGGTAGCTGTAGCGGACCGCCGCCGGCTTGGGCACCTGGTCGCAGCGGACATAGACGGTCTGTCCGTCCCAGTCCACTTCGGCGTCGGCGAGATGGAACACGCGGTCTTCACCGGCCAGCTCGAAGCCCTTGATGACGCGGTCCTCGATCGACTGGAGGTTCGACCAGACGTTGTTGAAGAGAATCTTCACGCGGCCGTCAGCGAGGTATTCGATGGAGCGCGGCG
>JAEEOM010000013.1 GCA_016284265.1 Bacteroidales bacterium | reverse complement strand
CGGATCTGCCGGTAATAGTCATCCCGGTGACCTTTTTCATAAGGAGACTGCACCACCCGGCCGCTCGGCGTATGATAGCGTGCCACCGTAAGACGCATCTCCGACCCGTCAGGCAGATCGTACTGCTGCTGAACGAGCCCCTTGCCGAAGGTCCGGCGTCCCACAATAACAGCCCGGTCCCAGTCCTGCAGCGCCCCTGCCAGAATCTCACTGGCGCTGGCACTGTTCTCATCCACCAGTACGACCAGCGGGCCATCCGTATAGAAACCTCGGCCCGTAGCCCGATCCTCCTCATAAAGCCCGTTTCCACCACCTTCCACCCGAACGATGGTCTGCCCTTTCTCCAGGAACATGTCGGCGATGGTAGCCGCCACGTGCATGAAACCGCCTCCATTTCCGCGCAGGTCGATGATGATGCCGTCGGGACGATGCTCGGCACTCTTGCGCAGCGCATCGATGAACTCCTCCACCGAACTCTGGGCGAAGCGGCTGAGTTTCAGATAGACGATACCGGGTTCCGGCGAATAGGCTGCATCAATGCTTTCGATCGGGATGAGATCACGGCGAATGGAAAAGGTATGCTCGTTATCCCCTCGCAGGACAGTGACAGTCACCCAACTGCCTTTCGGGCCGCGCAGGAGCCGGCTCACATCGTTATTGCCTATCCCTACACCTGCCACCGATTCTCCATCCACTTCCAGCAGTTTGTCACCCGCCCGAAGGCCAACCGCTTCGGAAGGGCCTCCGGCAATGATCCGCTGGACCGTCACGGTATCTGCGAGGATCGCGTATTCGATACCGACCCCTTCGAACGAACCGTCCAGCTGCTCATTGGCCGATTCCACCCTTTCACGCGGAATGTAGGTAGAGTGCGGGTCCAACTGCGTCATCAGGCTCTCCAGCATGGCATCGACCAGTTTGTCCAGATTGACCGTATCGACATAACGGTTTTCGAGGTAATACAATGCCCGGGCAATCTTTTCCGTGTTGCGACGGACTGTCGGACCCCCCTGCGCGTAAAGCGGCAGGCATACAATCATCAACAGAAAGGCTGACAGAAGACGTTTCATACTTCAAACACTTTTCCTTCCTCGGCCAGATAACTTTCGGGAAAGACCTCACGCGCCTGTGACAGCAGGACGCCGAGGTCCAGATAGCGCGACGAGAAATGTCCGAGGACCAGTTTCTTCGCACCGGCTGCGGCAGCCACCTGCGCCGCTTCCCGCGCCGTTGAATGAAACATTTTGTGTGCCAGATCGACATGTTCGTCGGCAAAAGTGGCCTCGTGATAGATCAGATCGGTCCCACGAAGCCATTCCGCCTCTTCGGGGAACACCTTCGTATCAGAGCAATAAGCCGCCGACTGCCCGGTCTTCAGCCACACGATCCGGTAACCGAAACAGTCGATGCGGTGCTGCAGCGGGAAAGCCCACACCTCACAGTTCCGCAGCCCGATGATCTTTTCCGGTTCCTTCATGGTCAACGGCACATGATGAATCTCGTACTTGACGCCTTCCCCGAAATGGGCAAGGAAGAAGTGAAGCACGGAGCCGAAATCCCGGGGCGCATAGATGTAGAGCGGGGCCGTGCGGCCGTCCAGCGCCATGGTGGAAAGCATCCCGAAGATCCCGAACAGATGATCGCCATGCAGATGGGAGATCAAGATGTTGTCAAGCCGGGCTTTCGAAATCTTGTACCGCTTCAGCTGCACCTGGGCATTCTCGCCGCAGTCGACCAAAAACAAGCGCCCATGCAAGTTGAATACGTGGGCGCTTTGATGTTGGTCAACCATCGGCCGTGCAGATGCCGTACCTAGGGTTGTCAGGGTGAAGTTCACTACTTCCCGGCTTTTTCTTCCGCTTCGAGACGGCTCTTGAGGTCGGCCAGGTCGGAGATGTCACCGAGAGTGGTCTTCTCGAGGTTGTCCTTCAGTTTCCGGACCACTTTCTGCGTGGAGTTGGCCTCGGATTCCTTCTCGCGGGCCTCTTTCTTGGCCTCTTCGCGACGGGCTTCCTCATAGGTGCGGGTATGCGAGAGGGTGATCTTCTTGCTGCCCTTGTTGAACTCGGTCACCTTGAACGGGAGTTTCTCACCTTCCTTGGCGGTGGTACCGTCTTCCTTCACGAGATTGCGGTTCGAGCAGAAGCCCGTCACGCCTTCGGCCAGGGTGATGGTAGCGCCCTTGTCCACGAGTGCGGTCACCGTACCTTCGTGGATGGAGCCCACGGAATAGGTGTTCTCGTATTCGTTCCAAGGATTCTCTTCGAGCTGCTTGTGACCCAGGCTCAGACGGCGGTTCTCCTGGTCGACTTCGAGGACCACGACCTCGAGCGGCTCACCGATGGAGGTGAACTCGGACGGGTGCTTGATCTTCTTGGTCCAGCTCAGGTCGCTGATGTGTACCAGACCGTCCACACCTTCCTCCAGTTCCACGAACACACCAAAGTTGGTGAAGTTGCGGACCGTTGCGGTATGCTTGGAGTTGATGGGGTATTTCTCGGTGATGGTTGCCCACGGATCCGGTTTAAGCTGCTTGATACCGAGGCTCATCTTGCGCTCTTCGCGGTCGAGGGTGAGGACCACGGCTTCCACCTCGTCGCCCACTTTGAGGAAATCCTGGGCGCTGCGCAGGTGCAGGCTCCAGCTCATTTCGGAGACATGGATCAGACCTTCGACACCCGGCTGCACTTCCACGAATGCACCGTAGTCGGCGATGACCACGACCTTGCCTTTCACGATGTCGCCCACCTTGATGTTCTGGTCGAGCGCATCCCACGGGTGCGGGGTCAGCTGTTTGAGGCCGAGGGCAATGCGTTTCTTCGTATCATCGAAGTCGAGAATGACCACGTTGATCTTCTGATCGAGCGAAACCACTTCTTCCGGATGGCTGATGCGGCCCCAGCTCAGGTCGGTGATGTGGATCAGGCCGTCCACGCCACCCAGGTCGACGAACACACCGTAGGAGGTAATGTTCTTGACCGTTCCTTCGAGCACCTGTCCCTTCTCGAGTTTGGCGATGATGTCGGCCTTCTGGGCTTCGATCTCGGCCTCGATGAGGGCCTTGTGGGAAACAACCACGTTGCGGAACTCCTGGTTGATCTTGACGATCTTGAATTCCATGGTCTTGTTGACAAACATGTCGTAGTCGCGGATGGGCTTGACGTCGATCTGGCTGCCCGGCAGGAAAGCCTCGATGCCGAACACGTCCACGATCATGCCGCCTTTCGTACGGCACTTGATGTAACCCTTGACGATTTCGTCTTTCTCGAAGGCCTCGTTGACACGGTCCCACGATTTGACGGCACGGGCGCGCTTGTGGGAAAGGATGAGCTGACCTTTCTTGTCTTCGGCGTTCTCCACATACACTTCCACGGTGTCGCCCACGGCGAGGTCGGGATTGTAGCGGAACTCGTTGATGCTGATGACGCCTTCGCTCTTGTAACCGATGTTGACGATCACTTCGCGCTTGTTGATGGCGACCACGGTGCCTTCCACCACTTCATTCTCGTTGATGCGGCTCAGGCTCTTGCTGTAACTTTCTTCATTGGCGGCTTTCTCGCTGGCATCGAAGCCGTCGTTTTCAAACGCATCCCAGTCGAACTTGTCGTTCGGAATGGAGGCGTTGCTTTTTTTGGTGGCGGGTTTCACGACCACCTGCTCTTCGATCTCTTCTGCATTCTCGACTGCAGGGTTGATGATCTCTTCAGACATGATTAATAATTAAGTTGTTGAACAATAAGTAATTAGACTTTATTTATAATCCCGCTGTCCGTGCGGGGCTGCAAAGATAATTATTTTTTGGATTCATCCTCCTGTTTTCCAGGTTTTTCCTTGGGTTTTTTGCGCGGCTCCGCATTCTTCACATATTTGTCGAGCCAGGCACCTGTTTCATAGAGCATGTCGAGTGTCGTCTCAATGCCCTGATAGCCGTGACTCTCATACGGAAGCTGGACATACCGGGCCGTGCCGCCGAAATAAACCAGTGCCTGATAAAGCCGCTCCGACTGCACCGGGAAGGTTCCGGTGTTGTTGTCCTGCATGCCGTGGATGATCATCAAGGCATCCTTGATCTTGTCGGCATAGTTGAACGGGGACATCTGGTCATAGACGTCCTTGGCCCGCCAGTAGTTGCGGCGCTCGCTCTGGAAGCCGAACGGCGTGAGGCTGCGGTTGTAGGCGCCGCTGCGTGCGACACCTGCCCGGAAAAGACGGGTATGCGCCAGCAAGTTGGCCGTCATGAAGCCGCCATAGGAGTGGCCGCCCACACCGATCCGGTCGCGGTCGCCGACACCGATGCTGTCACACACGAAGTCAATGGCAGCCTCGGCGCTCATCACCAGCTGCTCCAGGAACTGGTCATTCGGCAGGGAATCCTTGTCGGCCGAAATGATGGCCATCGTGAACTCATCGAGCACGGCATAACCCTGGGTCGCCCAGATCATCGCGGATCCGTAGGTCGGCTTGGTGTACTTGTATTTTTCAGGACGGGCTTTCTCGGCTTCGGCAAAGCAGCGGAATTCGTACGGATAAGTCCACATAAAGACCGGCAGCCGGCCATCGCGCTCCTTGTCGTAGTTCGCAGGCAGATAGAGGTGGGCGAAGCACTTCAGGCCGTCTTTGCGGGTATACGTCACATACTGGTCAGTCACTTCCTTGGAGAAGTCTGCCACCGGATCCTCGATGTGCGTAATCTGACGGGCCGATTTCTTGCGCAAGTCGAACTCATAGTAATCGGGCACCACACCGAAAGCCTGGCGCTGGCCGATGAACTTCTCCTGCTTGGGCTTGAATCCCGTGATGGCAGTCACCGTCTCCCGGCAACCGTCCTGCGAGGTCCAGACCTGGGCCATTTTGTTGTCCTTGAACGTAAAGCGGTCGATGAACGCTTTCCGGAACCCTTCTGCGTCACGACGGTCCGTTCCCGTCAGGTATATGTAGGAATGCTTGGCATCGGTCCAGACGACGCTGCGGCCGTAGGCGTTACGGGCCGTGTACGGGCGGCCGTAGGCCGGGAAGTTGCCGAGCGTATCAACCTCTGTGCTTTGGGTGTAGATGACCTGCTTCGGAGCCAGCGTATCGCAAGGGACGAAGGCGACCAACCGGCGGAATTTCTGCTTGGTGGACGTCTCTTCATAAAGCGCCAGTTTGCTGTCACCCCAGGAGATACGGCCCATCCGGTATTCCGGATTCACCACCAGCTGCTTGTCATTCTCGAAATCGAACGGAGCTCCACATTGGAACACCTTGTCAGTAAAAGTCTTCTCGGGCTGCTCTTTGCCTTTGGTCGTATCCTTGTCAGCCTGATTGTCATCGGGACGGGGACCCATCGGACCCATCATCGGAGCGCCGCCTTCGGATTCAGACCAGTAGAGCGTTGCAGGCATGTCAGGACGCCAGCCGAAACCGGCCGGGCGGGGTTTCCGGGGCTCTTTCTTGTCTTTGGCGGTATTCGGGTCCGGTTTGGGCTCCTTTACCGTGCCGTCGCGGAGCATCCGCACGCAGGCACCGTCGGACAACTGCATGATGAACTGTTTGCTCGGGAAAGAGTTGTGCGACTCCACGTAAGAATACGGATGGTGCTCCGTCGTGACGATGGCATAGCTGCAATCGGGCGAGAGGTTGATGGAACGATAGACGGCAGGCTCCCCGATCGTGCGGACACCAGCAGGACTCCACACGGCCAGCTGGCTTGTGCAAGCATAGTCATAGAGCTCTTCATCGGCCGGGCTGCTCATCAGGTCCTGATAGGTGCGGATCGATTTCTTTTCGCCCAAAACTTCCTGCACGATAGAGGATTGGGCAACGGCCTGCCGGGGCGCTTCCCGGTGCGAGTCAGGCACCATCTTGAACAGGATATGATCGTCGTCGAGGAAGAAGAAAGGAGTGCCGAAGATGGTGCTCACGCGGCTGGAAACCAGTCTCGTCGCCAGCGGCTCGGCATCCGTCAGATCCATTCGCCAAAGCTCCACCCGGTACGGGAAAGAAAGCGTGAAGGCCACGTAGCGGCCGCTCGGAGACCAGGTCACGAACTTGACGCGCGGATCTGCGGGAAGGCCACGGACCGGCACGGTCTTGCCGGTAGCCACATCGAGAATCTGCAAGGCATCGAACCAGTTCTCACGGGTCTCGCTGAAGTTGCGCGGATCGATCCGGATGCCGCCGATGCGGGCTTCACTGGCCGCCAACTCGGCGATGGGAACGCTTCGGCAGGTACGGAAAGCCATCACGGCCTTGGTATAATCGGGCGAGAAATAAGTAGACGGCAGCGGGCTCGACATCGTCAGTTTCTCGATTTCAGCGGCGGGGTGCCGGAAACCATCGGCCCAAGCTACGGAACTGCCGATCAGCAGAAGGGCAGTCAACAAGGTAAATAGTCTTTTCATATAGGTTTGTGTTTATTGATGCAAAAAGTAATTTCGTTCGGCCATGACATCGGGAATGACAATCTCATAGGTCTTTCCCTTGGCAGCGACCAGCTTCGTATCGCGCAGCCAAGGATTGGCACGGCGCAGCTGGGCGTAGCTGACACCATACTTCCCGGCAAATTCAGCCAGGTCATCGATGGATTCAGACACGGTCACCGTCCGTTTCGGCGGGATATACGGGTAGAGTTCGTCCGGTTCCAGTTCGAATCCGAACGACGCCGGATCTTCAAACATCATCTTGGCCACCAGGATCCGGAACATGTACCGCGAGGTCTCCTCTACCAGGAACAAGTCGAGGGCCTTAGACTGCCGCTGCACCTCACGCCGGCGGGTGATGCCGTTGATGCCGCCGTTATAGCTGGCAGCTACCGTCATCCAGTCGCCGAATTTGGCGTGGGCCTTCTTGAGATATTTGCAGGCAGCCTCCGTCTCCTTCTGGAGATGGTACCGCTCATCGACCGTCGCCGACACTTCCAGGCCATACTCCTTCCCCACTTCCCGCATGAACTGCCAAAGACCGGCGGCGCCTGCCACGGAAACGGCCGTTTCACTGAGATTGCTCTCGATGGCCATCAGGTATTTGAGATCGTCGGGCACCCCATATTTTTCCAGCAGGGGCTCGATCTGCGGGAAGATCCGGGCCGATCGCTTGAGCATCAGGAGGGAATTGGTATGACCGTAGGTGAACGCAATCAATTCGCGGTCCATCCGCTCCCGCAGGTCCACCCGGTCGAAACGGATGGTGTCGCCGGCAAAGACCATCCAGTCGGGAATCCGGGGCGGCCGGACCGGATCGCGGACAATGGTCCGTTCGACGACAGTGCCCGGATCGCCGGTAGGTGGCACCTGCATTCCGGACTGGGCCAGGCAGACCGCCGGCCGGGTTTCCCAAAACAGATAACCTACGGCACCAAACAACAGGATGAACAGAATGGCAGGAAGGACGCGTTTCATGGTCAGAAGGATAGATCGAATTAGCAAATTTAAGAAATATATGATTATCTCCCTTCGCCTTCGGTTTATTTTTAAAAATGCTTAAATTTGCAGCCCAAATCAACGTGTGATGGCAGAGAACAATTTGCTCGAAAAACTGGACGGACTCAAGGCGAAATACGAAAGTATCGGCGCCCAGCTCGGGGATCCCGAAGTGATCGCCGACATGAAGCGATACGTCCAACTCAACAAGGATTACAAGGAACTCGAACCGATCATCGTGGCCGGCAACCGTTACCGCAAGATGGTCGGCGACCTGGCCGACGCCAAGAACATCCTCCTCAACGAGAAGGATGAAGACCTCCGCGAGATGGCCAAGGAGGAAGCGACCGCTCTGGAAGAGGAACTTCCCAAGATGGAGGAGGAAATCCGTATCCTGCTCATTCCGGCCGACCCGCAGGACAGCAAGAATGCCATCCTCGAAATCCGTGGCGGCACGGGCGGTGACGAAGCCGCCATCTTCGCCGGCGACCTCTTCCGTATGTACACCAAGTATTTCGAGCGCAAGGGTTGGAAATGCGAGGTAACCAACGTCAGTGAAGGCGCTGCAGGCGGCTACAAGGAGATCGTCTGCAAGGTTACGGGCGAGAAAGTTTATGGTACCCTGAAATACGAGAGCGGCGTCCACCGCGTACAGCGCGTCCCCCAGACCGAAACCCAGGGCCGTGTCCACACCTCTGCCGCCTCCGTGGCCGTTTTGCCTGAAGCCGATGAATTCGATGTCGAGATCGACATGAAAGACGTCCGTAAAGACCTGTTCTGTTCCTCCGGTCCCGGCGGCCAGGGCGTCAACACCACCTACTCCGCCGTCCGTCTGACCCACATCCCTTCCGGCATCGTTGTCCAGTGCCAGGACGAGCGCTCCCAGCTCAAGAACCTCGACAAGGCCCTGGCCGAGCTCCGTACCCGTCTGTACAACCTCGAATACGAGAAATACCTCAACGACATCACCGCCAAACGCAAGACGATGGTCTCCACCGGCGACCGCTCCGCGAAGATCCGCACTT
>JAEEOM010000150.1 GCA_016284265.1 Bacteroidales bacterium | reverse complement strand
CGGGTGAGCCGCTTGGCGAACAGGTAGGCCACGGCGGAGGTTTCGGCATATACGACAGGATCGGTATGCTGCCAGGTGAAATCCATGTCGCGCTGCACGACGTGGGTCGTGTCGGCCTTGAGGTTCAGCACGCGGATGCGGGAAGCGTATTCCGCCGCCTCGAGCAGATTCTCCCGGAAACCGTCGATCTGCTGGAAGCCGAAGCCCCGCATGGGCATTTCCATATTCGACTGGCCGCTGCACACCCAGACCTCGCCGAGCATGACGTCGGAGACGGTCAGGGATTCCTTGCCCGAGGTGACTGTCAATGCATAGGGTCCGCCGGCCATGCCGGTCGGAAGGTCGACCCGCCACGAGCCGTCTTCAGCCACCTTCGTCTTGACGGCGGCCTGGCTCCAAGATGCAGTGACGGTCACGGTTTTACCCGGTTTGCCCCAGCCCCAGACTGGTGCAGTGGTTTCACGCTGGAGCACGGCGTGATCGGAAAAAACATGAGCCAACTGCAGGGGCTGCGCGGAAAGCAGCAGCGCGGTGAAGAGCAGGAGGCCGGTCAGGGTCAGTCGTTTCATATCTTTTTCAAGTTCTTGTCGATGAGTTTGTTGAGCGTTTCTACGGAGAGGCCTGTCCGGAGCCCGTCGGGGGCTGTATGCAAGCAGTAGTCCACCAGCCGGTCAACGGTAGAAGTGGCGACATGCAGCCGCGTATCGGACGAAGCGTAGTAGATGAACACCTTCCCGTCGGGATCGCAGATCCACCCGTTGGAGAAAAGGACATTCATCACGTCACCGATAAATTCACCGCCCTCTGGCGCCATAAAGAAGCCGGCGGGCTCAGCGATGACGCGGGTCGGATCGTCGATTGCGGTCATATACATATACAATACATAGCGCAGGCCGGAGGCACAACCGCGCACTCCGTGGGCCAGGTGCAACCAGCCTTGCGGAGTCTTGATGGGATGCGGCCCCTCCCCGTTCTTGACTTCCTTGATCGTATGGTAGTGGCGCAGGTTGATGATCTTCTCATCTTTCACCTCGGCATGTTCCATCGAGTCGACCAGGGCCCAGCCGATGCCGCCGCCGCTGCCAGCGTCGATGAAACCGTCCTGCGGGCGGGTGTAGAAGGCATATTTGCCGTCCACGAATTCGGGATGCAGCACGACATTGCGCTGCTGGCTCTTCGACACCAGGTCGGGCAGGCGCTCCCAGGTCACCAGGTCGTGGGTACGGGCGATGCCGGCGGCGGCCACGGCGGACGAAAGGTCACCGGCCGGCGCTGTCGGGTCTTTGCGTTCCACGCAGAAGATACCGTAGATCCAGCCGTCCTCGTGGGCGGTCAGGCGCATATCGTAGATGTTGGTGGCGGGTTCTCCGTATTCCGGCATCGTCACGGGACGCGGCCAGAAACGGAAATTGTCAACCCCGTTGGGGCTCTCCGCCACGGCGAAGAACGATTTGCGGTCGGCTCCTTCCACACGGGCGACGACCACGTATTTTCCGTTCCACTTGATGGCGCCCGCATTGAAAACGGCGTGGATGCCGAAGCGCTCCAGCAAGTAGGGATTGGTGTCCTTGCACAGGTCATAGCGCCATTCCAGCGGCGCATGCTCCGCAGTCAGGACGGGGAACGCATAGCGCTCATAGACGCCATTTCCCTCCCGGGCCACATTCGGCCGGGCGCAGAGCTCATCGTAGGCCTCGGCGAGCCGGGCCAGTCTTTCTTCGAAAATCATAGGAGTACGATATCTTCTTTTTCGCTGAACTGTTTGAAATCACCGGAATTTTCAAACCCCTTCCACGGGGCGTAGAAATGCTCCGGCCGGTCGTGGGCATTGCGCCAGGTAAGCACATAGCTGATGCCGGATCCCGAAATGGCGGGATAGAGCACCTCGCACCACCACTGCGGATCCTTCAGGCTTTCCAGACCGGTCTCGGAGAGACAGAACTGCTTGCCGTGTTCTGCAGCAAGGCCACGAAGCACAAAGAGCATCTCGCGCACCTGGCGGATAAAGCGGCGATTGGCCGCTTTCTGGCCGTCCAGGCCGATGTATTCGTAGATGTCCGTACCCAGATAATCCACATAGTCATCTCCGGGATAGCGTAACATGTAATCCGACGCACTGATCGGCCCGTTGGGCGAATAACACCACTGCAGATTCGTCAGCCCGCGCTCCTTCACGAGATAATCGTGCGTCATCTGGAACAGGGCAACGTACTCATCGGCCGTACAGAGCCTTCCGCCCCACCAGAACCAACTGCCGATATTCTCGTGCCAGGGACGGAAGATGGCCGGCGCACCGTCCAGGCTCACCAGGAAATCGCCGGCACGTTGCAGCCAGCCCATGAATTCATCGTGTTTCGAGCCGCCAGGCAGGACAGAGCGCACAACTTCCGACGAAGAAATGTCCCACGCGTCGCCGCCCGTATAAGGATTGCGCGGATGCCAGGAAAAAGTCACCGTACCGCCACGCTCCACGTGTTTCAACGCAGCCCGCCGCATCAGGTCGAACGGAACACCGTCGAGGTTGCAGGCGTTGCCCAGTTCAATGCCGCCCAGGTCGAAGCCCACAATAGCGGGATACTTCCCCGCTACGTCACGGACGTCCGAACGCTCAAGCGCATCATTCTCCACGTCGGTCACCACCCAGTTGTGGCCGTAGACCAGATCGTCCTGATGCCCGTACAAGATCTTGCCGGGTTTTTCAGCCCATTTACGGCCATTCGCCAGCGCAATGATATCGACCGTCGAGTCCGAAATATAGACACCGTTCAGGCCCTGCGCTTCTTGAGAGGGATCGCCCGTGTAGGGATCGCCACTCTCCCACTGCTCGTGCGGCGGCACGGCGAAGCCGCTCCATCCCCAGAAGTTCGCCCCGTCAAGGTCCTCGCCGATGCGGGAGAAAACATACGCATAATACTGGTCACGGGCATGCGTGGTCGCATCCATCGAGGCTTGGAAACCGTCGCGCGGGTAGCCGAATTCCTCCGCTACCACGGGTAAGCCCAGTTCTTCAGCCATTCTCTGATGGAACGCCAGGTACTCGGCCGTCTTTTCAATGGCGGTATCGATGTCCTCCTCCAATTGGTCGGGGCGGACCCAGCTCCAGTTGTAGGGCCAGATGTGGATGGTCATATAATCGATGCCCGGTATTTCATTCACGGCACGCAGCAAGGCTGGGTCTTCTTCGCAGCCCATCAGCCCCTCGTTACCCGTAGAGAGCAGGTGGTTCGGATCGATTTCCTTGACGATGCGGGCCGCTTCGGTCATCCAGCCTATGAAGCCGGCACGGATTTCAGGATCGTCGGAGAAACAGCGGGGCTCGTTGCCCAACTGCCAGGCGAAAATGGCCGGATCGTCTTTGTACGGCTTGCCGGTCAGGGAATTCACGCGGGAAACGATATTCCGAAGATGGTTGAAATAGAGTTGCTGTGCCTCCGCTGAGGTCTGGAACTTCCGCATCTGCTGCATGAAAGGCCAGTATCCGTCCACCAGGGGAATCAGGGTTTTCTCTCCGGTCGCCCACTCCAGATACTGTCCGTAGCCACCGCTCCACTCCCAGGAGTTGTTGACATAAAGGACAGCCTGCATATCGCGCTTGCCCAGTTCCACCAGGAAGCGGTCGAGACCGACCAGGAGCGTGTCGTTGTACACGCCGGGAGCAGTCTGCAAAGTAGGCTCCACCCGGGAATAGACGCCGTCAGCGCCGTCGCCGCCCACCAGGACCCTGAGGTTTTCAATGCCCAGTTGTTTCAGGGCGTCAAGTTCACGCTGCAGGCGCGGGAGATCCCCGCCACGGCCGTCGGAGGCCAGGATAGGACCGTACCAGAAATTAGTCCCCACAAAAGCATAAGGCTTACCGTCGCGGACGAAATGCCCATGATCAACGGTCACAAAAGGCGAGTTGCCCTTCGAACAACCCACTGCAGCAAGGGCCAGGACGGCCCAGATCAGGAGATAGGATATCGGTTTCTTCATCTTGCAAATTTACTCTTTTTTGTCCCTTCAGTACCTATATATAATTATCGAAAAATGATACTTTTTTGATAACCCATCATACATAGATGCGATTTTTGGTAAACAGTGCCCTGAAATCCCGGGGCGTGTAGCCGCGGCGGGCCTTGAAGGTGCGGTTGAAATTGGAGAGGTTGTTGAAACCGCAGGCATAGCAGATTTCGCTCACGGAGGTGCTCGTATCCACCAACATGCGGGCAGCCACGCCGACACGGACATCGATGAGGTAGTCCAGGGGGCCGCGTCCGGTGCGCTGCTTGAAGAAGCGGCTGAATGCCGACGGCGCCATCGCGACCAGTGCCGCCAGCGTATCCAGCTTGATTTCCTCCTTGTAATGGCGGGCGATGTATTCCTTCACCCGGTTGACGCGACGGCTCTCCCCATCGTACCCGGTCTTGGCGAAAGCATGGGAGGCCAGGGTCCGCGCCCCTGTGTCGAGTGAAAGATCATGAAGAATCTTGATCATGTCCAGGAACTGGTCCATGCGCTCCTCTTTGGAAGCGAGCGAGTCAATCAGATTGTAAACCCGGATGATCGCCGGCAGTGAGAAAGTCAGTCCCATCCGGGCTTGTTCGAACATTTTCCGGATAGAAGCAAACTGATTGCGGGATAACAGGTTAGAATCCAGGAGACCGGGTGAGAACTGTATGGTCACCTCGCGGATGTCCCGTTCGGTGCAGTTT
>JAEEOM010000149.1 GCA_016284265.1 Bacteroidales bacterium | reverse complement strand
TGCCGTAGCGGTTGGCATACACGAGGGTAAAGGCGCCGATGGCGTTGAGGATCTGGACGAAGAACACTTTGGTCAGTTCGCCCCAGCCCTGCGAGGTGATGCCGGAGCCGTCGCCCATCAGCAGGGCCACGGGAATCAGCAGCACGGCCGCGATGGCCATATATACGAATACGCTCTCGGCGTCGGGCGTGGAGTTGTTGGCCAGTTTCATCACGAAAGCCTGGATACCCCAGCAGATGAACACTACCGAGGCGTACACGATCCAGATCCAACTCTTGGCATTGCCGTCCGTATTGTCAGGCAGGGCAAAGCACACGAGCGCCACGAAAGCCAGGGCGATACCCACGATGCCCAGCTTGGATACCCTTTCCTTCAGGAAAATGGCCGACAGCAGCACGGTCACGATCGGGGCTACGGAGATCATCGGCATCACCAGGTAGGCCGGTGCATAGTCCAGGGCCAGGAACAGCACCAGCTGTCCGCCGGCGCCCAGCAGGCCTACGGCCATGCTCAGCAGAGCGGGTTTGGTGCGGATGTCCAGTTTGAATTTGATGTTGACGAGTGCGGCGATGGCGCAGGGGATCATGCTCAGGGCCCACACGACATAGACCAGGTTCTTGGGAAGGGAGGTTTGGTCGGAGAAGGCGCCCCAGACGCCCCAGGTGACCATGGTGATGAGTGCGTAGAGCAGCCAGTTGTGTTTCTTTTCTGCCATGGCGGTGTGGATGGTTTATTGGTCGATATCGACGATATGCAGGGTGATGTGTGATTTTTCGATGATTTCCTTGAGTTCGGGCGAAATGTGGCTGTCGGTGATGATGGTCGTGATCTTGTCGAGCGAGGCGATGTGGGCGAAGGTCCTGCGCCCGAACTTGCTCGAGTCGAAGACGGCGATCACTTCCTTGGCGGCGCCGATCATGGCCTGGTTGAGACTGGCTTCCTCCAGACTGGGCGTGGAGAGACCGTCTTTGATGCTGATGCTGTCGACACCCAGGAACAACTTGTCGCAGAAGATATTTTTCAGTGCGGATTCGGAGATCATGCCGACGGTCGAGTGGGAGACCGACCGCATCGTTCCGCCCAGGACGATGACCGTGAAACGGTTGTAGTTGTTGAGCGTGATGGCGATGTCCAGCGCATTGGTGATGATGGTCAGGTCCTTGAAGCCGTCCAGGTTCTTGGCGATTTCCATGGTGGTGGTGCCGGAGTCGATGATGATCCTTTCCCCGTCGTGGATCAGGGTGGCGGCGAACTGACCGATCAGTTGTTTTTCCCGGGCATGGAGTTGTTGCTTACGGCTGATGGACATGTCGTCAAGGTCGTCCGTCTGGTGCAGGATGATGGCGCCGCCTTTCACGCGGACCAGCAGCTTTCGCTCTTCCAGCACGGCGAGATCTTTCCGGATGGAGACTTCGGAGACACCGAATGTCTCCACGAGCTGTTCCACCTGCACGCGGCCTTCTGTATGGAGCAAGTTCAGGATCTTGCTTCTCCGCTCTTCGATCGAATATTTTCTTTTCATAACAAAAGTGTGAGGCTCGTTACGAAACTTTTTGTTTCGTTTCTGAATACAAAATTACAAAAGTTTCGAAAATAAAGCAACAACTTTTGCAATTCTTCCGGCTTCCCGATGCAAATTTACGAAAAATAACATTTTTTCAAAATTTTCTTGTCGAAAAATAAATTTATTGTTAGTTTTGCACCAAAGGTTATCGCCACGAAACCCGAACAATCAAAAATACCTTATTATATATGCTTACGTTGGACTGCCATACCATCCGGGAGATTGAACATCAACCAAGGATGTGGATGGAGACTTTCCGCATCATCGAGGCGCGGAAGGCCGACATCGAACGGTTTCTCGCCGGCAACCAGATCGACAGGTCGACCCGGATCGTGCTGACCGGCGCCGGCACGTCGGCTTTTGTAGCCGATACAGCCGCCTGTCTCTTCATGCGTGATGGCTTCGACCGGGCCCGTTCGGTCGCCACGACGGATATCGTCTCGACCCCCGCCGACTTTTTGAGCCCGGAAGACAAGCTTTTCATCTCCTTCGCACGTTCGGGCAACAGCCCCGAGAGCGTCGCGGCCTGGCATATCGCCCGCAAGTTCTGCAAAGACGCGCGGCACCTGATCATCACCTGCAATCCTGACGGCTGTCTGGCCCGCGAAGCCGATCCGGAAAAAGACCTTGTCCTCGTTCTCCCTGACGGAACGAACGACCGGAGCCTGGCCATGACCAGCAGTTTCACCTCCATGCTGATCGCCTGCCTGCTTTGCAAGAACATCGAGAACCTGCCGGTTGAGAAAAACCGGCTCGAAGCTGCCGCCGCTTTTGCCGCACATTTCCTGGAAGACGAAGTGACGAAGGCACTGCAGCAGACTACGGCGAAAGACATCCGCCGGGCCGTGTTCCTCGGCTCCGGCGCACTCAAGGGCATCGCCTGCGAGAGCCATCTCAAACTGCAGGAACTCACCGATGGCCAGATCATGTGCTCCTTCGATTCCTTCATGGGACTGCGTCACGGGCCGAAAGCTGTGATTAACGAGCAGACCCTGGTGGTTTATCTGTTGAACGACGACCCTGCCACCCGGCGCTACGAATACGACCTGATCGATCAGGTAAGCAAGGAAAACCGCCCTGCCGCCCAGATCATCGTTTCCCTTACTCCTTCGGGTATTACCGAGGATATCGACTTTGAAATCGACGCGCCGGCCTCGGACGATCTGGCCGTTGGAGATTATAAATATGTACCGTACGTCCTGGCCGGACAACTGCTGGGCTATTTCTTCTCCCTTTCCAAAGGCCTCAATCCGGACAAGCCCTCGGTGCGGGGGACGATTTCCCGTGTGGTCAGCGGCGTGAAAATTTACGAATACTGAAAAGCGAACCAAAATGAGTACAAATACGAACATAGGTGAAACTCCCAAATTGAGAAGACTGCTGGACCGGGTCGGTGAGCTGACGGCACAGGGGCACAAGCCCATGACGTTGCTGGCCGTCTGCCCCAACTCTCCAGCAGTCATCAAGGCGGCCTTCCGCGCCGCTAAGCGCAACAATGCGCCGATCCTGTTCGCCGCCACCCTCAACCAGGTGGACTGCGACGGCGGCTACACCGGCATGACGCAGGAAGATTTCGTCCGCGTGATGAAGGTGGAAGCAGCCCGCAATCATTACACCGGTCCTTTCCTGGCCTGCATCGACCATGGCGGACCGTGGCTCAAGGACATCCAGACCCTCGAAATGTGGCCGTACGAAAAAGCGATGGAGGGCGTCAAGCGCTCCTACGAGGCCGCGCTGCTGGCCGGCTATGAGCTGATCCACGTCGATCCCACCGTGGACCGCTTCCTGCCCAAAGGCCAGATCATCGACATCGAAGTGGTCGCCGCCCGCACGATTGAACTGATTACCCATATCGAGAATTTCCGCAAGGAACGCGGAATCGCTCCCATTGCCTACGAAGTCGGCACCGAGGAGGTGCACGGCGGCCTGGCCGACATGTCGGTTTTCAACAAGTTCCTCGGCCTGCTCAAGGAGGGCCTCGAGAAGAACGGTTGCGCCGACGCCTGGCCGTGCTTCGTGGTCGGCAAGGTGGGTACCGACCTGCATACCACTTTCTTCGACCCGGTCGTGGCCCGGCAGCTGACTTCGACGGTCGCCCGCTACGGCAGCTTCATCAAAGGTCATTATACCGATGACGTGGAAAATCCCGAAGAGTATCCCGTCACCGGCATGGGCGCTGCCAATGTCGGTCCTGAGTTCACCGTGGCGGAATACGTCGCCCTTGAAGAACTTGAGGCGGTGGAAAACGACCTGTACGACGCCGGTCGTGTCCCGATGCACTCCCACATGACGGCCACCCTCAAACGGCTCGTCATCGAGTCGGGCCGCTGGAAGAAGTGGGTCCATGGAAACGAGTCGCCCGACGACTTCGCCTCCATCACGCCGGACCGGCAGCGCTGGCTCATTCAGACCGGTGCCCGCTACATCTGGCAGAAACCCGAAGCTGTGGCCGCCCGCCGGATGCTCTACGACAATCTGGCTCTCAACGGCATCGATGCGGAAGGCATCGTGCTCTCGACCATCGAGCGGGCCATCGACAAATATTATGTAGCCTTCAATCTGGTAAATCTGAACGCCCAGTTATGAAAAAGTTTGACATCCTGGCGCTCGGCGAGTTGAATGTGGACCTGCTCCTCAACCGGATCGGCGGTTTTCCCGAGATCGGCAAGGAGATCTTTGCGAAGGAGATGACCCTGACGCTCGGCAGTTCCACCGCCATCTTTGCAGCCAATGCGGCAACGCTTGGCGCGAAGGTCTCTTTTGTCGGCATGATCGGCCGTGACAGTTTCGGCGAAGTGGTCAAATCGACGCTGCAGCAGCGCAAGGTCGATATTTCCAACCTGATCGAGGTGGACGATGAGGCAACCGGCCTGACCGCCATCCTCAATTACGACAACGACCGGGCGAACGTCACCTATCCCGGCGCCATGAGCCGCATGGGGGTGAAAGACATCCGTCCGGAAAACATCCGCGAGGCGAAGCATGTACACATCTCCTCCATTTTCCTGCAGGAGACGCTGCACCGCGAGCTCTTCGACATCGTGAAGCTTGTGAAGGAGTGTGGCGCTACCCTCTCGATGGACGTCCAGTTCGATCCCGAGGAGACCTGGGACTTCGACTGCGCCAAGATCCTTCCGCTCGTGGATGTTTTCATGCCCAACGAACAGGAGCTGATGGCCATCACCTGCAAAGACTCCGTCGAGGAAGCTGTGGCCGCCATCCGGCCCTATGCCAACGTGACCGTTGTCAAGATGGGTACGTGCGGTTCACTGGTCGTCACCCGGGAAAAGGAACACCACATGCCGGCCATGCTCAACAAATCGGTGGTCGATGCCATCGGGGCCGGCGACAGTTTTGACGCCGGGTTCATCTCCGCCTATGTGCGCGGCAAGGACCTGGATTATTGCCAGTGGCTCGGCAACCTCGCAGGTGCGGTCAACACCACAGCCGCGGGCGGTACCGGCGCATTCGCTTCGAAAGCCGCCGTGGAGGAATCCGCACAGAAATACTTTGGTCAGCAACTCGCGTTATGAAAACACGGAACCTCTTTTGGGTAATGCTTCTGACAGCCCTGTTCCTGGCAACGGGTTGCGGCCACTCCTTGAAAAGCGGTGACTTGTCCTTGTCCGTAGGCAAGGACGGACGACTGCATTTCGAGGCGGCTTGTGCTGCCAAGCCGCTGCTGGAAGATGCGGCGACGCTTTCGACCCTCACGGCCGACGGTGCAGAAGTTGTTTTCGGGCCTGTGGAGGAGGTGTCAGGGCGGATGATTTCCGACGCATTCGGGAAAGGGAGTACCCTGGTCCTGGAGAGCGAATCGAAAAACAAACTTGAGCGTGAAGTGGCCCTTACGGCCTATGAAAAATATCCTTCCACCTTCGTGGTCCGGGTCAGTTATACAAATGAATCGGCTGAGGATATCGCCGTGAACGGCTGGTCGGTCTGCGGTCTGAAAGTGAAGACCGCGGGCGATGACCCCTGTTTCTGGTCCTTCCAGGGACAGTCTACGGAGGAGCGCGACGACTGGATCCGACCGGTCGGCGACGGGTTCTTCCAGCAGAACTATATGGGCATGAACAACTCCGACTATGGCGGCGGCGTTCCTGTCGTCTGCCTGTGGCGCCGCGATGCCGGCGTGATGGTCGGTCATCTGGAGCCGAATCCCGTGCTGGTGAGCCTGCCCGTTTCCAAGAAGGCGGGCGAAGCGTTTGCCACGGTCGGCATCGTGAAGGAATATGACACGCCGTACATGCTGCATCCCGGTGAAACGCTCGAGACGTGCGAGGCCTTCATCTCGCTCTTTACCGGTGACTGCTTCGGCGCCCTGCGCAATTATGCCGGTCTTCTGGAAAAGAAAGGCGTCGTGATGCCCGAAAGCGAGCCGGCGGCCTTCGAGCCTGCCTGGTGCGCCTGGGGCTATGAGCGGCGTTTCACGATTGACGAGATCCTGGGCACCCTCCCGAAAGTCAAGGAGCTGGGTTTCAAGTGGGCCACGCTTGACGACGGTTATCAGATCGCCGAAGGCGACTGGGAACTTACACCTGCGCGTTTCCCCCACGGCGATGCCGACATGAAGATGCTGGTAGATCAGTTCCACGCCAACGGCCTAAAGGCCGAGCTGTGGTGGGCGCCTCTGGCCGCCGACCCGGGCTCGGCATTCCTCAAGCGTCATCCCGATGCCGTGATTCTGGACAAAGACGGCAAACCCCAGGACATCACCTGGTGGGACAGCTGGTATCTCTCTCCGGTTGACGCGGATGTCATTCAGGAACAGAAAGCGCTGGTGGAGAAGTTCATCGGGGAATGGGGCTTCGACGGCCTCAAACTCGACGGCCAGCACATGAATGCCGTGGCGCCGGACTACAATCCAGCCCACCATCCCGACGATCCGGAAAAGGATGTCCGGGAACTGCCCGATTTCTTCAAAATGATCTATGAGACGGCCCGCGGCGTCAAACCGCACGCCGTGTTGCAGTTCTGCCCTTGCGGCGACTGCTTCTCCGTCTATCATCTGCCCTACGTCAACAAGACGGTCTCTTCCGATCCGGAAAGCAGCTGGCAGATCCGCACGAAAGGGTACGTGCTCCGCGCCCTGGCGCCCCGCACGGCCTATTACGGCGACCACATCGAACTTTCGGACGGCGGGAACGACTTTCCGACGCAATTGGGTATCGGAGCGGTCCTGGGCACCAAGTTCACTTGGCCCAAGGACAACCCGTACGTGCGTCATTCGTATCTGCTGACGCCGGAGAAAGAGGCGCAGCTCAAGAACGCGCTGGAGATTTATGAATCGAAGCGGCTTTCCGAGGGCGAGATCGTCCCGGGCCTCTACGATGTCGGCTACGACTTCCCGGAGACCTACGTCATCCGCAAGGACGGCGTGCTCCACTATGCTTTCTACACCCGCGGCCCGCAAGTGACCCAGGTCGAACTCCGGGGCCTGGAAAAGGGGCGCGACTATCATATTACCGATTACTACAACCACGTGGACTACGGCACCGTCACGGCGTCTGACAAGACGGTCCTCGACGTGTCGTTCGACCACGCGCTGTTACTGGAAGCCAAGCAACAATAATTTTAACCATAAATATTGTCTATGAAACGATTGATCTTTCTCTTCGCCCTGCTGCTGACAGCGATGCAGCTCAATGCGCAGATTACGGTCAAGGGTACCGTCACCGCTTCGGATGACGGAGAACCTATGATCGGAGCCAGCGTCATGGAAAAGGGCACGATGAACGGCACGGTCACGGGCGTTGACGGTACGTACACCCTCAACGTGACCGACGGCAGCGCCGTTCTGGTCTTCACGTCAATCGGTTTCAAAACCGTGGAAATCCCGGTTTCGAACCGAGCTCTCATCAACGTCGCCCTTGACGTTGACCAGCAACTCCTCGACGAAATCGTCGTTGTGGGTTATTCCAGCAAGACCCGTGCGGAAATCACTTCTGCGGTTGCCGTCGTGGGTGCCGAAAAACTCAACGATGTGGTGACCAGCGACATTACCCACATGCTCCAGGGCAAGGTGGCCGGTGTCTCGGTCATCAACAGCAGCGGTCTGCCGGGTTCCTCGGCCTCCATCCGCATCCGTGGTACGTCGTCCCTGAACGCTCCGCAGGAGCCGCTCTACGTGGTCGACGGTATCATCGGCGGTTCCTATGATCCCAATGACGTGGAGACGGTCACCGTCCTGAAGGACGCCGGTTCCACGGGTATGTACGGCGCCCAGGCCAACGGCGGTGTGATCGTCATCACCACCAAGAAAGCCAAGGGTGACCAGCTTCAGTTCAACTTCAAGTCGACCGTCGGTATGGCCCAGGCGGATTTCAGCCGTCAGCGCCTCATGAACTCCCGGCAACTGTACCAGTACTACCGTGAGTACTACCGCGACCCGGAAACGGGCCTCGTGGACGACGTCGCCATGCAGTCGGTTGCGCCGAAGTCGGTGATGGATACCGATACGGACTGGCGCGGCCTGGTTTACCGCAACGCCCTGCTGCACAGCCATCACCTCTCGGTTGCCGGCAGAACGGCCAAGAACTCTTTCTACAACAGTGTATCCTACTACGACGAGCAGGGTACCCTGAGATACACCGGCTACAAGAAGATCAACGTGCGTTCCAACAACACGATGTATCTCACCAAGTGGCTGACCATCACCAACAACGTCAATGTCTGGGCCGACAAGCAGGACCAGCCGGACGACCTGTTGGTTTACTATGTGCTCCAAGGCGTCGTTTGGGACAGCCCGTATGACTCCCAGGGCAATCTCGTTCCTTTCACCGGCCGTACTGACCTGTATTCCCGCTACGACAAGAACCCGATGATCGGTTACTCCGACCGGAACAAGGACTCCCGAACTTCGAAGAGCTTCGGTGTCGACTATGACTTCGTGGTCAACGCCCAGATTACCCCTTGGCTCTCCTTCGTGTCGCAGACCCGTGCCAGCGCCGGTGCCTGGACTTTCGATTACCACCGTACCGCTGACGTGGAATACATGCAGCCCGGCGACCAGGTGGAAGGAGAGCAGTCGCTCGATTATGGCGGAATTACCACCAACATGTTCAAGGTCCAGAAGGATTGGGGCAAGCACTCGTTCGACGCCCTCGTCGGCTATGAGGCCCAGCGCTCCTGGTGGCAGAATGTTTACGGTGAAGGCAAGGGCCTCCCGTACGGCCTCTATGTGCTGAGCGTCGCTTCCGACAGCAAGGACGTGGCCGGCACCATGTCGGTGACGGGCATGCAGTCCTTCATCTCCCAGGCGGCTTACAACTATGCCTCCAAGTACTTCATCAACGCTTCGTTCCGTATCGACCAGTCTTCGACCTTCAACAAGCAGAACCGCACGGCCATGTTCCCTAGCGTTTCGGCGGCGTGGGTGGTCAGCAACGAGGACTTCTTCAGCTCATCGGCCATCACGAACCTCAAATTCAAAGTCAGCTGGGGTAAGACCGGTATGAAAGACATCGGCGCCAGCAAGTATCTCGAAGCGTTCTCCTACAGCACGCAGTACGACAACCACTCGGCCGCCACGGCGACCCAGATGGCGAACGCCAACCTGAAGTGGGAGCAGACCGACCAGTTCAACGTCGGTGCTGAGATCGGCATCCGCGACTGGCTGTCCCTCGACCTGAACTGGTATCGCAACAAGACCAACGACCTGCTCGTCTACCGCGACCTCCCGCCGTCCGGCGGCTTCTCGCAGCAGTGGCAGAACCTGGGTTCCGTGGTCAATACCGGTTTCGAGGCCGCCGTCATGACGACGCCTGTCAAGACGCGCGACTTCCGTTGGGACGTTGACTTCGAAATCGCCTACAACAAGAACTGGCTGACCGGCTTCGGTGAAGGTGTCACTGTCACCAAGTCGAACTACTCCGGTGTCTCGCAGGTGTACCACGACGGTGGCCAGCTCGCTACCTGGTATCTCCGCGAATATGCCGGCGTCGATCCGCAGACGGGCCGCAACCTCTATATCGATGCGAGCGGCAACAAGACCACAGACTATGCTTCCGCCCGTTACATCGAAGCAGGTTCGCCGATCATCCCTTGGCAGGGCGGTCTCTCTACGGCTTTCAGCTGGAAGAACTTCCGCCTGTCCGCCACCAGCAACTTTGTCTGGGGCAACCAGCTCTACGGCCGCAGCCGCGCCAGCGAACTGGCCATCTGGGTCGAAAACTCCCTGCTGCCTTCCAACGAAGACAAGATCTGGCGCCGTCCCGGCGACATCGCCACGATCGGCTCGCCGACCTATGCACCGGCCACCCTTTACCATACGGGCTATCTGGTGCCGGGCAACTACTTCAAGATCCGCAACGTCACCCTGTCCTACACCCTTCCCAAGTCGATCATGAAGAACAATGGCCTGACCTTCTCGCTCTCCTGCGACAACGCGGCCACGTTCACGACCGTCTGGGGTGGTGACCCTGAAGTGGATATGACGGGTTCGGGCCTCATCGGTACCATCCAGGGCATCGATGACCGCTACCCGAACAAGCGGCAGTACATTTTCCAGGTCAACTTCACTTTCTAAATCCGGAATTCCATGAAAAAGATATTTTCCATCCTGCTCGCCCTGGCAGTGTCCAGCTGCCTGTTTACGGCCTGCAATCTCGACATCGCTCCCGCCGACTCTCTGACCGGTGAGCAGATGACCGCATCTCCTTCGGGCCTGGAAGACATCCTCAACGGCTGCTACGCCACCATGAAGGACGATACCGACGAAAGCAACTATTGGTGGGGCCGCCAGTATTACCAGCTGGCCGACTTCGCTTCCGACGACGTGGTCTATGGCCATGAGACCTCCGACGACCTCAACATGATCTTCCGCTACGATGAGCGTTCTCCGGTGCTTGGCAACTTCCGCAGCTTCTGGGCCCTCAACTATAAGCTCATCTACTCCTGCAACGTGGCCCTGGCCACCATCGCACAGAAAGAGGATCTGACCGAACAGGACATCTACCTGCGCGGTGAGGCCGAATTCTTCAAGGCCTTCTGCATGCACGCCCTGTTGAAGAACTACGCCAAGCAGTACGATCCGGCCACCGCTTCCAGCGATCTGGGCATCATCCTCCGGGAAGACAGCTCCGACTCGGAACTCAAGGACCGCGCATCCGTCGCTGACAGCTACGACGCCATCATCGACCTGCTCCTCAAAGCCGAACAGGACTTCTCGGCCGGCTCTTTCCCCGATCGGGAATCCAACAAGGGTTTCGCTTCGCTGGGCGCCGCCCAGGCCATGCTTTCCCGCGTGTACATCTTCACCCAGGACTGGCAGAAAGCGGCCGATTACGCAACCAAGGTGATCAACAGCGGCGAATACGCGCTTGAATCCGCCAAGAAATTCCCGAGCTATTTCACCGAGACCTACAACCGCGACGAAACCATCTGGTGCATGCGCATGATCGCCACCGACGACCAGGGCAGTGCCGCCGTCGCCTCGATGATCTACAACGGTGCTTCCGGCTGCTGGGGTGAGGAAGGCTACAGCAAGCCCCTGCTCGATGACATGAATTTCGAGAAAGACCAGTACATCGACGTGGACTGCCGCTTCAGCTTTGTCTGCCCGGCTTATCTGAAGAACGGTCTGATCCTCTATCCTTGCTCCAAGCATACGTGGCAGGACGGCATCGCGACGCTTTGCTCGCATCCGCTGCTCCGTCTTGCGGAAGTCTATCTCAACCGGGCTGAAGCTTATGCCCACCTGAACAATGAGGCAGGTGCATTGGCCGACCTGAACACGATCATCGACAGCCGTATGGATTACGATGTGGCCGCGTCCAAGGGCTACTCCCCGGCCGACTACCACCTGTCCAGCGCCGACATCAAGACGAACCTGGTTGACCTGGTCCTTACCCAGAAACGCATCGAACTTGCTTTCGAGGGCTTCCGTATCTACGACCTGCTCCGCAACAAGAAAGATGTGATCCGCAACTACTGGGGTTTCCACACCAACTATGTCAACGGCCAGAGCACGGGCCTGGTTCCCGGTCTCACCGCGCCGGGTGTCACCACCAAGTACGACTACGGACGGCTCATTTGCCCGATTCCCCAGCAGGAAATCCTCAACAACCCTGCATGCACCCAGAATGAAGCTTATAAATAAGACCCTGTCATGAAAAAGATCAGCATATTCTTAACGGCCCTTGTTCTGATGGTCTGCTCCCAGACGGCCTGTGTCCACCTCGGAGACCTTGACCTGGAACCGATTCCGGACATTTCGTTTACCTACGAATGCTCGGGCCTGACCTACACCTTCACTTCTGCCGACGCCAAGGATGTCAAATGGAACATCGTTGGCGAAACGGAGGGCAGCGGCGAAACTTTCACCTATACCTTCAAGAAACCCGGCAGCTACTGGGTATCGATGAGCGGCAGCTACAACGGCGAGCAGCAGACGGTCTCCACCAAGATTCTGGTGGCCAAGGCTTCGGCTGTGAAACTCGACGACGGAACCCTCTCCGACTGGGATGCCGTGACCTATCCTGACTTCATGCTCTATGGCAATGACGGCGTGAGCTACGGCAAGTTCGACTACGATGCGAACTACATCTACTTCATGTTCGTCCTCGAAGAACAGGATATGTTCGACATCAACCAGGCAATCTGGAACCTCCGTATGGACGCCGATGACAACAGCCAGACCGGTTACTCTACCAAGAGCCTCGGCTGCGAATGGTACTACGAAGGCAACTGCTGCGGTGATGAACCTTGGGATGACTGGTACATCGGCGGCGACGATCTGGAGTGGACCGACGCGGTGAAGGAAGTGATGGGTACGCGCGGCGTGACCGATGACGGCAAGTTCTTCTTCGAACTCGGCATCAGCCGCAAGACCTTCGGCATCAAGACGCCCGCCGTGGCCTTCTTTACCAAATTCTACAACAGCGATTGGGATGACGCCGTGGCCTTCAAGGACAAGGACGGCAACACCTCGATCCACCTTGGACTCGACAAGGACTAACACGTGAAACGGCGTGATTTCTTAAGGACGAGTCTCTTCGCTGCGGCTGCCGCCGGCATGGCACCCGCTCTCAAAGCGTGGGTTCCTTCCCACAATTGGGAGAAGTACGATTTCGGCGGCGGCCCGCAAGTGAAGGACCGGCTCTATCAGGGACCTTTCCCGCAGTATGAGCCGGAGGCCTTCTATGGTGGCTCGGTTGTCCAGTACACCACGCCGGGCAGACAAATGCTCGACTGTTTCGGAATGGGGCTCACCTCCTATATCGCAGGAGATCTCGGAGCCCCTTCCGTGCCGGGCAAAAGCCTGGAACAGGTAATCGACGAACTGGCCGCATTCCCGCTGGCGACCAAGTTGTACATCCGTCCCAACTGGCGTCACATCCAGAAACGGGCGGGCCGCCTCGATTTCGACGATTATTGGAAGATCACGTTTGAGAAGGCGGCCAAATACGGCAAGCGGGTGGGATTCCGCATCATGCTCAACAATCCCGACATCCTGGAGGACGCCCTCCCGGAATTCATGCTCAAGAAGGTGCCGATGCACAAGCTCAAGGGCACCTGGAAGGGCAACCCCAACGAGGTACGTTATCAGAAGGTCCAGACGGTCCCCAAATACGACGATCCGTATTTCCTCGCCTGCTACGAGGAAATGATCGCGCTGCTGGCGCAGGAACTCAACGGGAGTCCGCTTGTGGAGTATATGGATACCTGCCTGTACGGCTTCTGGGGCGAGGGTCACACCTGGCCGTACGAGGATCATCCGTTCGACGGAGATTTCGGCGGCGAGCCGACCTTCCTGAAGATGTACGACATCCAGAACCGTTACTGGGACAAGGTTCCGCTGCTGACGAACACGCAGCCCGACTACAGCCGCGTGGGCAACTCTTCGGTGCTCGACCGGACCGTCCGCGACGGCAACTGGCTCCGGACCGACACCATCTTTATCGAGAATGAACAGATCGAGGCCCTGAGCAACCGTCCCGCCTGGACGGCGGCCGCGGTCGAATGCGGCCTCTCGGACGGCCGCGACGAGACGATGCACAGCGATGCGGCGGGCATTCCCCGCAACGAAGCCATCATTTCTCATGTCAAAGATGTGGGTGCCAATTATTTCTCGCTCTGGAACTGGCATCACATCAATGCCGACAATCTGTACCGTTACTATCGCAGGCATCCCGAAGGACTGGATGACCTGGCCTCCTGCATCGGTTTCCGGATCCGTCCCTCGTGGATCTGGGTTTCGGGCGAAGACAATGGCCGGACCAACCTGATCTTCGGCATGGTCAACGACGGCATTGCCTGTGTGCCGGGCGTGTTGCGGCTGACCTTGTTCACCGATGACGGCAAGGTCAACATCAGCGGCTGCCTCGATGCGGGCTATCCCAAGACGCGCGGCGTCCGTCAGGCGATGATGACGCTGCCCGCGGGCGTGGACTGGAACAGCGGCGCGCTGAAACTGAAAGCCGAGATTGAAGTCAAGGGCGTCCGTTATCCGGTTCCCTTCGCTGTGGCGCAGAAACTCAATCCGGACGGCTCCCTGACCATTCAGGGAGAGTATATGTAATTTGAACCCATGAAGTATAGTTATTATTTACTGCTGGCGCTGGCGGTCGCTTCCGTCGCGTGTTCCTGCCGCAAGGACAAGGAGGAGAACAAACTCAGTTATTATGTAACGCCATATCCTTACGACATCGTGAATGTCGAGGAGCCGCCGGCATCCAACGAAGTCCGCAACATTATCTTCCTGATTGGTGACGGCATGGGCCTGGAGCAGGTGAGTTGCGCCTGGGTGCTGAACCACGGCAAACTGAATCTCGACAATATGCCGGTCGTGGGCCTGTCACGTACCTATAGCTTAAGCGACCTGATCACGGACTCTGCCGCTGGCGGTACGGCCCTGTCTACGGGACAGAAGACCAGCAACAGCCACGTCGCTACCGACCCGGACGGCAATCCGATCCCTTCCATGTTCGTCAAGGCCCAGGAGTGCGGCAAGAAGACGGGCGTTGCGGTAACCTGTCTCATGGCCGACGCCACGCCTTCCGTATTCTGCTCCCACAGTGATCATCGTTACAAATACGACGAGGTCATTGCGGGTTATGCTGAAAGCGGTGTGGACTACATCGCCGGCGGCGGCCGCGACTATTTCGGAAAGAAGCGGAAAGATGCCCGTAACATCGACGACGAGATGGGTACGAAGGGATATGCAGTGGTTTACGACGAAACGGCCCTGATGGAAGCGCATCTGCCGATACTTGCCTTGCTGGCCGACGACAATCTGCCTGTGGCCCTGGAGCGGGGCGACCTGTTCAGGCATATGGTAGCCAAAGGCCTGGCCGAACTTTCGACGAACTGCGGCGACAAAGGCTTCGTCTATATGATTGAAGGTTCAAGCATCGACGATTGGCTGCACGAGAACCGGATCGACAACGCCATGGAAGAACTGCTCGACTTCGACCGTGTGCTGGGCGACGTGCTCCAGTGGGCGGCAGCCGACGGCCATACGCTGGTCATCGTAACGGCCGACCACGCGACGGGAGCCCTGACGCTCCAGGACGGTGATCTCAAGGAAGGCCGCATCGGTGTGGGCTTCGGAAACGATTCCCACAACGGCATCGCCGTACCGTACTATGTCTGGGGCCCTGGCCGCGACCATTTCAACGGCATCCTGGAGAACGCCGAACTCGGTGCGCGGATCACATCGCTCATCCATTAGGATTCATCGGATTGATCCAATCGGCGGGAAGGAGATAGGTTTCTGTTTTTTTGTGTATCTTTGTACAAATGATATCCTTTCCGTTATGAAACGCAATTTACTCCTGATTTTTACGGCGCTGGCCCTGTTGGCGGCTGGTTGCTGCAAGCAAAAGCCTGTTGAGAACATCATCAAGACGCCGGTTCCGACCCGGCCGGCGGGGCAGCAGAATGTCCTGGGCTTGACGGCAGAACCTATCGAAACCGTCCACATCGGTGTTGTGGGCCTGGGCATGCGCGGCAGTGAGGCTGTGCGTCGTCTTGTCCAGATTCCCGGTGCCGAGATCGTGGCCCTGTGCGACCTTCTTCCCGACCGTGTCGAATCGAGCCAGCAATTCATCAGTAAAAAAGGCAAACCTGTTCCTGCAGGTGCCTACAGTGGCGAGCAAGAGTCCTGGCGCGGCCTCTGCGAGCAGGCTGACGTCGATCTGGTGTACATCTGCACCGACTGGCTCAATCACTATCCGATTGCCATGTATGCCATGGAATGCGGCAAGCATGTGGCCATCGAGGTGCCCGCAGCCCTCGACATGGACCAGATCTGGGGCCTGATCAACCAGTCCGAAAAGACCCGCAAGCACTGTATGATGCTGGAGAACTGCATCTACGACTTCTTTGAGATGACGACGCTCGAGATGGCCCAGCGCGGCCTCTTCGGCGAAATTATCCATGTGGAAGGCGCTTACTGCCACAACCTCGATCCGTTCTGGGACGAGTATTGGAACAACTGGCGGCTCGACTACAACCAGAAAGTCCGCGGTGACGTGTATCCGACCCACGGTATCGGCCCCGTGTGCCAGGTGCTCGACATCCACCGTGGCGACCGCATGACGACGCTCGTGTCGATGGACACCAAATCGTTCAACGGTGCCAAGATTGCGGCGAACCATACTGGCATGGAGGTGCGCGAGTTCGCCAACGGCGATGAGACCTCCACCCTCATCCGCACGGAGAAGGGCAAAACGATCCTCATCGAGCACGACGTCATGACACCGCGTCCGTATAGCCGCATGTACCAGGTGGTGGGCACCGACGGCTACGCTTCCAAGTATCCGATCGGGCAGTACTGCCTCCGGGTGGACAAACCGGCCGACCAGGTGGACGCCCGTCACATCAGCGACGAGAAAGTGTATGAAGGCGAAGAAATGCGGGCCCTTCAGGAGGGTTATCGCAACGTCATCCTCACGCCTGAATTCGAAGCGCTGGCCAAGTCGGTAGGCGGTCATGGCGGCATGGACTTCATCATGGACTACCGTCTCGTGTACTGCCTGCACCACGGTCTGCCGCTCGATATGGATGTGTATGATCTGGCCGAATGGTGCTGTGTGGCACCGCTTTCGCGCGTCTCGCTCGAACATGGTTCGATGCCGGTTGAGGTACCCGATTTCACCCGTGGCGCCTGGAATCAGGTGGACGGCTTCCATTATGCCCTGGCCAAATAAAACGGACGCGATGGACGAAAGACTGAAACAGATTGTCGGTCACTTTGCCACGGAAGGTACGGTGACCGACATCCGTCCGTTAGGGAACGGACTGATCAACGATACGTTCCGGGTCGTCACCGACGGTCCGGACAATTATGTCCTGCAACGCATCAACCAGGCAATCTTCCAGGATGTGGACCTGCTGCAGCACAACATCGACTGCGTGACGCGGCACATCCGTGCCAAGCTCGTAGCGGCCGGAGAGAACGACATCGACCGCAAAGTGCTCCGCTTCCTGCCGGAACGCGAGACAGGCAAGAGCTATTGGACCGACGGGAAGGAGTGGTGGCGCGTGTCGGTGTTCATCCGTGATGCACTGACCTTCGAGGCCGTCACGCCCGAGTATGCCGGATACGCCGGTGTGGCGTTCGGCCGCTTCGAGGCGATGCTTGCCGACCTGCCGGACAAGTTGGGCGAGCCGATCCCCGACTTCCACAACATGGAACTGCGTGCGCGCCAGCTGCGCGAGGCTGTGGCTGCCGATGCGGCCGGCCGGATGGCTGACCCCGAGGTGAAGGCGCTGGTCGATGAGATCCAGACCTATGAGACGGAGATGTGCAAGGCGGAGCGGATGTACCGCGAGGGCATCCTGCCCAAGCGCATCTGCCACTGCGATACGAAGGTCAACAACATGATGTTCGACCGCGACGGCAACATCCTCTGCGTCATCGACCTTGATACGGTGATGCCTTCGTTCGTCTTCTCCGACTTCGGCGATTTCCTCCGCACGGCGGCCAACACGGGCGCCGAGGACGATCCGAACCTGGAGAATGTGTCGTTCAACATGGAGATTTTCAAGGCGTTCGCCAAAGGATACCTTTCCACCGCCAGCGCGTTCCTTACGCCCGTCGAGCGGGAGAACCTGCCCTTTGCGGCCACGCTCTTCCCGTATATGCAGACCGTCCGCTTCTTCGCGGACTATATCAACGGTGACACGTATTACAAGATCAAATACCCGGAGCATAACCTTGTCCGTACCCGGGCGCAGTGGAAGTTATTCCTCGATGCGCGGGCCAAGGTCCCGCAAATGGCGTCGTTTTTGCAAGACGAATCCGGCAAATAATCTTTTGATACGACTATGAAGCGAATTCTTACCCTCTCTCTGGCTGCGGTCCTGGTCTTCCTCGCCGCGGCACCTGTTTCCGCACAGGATAAGACCATCAAGCGGAAAGTAGCCATCGGCCGTTTCACCAACGAGACCCAGTACGGCAAAGGCATTTTCTACGACAAGGAAAATGACCCGATGCGCAAGCAGGCGCTTGACATCCTTTCGTCGAAACTCGCCCAGAGCGGCAAGTTCATCCTGCTGGAGCGGGAAGATCTCGATGTCCTGGTGGCTGAAACCGGTCCCAATATGAACAAGATCGGCGCCGACTACATCATCCTGGGCTCCATCACCGAATTCGGCCGCAAGAATGAAGGCCACGAACAGGTGTTCTCCTCCACCAAGACCCAGACCGTCGAGGCCGGCGTGAGCGTCCGTCTGGTTGATGCCGCCACTGGCCTGATCATCTATTCCGACGAGGCGAAGGGCTATGCCGAAACCACGACCAAACAGACGCTGGGCATCGGCGGCACGGCCGGTTTCGACGCTACCCTCAGCGACAAAGCCATTTCCGCGGCGTTGTCCCAGCTGGTTGAGAATATCATCAACAAGTGCATGGACAAACCCTGGCGTTCCTATCTGCTGGCCGAAGACGGCGGTTCCTATATCATCGCCGGCGGTGCCGCCCAGGGCCTTGCCGTAGGCGACAAGTTCAACGTTTACAAGAAGGGCCGCAAGGTGAAGAACCCGCAGACTGGCATGGAGATCGAACTGCCCGGCACGCTGATCGGTGTGGTGACGGTCCAAACCATGCTGGGCGATACGCCGGAGACCGAAATCTCCTTCTGCTCCTACAGCGGACAGGATATCGACGAAAACCATCTGGATGACTATTACATTTTGGACGAGTAAGCCATGAAGAAACTCCTTCTTTTCCTGAGCGCAGCTTTGCTGCTGGCAAGTTGCGGCGTCG
This sequence comes from Bacteroidales bacterium, assembly GCA_016284265.1. Taxonomy (GTDB): domain Bacteria; phylum Bacteroidota; class Bacteroidia; order Bacteroidales; family UBA932; genus Cacconaster. Next base: position 5,311 of record JAEEOM010000149.1, on the reverse strand, counting down.
GTTCCCATACGGTTGTTTCCGGGCGTGCCGATGAGGCGGGCATTGTCTTCTTCTCTGACAGGACGCAGACGATCGATGTGACGATTGATAGGGATACTTATCGTGTCAACACGGTCAAAGACAGTGATTTCAAGAGCAAACGCAACATCAAGCGGACGGCCGAGAACCTGATCGTCATCAAACCCGGCCAGCACGATGTCAAGGTCCGCCTGCGGGGCGAAACCATCCTGACGCAAAAAATATTCGTTTCGGCGGGTGATACGAAGGTCATCAACCTCTAACATGAAGCGGATCCTCATTTTCCTGGCGGCCGGCCTGCTGCTTTCCGCATGCGGGCCGACCAGCCAGGTTCTCTATTATTGGGGCGGCGGTCTCAGCAATACGACGGAATACGAGCGGCGTGCCTACCGGCTCAGTGCCAAGCAGAGCCCGGAAAGCACCTGCGAGATGCTCCTGATGTACGAGAAGCTCGTGACCCATCCGGGCGGTTTGCGTCAGGTCCCTCCGCCGGGCATCTGCGCCGAGTATGCCTGGCTGCTCGCACAGCCCGAAACGGCGACGATTTTCGCCGAACACGCTTCGGCCCGGCAGAAGGCGGCTTTCGTCTTCACCGACTACGGCACCGGCTTCCTGGAGCGCAGTCGCGAACTGTTCGAGATGGAGATGCGCTATTACCCGGAATCGATGGTATTCATCAAACCTTTGGCTGAAAGACTGTTCCGGCAATGAAAAGAAGTCTCCTCCTTTTGCTGTTGGTGCTGATGGTTTCAGCCTGCGGCTCGACCACATCCCTTACCCGCCAGAGCCTCTATCCCGGTATGTATGAAGAGCGTCCGGTGACGCTGCTGGTGATGCCGCCGATCAACAATACGGCCAATGTAGAGGCCAAGGAATTGCTCTATACTTCCATCAGCCGGCCGCTGATTGAAGCCGGCTACTATGTGATTCCCCCGGCACTGGCGATGGACGTTCTCCGGCAGGAGAGCGCCTACGATGCAGAGCTCTTCCTCGACCGGCCGCTCCGCCAGTTCCATGATTTCTTCGGGGCCGATGCGGTCGTATTCTCGGTCATCGAAGACTGGGCCAAGCAGGGCATCGGTATCCATACGAAGATCCGTTATTTCATCCGGTCGACCGTGACCGACCGGATCCTCTTCGACCGCACCTGCGACTTGTTCCTCGACCTCACGCCCGATTCGGGGAATACGGGTGTGCTGGGCGCACTGGTCGATTTGGCCGCTGCTGCGCTGAGTACGGCGCTCACCGACCACATCGAAGCCGCCCGCAAGGCGAATTACTACATTTTCCGGGATATTCCCTCCGGGAAGTACGATGATCTTTACTTGAAAGACCAGGATATCCGGGCCGAGCCCAGCAACGTGACCAAACACGTCAAATAGTTGTGGCCCCATCTTTGCAATAAGAAGCCCAAAACATAAACCCTACGACCATGAAACGTTTTTTGATTCTCCTCTCCGCCGTCTTGTTGGTTACGGGTTGCGGTGTCGGTTATTATTCCTATGAGCCTTCTTATGGCTATGGCCATTCATATCCCGATTCCCGCCACCGTCATCATTCCCATTCTACGGCGCCCCGGAACAATTTTGCGGGCCTGGCTTTCTTCGCCGACCGGTCGAAAAACATCGAAGTGTCGGTCGATCATCAGCGCTACCGGATCAAGACCTTGAAGTACAACGCAAGCCGAAGCCGGCACAATTTCGAAAAAGCGATCGAGAATACGATCCCCGTCCGCCCCGGTATGCACAACGTAAGAGTCTGGCGCAATGGCCGTCTCCTCTATGACCAGCGGGTTTACATCTATTCGAACGACGTAAAGGCCGTCTATTTGTAAGCGGCTGCAAGAATCCGGGTCAGCCAAAGCTCATCGACAGCGTCGAACGTATCCAGTTCGGCGCTGTCGATGTCTAATTCGGCCACGACGGCGCCCGCTCGTGTGAGGGGGATGACAATCTCGCTCCGCGACAGGGCGCTGCAAGCGATATGGCCCGGGAACTGGTCCACGTCGGGGACGATCAGGGTGCGGCCTTCTTTCCAGGCAGTGCCGCAGACGCCGCGGCCGTAGCGGATGCGGGTGCAGGCCACGGGGCCCTGGAACGGGCCCAGGACGAGTTCTTCGCCGCAGACGCGGTAGAATCCCACCCAATGGAATCCGAATCGGGCATAGATGGCGGCCGCGAGGTTGGCCATGTTGGCGATTTCATCGGTCTCGCCGGCAGTCAGGGCCTCCGCTTCCTGCAGGAGCTCCTGGTATTTCTCTTCTTTTGTCATGATCCTTTTGTCTTTGCCCGGCTGGACCGGGTCTCTTTTTTTGTATCTTTGTAAAAATACAAAGTTTTTTGAAAATGAAACGTTTCCTTGGAGTATTAATGTTGGCGTCAAGCATTGTGGGTGCCTGCGGAGAGCAGGAAGCCCGGGAAGTGGGCCATAGGGTGGTAGCGCTCGATGCGTCCGCTTGGGATGCGGCTCAGTGGATTTCCGTCGTCGATGCACCGGTCGTCGAAGGCCGTATCGGGAGCGATCCCCGTTCGGCGGACGGGGCCAGTTGGTTTGTCTCGACGGTAAAGAACGACAAAAAAGTCGTGTCGGCCCGGTGGATGACCACGGCGCTGGGTGTCTATGAACTCTATCTGAACGGCCGTCCGGTAGGGCAGGAGGTACTCAAGCCCGGCTTTACCCATGCCGAGAAGACCCGTCGCTCGTTCACCTATGACATCACGGACGCTTTTGCAAAGAAACCCGGGGAAGAAAATGTATTGTCTGCCCAAGTGACGCCCGGCTGGTGGGCCGACAAGATCGTCACGCCCGGCGGCCACGAAGGCATGGTCGGCCGCAAATGTGCCTTCCGTGCCGTGCTGGCGATCATCTACGCCGACGGGACGCAGGCCTTTTTCGGTACGGACACCCAGACCTGGAAGGCCGGTATTGCCGGCCCGGTGAAGCACGCCGGCATTTTCGACGGGGAAACGTATGACGCGCGGGAACTTCCGGGTTATGACACGCCCGAAAAACTGTCCGCTCCGGAGATCAATACGGAGTTTGCGGGGGAGATCCTGCCGTCGGAAGGCGCGGAAGTCTATAAACGCCGTGATCTGGCCCTGAAGCCGGTCAAGGCTTATGTGTGGAAAGGCATCACCGATGCGGTCGAAAAGACCGATGACCGGCAGGCGGAATACGGCAAGGTGGTCGTCACCCGCACTTACGCGCCGGGCGAAGTGATGACGGTCCGGCCCGGCGAGACGCTGGTGGTGGATTTCGGACAGAATGCCTCTGCCGTCCCTTCGTTCGTTTTCAAAGCCCCGGAAGGCACGGTGCTGACCTGTCTCCCGGCCGAGATTCTCAACGACGGCAATGGAGAGGAAAGCCGGGGCATGGATGGACCGGCCGGCACGGTCTATCGCCGGAATCTCCGGTTGAACGAGCATTTCTACCGGATCGATTATACCTTTGCCGGCACCCCGGATTTCGTGGCCTATGAACCGCATTGCACCTTCTTCGGATTCAGCTGCATGGCTGTGACGGTAACCGACGAAGTGCAGATCCGTTCGGTTGTCTCCATTCCGGTTACCTCGATTGCCCGGAAACTGGAAGCCGGAACGCTCACGACCGGTGACAAGTCTATCAACAAGCTGATTTCCAATGCTGTCTGGGGTCAGCGCTCCAATTATCTGTCTATTCCGACCGACTGCCCGCAGCGTGACGAGCGTCTGGGCTGGACGGCCGATACGCAGGTATTCACGGAGACGGGTACCTTCTTCGCCAATACCGATCTGTTCTTCCGCAAATGGATGCGCGACATGCGCGACTCCCAAAGTGAAACGGGCGCCTTCCCGGGTGTCGCCCCGACAGCCCAGTATGGCAACGACATGATGCGTTTCGGCTGGGCCGATGCCGGCATCATCGTCCCGTGGACCATCTGGAAACAGTTCGGCGACAAAGCGATGATTGAGGAGAACTGGGAAGCGATGGACCGCTTCATGAAGCATGTCGACGAGACCCGCTACGATGAAGACCTGGTCGGAGAGGAGAACGGTCACTTCGAATGGGCGGACTGGCTCAGCTATGAACCGCTCGAAGGCAGCAGCGGACGTTGGTGGCTCGACGAGGCCACGCACCAGGCCTCCTTCTCTTACTGGCGTTTCCTGGGCGCTTGCTACTGCGCCATCGACGCGGACATGATGGCCGATATGGCGGCCGCGACCGGCCGCGACGCAGCCAAGTACCGGGCTATGGCGGAATCGGCTAAAGCCTACATGAAGGAGAAATGCCTGGATGCGGAGGGTAATTTCCTGACGCCTATCCTGAATACCATGCAGACGCCGGCGCTCTTCGCGTTGAAACTCGGCCTGGTCGAAGGTGCCGCTCGGGAGAACCTGATTGCCCGGCTGAAACAGAATTTCGCCGACCATGACGGCTGCCTCCAGACCGGCTTCCTGGGAACCTCCATCCTGATGCAGACCCTCACGGAAAACGGCATGGCCGACATTGCCTACGATCTGCTCTTCCAGCGGAAGAATCCCAGCTGGCTCTATACGGTCGATAACGGCGCCACCACCATGTGGGAGCGCTGGAACAGTTATACGGTCGAAGGCGGCGTAGGCCCCAACGGCATGAACAGCTACAACCACTACGCTTACGGTTGCGTCTGCCAGTGGTTGTGGGAGACGGCGGCGGGCATCGCGGCCGACCCGGCCAATCCCGGCTTCAAGCACATCCTCCTCAAACCCGTTCCCGACGAACGGCTCGGTTCTGTAATCGCCCGTTATCAGTCAGCGGCCGGCCTTATCGAAAGTGTCTGGAAGATTGCCGGTGGCAAGTGGTCCTGGTCATTTACTATTCCGAAGGGTGCCACGGCTTCGGTGACCCTGCCCGGAGAGACAGAGGCCAAAGAATATGGCGCCGGAAAACATACTGTGGAACTCGCCTGGCCCATCATCCCCGGGGCAGCCTCCGGCTTGACCTCCGATGTCATCCCCGGCATGACCGGGGATCTCCAGCGCGGCATCGACCAGTGCGCCGCCCTCTGGCGTCCCGAAGACGGAACGAAAGACGAATTCAATGCTTTTGTGAAGCAGTGGGCGGCCACGACACCAGAAGCCCGGCAGGCGCTCTTCGAGAAACTCTCCCGTGCCCTTGAAATCTTCAAAACCCAGGCGAACCAGCTTACCATCGAACTCGGCCGGCCGACCGTGCTGGCCGAAGGAGATCCGGGCGAGATTGACTATCTGTTGAACAGCTACGACGCTTCCGCCCATTTCTCCGACGACATGTTCGCCAGCAAAGTGGCCTTCAT
>JAEEOM010000148.1 GCA_016284265.1 Bacteroidales bacterium | reverse complement strand
CGGAATATACAGAAACGATATGAGAAATCGGGTGATCGGGTATATTTCCCTGCTGCTTTGTTTCGGCTGTACAGTACGGGAAGACCGGGTCCCATGTCCCTGCTATCTGGACATCGATTACCGGGAGGTGCTCGCCGCGCCCTGGGGAGAAGGGTGGGAAGGATGTGTCGACGTGACGCTCCGGGCGCCGGAGCCCGTATGGTCGGAAAACCGGCGGATGGGGGATTGCCCCGAGGTGGAAGAAGTTACGGTCGATAAAGCACAGGTCCGTGTCATTGGATTGGTGCATAACCGCCCCCTGCGGGATTTTCTGGGGTCCGGAACGCAGATCGTCTATGAGGCCGGCAACCAGATCGATTCGTTGTATGTCCATACGGAAAAGGTGGATTGCACCGGGGAGGAAGCCCGCAGTGTGCTGCAGCCGCAGAAACAGTTCTCTACACTGTTCATCACGGATGAATCGGAAGGGGCGCTTTGCCGGCAGTACAACCTGGTAATCCGGGGTACGACATGTGGCTTTGATGCCGTGGATTACGCAGCCGTAGAAGGAAACTATCTCTATACGGTACAGGAAGATGACGGGACCGGACGCATCAGCGTCCGGATTCCCCGTCAGAAGCGGAGCGATCTGGTGCTGGAGTTCTGGGACAAAGACGATCATCTCAAACGTTTCTCCAGCCCTGTGGGCCTGTATCTCTTCGCGGCGGGATACGATCCGGCGGCGTCCAGTTTGCCCGACTATGAGATCCGGATCGATTTCCGGGACGCATTGCTCTATCTCCGTGTCTCTGATTGGGAAGAGGAACGCGTTTTCTCGCTCTACGAATCACTTGCAAACAAGAACCCATGAAAAAGAACAAGTATTTGTCCGGCATCCCGGGACTGCTCCTGCTGGGAATGCTGCTCCTGACGGGATGCCGGGAATCGTTGACGCCGCTGCCGTTTGCCGGCGGTCTCCGTGAGGGAGGCCGTCGGCTCGGCAGCGAACTCTCCATTGCTCCGACGGAATCCGCCATGCGGACCAAAAGTTCGTTTGCCGGGGACGTGGCCGCGGTATCAAACTGGACTTTGCTGCAGTTTGATAGTGCCACCGGATTGCTGGAAGCTGCTTATTATCAGCCATCTGGCGTGGATATGACACAGATTGGAGTCGTGACAGACCGTCGCTACGACTGGTATGCCGTGGCCAATGTCGGGGATGTCCGCAATCAGTTCCGCGTTGGATATACGGAAGAATCAGCCATGGGTACCTGGTATGTTACGGGTTTCGATATGACCTCGGCCAGCGGCATTCCGATGGCGTGGCAAGAGATAGGGCGCTCATTCTCCAAGGCTGATTTGTCCGCAGGACGAAAACTGGGCGTGACGATGACACGTCTGGTCGCACGTTATGACATTACCGTAGATAAAAGCTCCTTGACGCGTTATTCGTTTACGGTCACTGGGGCTACGATCGAGGGACCGGCTTCTGTTTGTGCTTTTGCGGACAGCCGGGGAACGAATGCAGCTGTTACGACGGACGCCGCTTCGGGTTACGATGTGATGCGGATGAACAGCGGCGGTGCCGCGACATTCTACGCAGCGGAAAACTTGTATGGGGATCGGGCCATCGCCGATGCGGACAGTAAAAAGCCGGAGAATCTGGGTGAAAACGACCATCCGACCTTCATCGAGATCACGGGCGACGCGATGCTTCTGGATGGCAGCGGCCTGACATTCGGGACTACCTATCGTTTTTATCTCGGGAAGAACGCCACGACGAATTTCGACGTTGTCCGAAACTCCGAAAACACCGTGACGTTGCACTTGACGGACGAGAAAATAGAAGCCGCCATCGCGGAGCGCGACGTGATTTCCGGGGGCGGTGCCCCCGATAGTCCGCTCTGGAAGGTAGAGATCGATCCGTACACCGATACGAGAAGCCTGCGATTCCAGCACGGTGCCGCTTCGGGCGGTTCTGGAATCCGGCTTGCCACCGGAACTTATACGCCCGAGGCAATCGTCAAAAATCCTTCTGCGCTGCAATTCCAGTTCCGGCTGGACCAGACGCTTTATGAGGAGGGCGTCCGGGTTTTTTTGGATGCAGCCGGATCTTCGGCTCTTTTGCCCGATACCGGATATACCGAAGATAAATGGGTGCGTGTGAGCGGGAGTCCCGGCACGCTGTATTTCTGGATTCCGGCAGGTGTCACGGAGGCCGGTGGGCAGGCCCATATCCGGAGCCTGGACGGCCGCAAGAGCGATGACCTGGATCTTGAAGCGGACCGCGTACTGGATCATTTGTCACTGGACCCGGCGAAGACGTATGTGATGGGTGGACTGGGAACTGCGTTCCTATACACGCTGACAGCCCATTATGCCGACGGAACGACCGAAGATATTTCCACACGGGAAGACGTGACCTGGCGTGATGTCATGCGGGTGAAATACCGGGATCCATACAATTCAGGATATGAATACTGGATGTCTGCGGCCGGGGGAGCTAACGCTTATGTAGGAGGCAGACGTTCATTCCGCGCTTTCAGAAACGATATCACCAATAATTACGGGACAGGTGCCTATGCATCCTATCCGGAAATCACCGCATCCAGTCCGCAGACAATCTTTACAGCTACCTGGACGTTCAATGGTGTGACGAAATCCGTAGACGAACAAGGCGTTGTCACCCGGGACGCGGCTTCCCTCGTTGTCACGCCTGCGGAGCAGACGGCCTATACGGGAGGTCGGCCGTTAAGTTTTACCGCGAAAGCTACTTATACGGACGGTTCGACAGAGAATGTCACGACAACTGCGACCTGGAGCAATGACCTTGCCGGCCTGCTGACAAACAATGGACAAGGCGCCTATTCAACCAGAACGACCGCGGGGACGACGACATTGACGGCGGCGTTCGGTGGCGTTACGAGCAATCCCGTCACGGTCAACGTGGTGGAACGTATTCCGGCTACCGTGCAACTGCAAATGTGGAATGCTTCAGCCAGTGCCTGGCAGACAGCGGATCAGACAGTCGGTTTGGGCAGTGATCAGTTATGGCGACTCCATGTGACCTTCTCCGACGGCGGTGCCGCCGAAGACATCACGAGCGGCTTTATACTGACGAGTTCCCATCCCGCGGTACTGCGCGTTTCCGGCTGCACGACGCATGCCGCAGCGACGGGATCCGCCAGCGTGACTGCCGTGTTCCGGGGCGTGCAGAGTTCCAATTCAATCCGTGTGACCGTAGAAGACCATGACTACACGTACGCGTTCTATGTGAGCAATCTGGACGGCTCGCACAGCTACACCGAAATAGTTGCAGAAGCGGAGGAGACTTGCTCGCTTGCCTGGAATGGAAGCGCTGTCTTTTATGCCTATCATGTCCGGAAGGACCACGGCTCGCTGGACGAATCCTATGGGACCGGCGGTATCCGGGATGTTTCTGCATTGGCTACATGGACTGTCTCGACGGCCCTGACAGCCTCGGAAATCGGGTTCTGGAATGCTTCTTCCCGGACCTATGAAGCCGATAACCAGAGTGGCTCCACCGCGACAGGATCTGTCAGTGCACAATGGGATGGCCTGCGTGATTCCAAACCCGTCAGTGTCGATTATTATGAAGAGCCATACCTGTACATCGAAGAGGATGGCCCGCTGACCTGGAACTGTTGGGAGTATGGTCCTGCCGTCAAGAAGACATTCCATGTGTCGGCAAATATTGCCTGGAATCTGGCAGGCGTCACCGCCAAGTGGTATGTCAGCAAGACGTCCGGTACGGGATCTGCCACGATCACAGTCTATCCTGCAGCCCGGAATACCGGAGATGACAACGATATCACAATCACAGTATCCGGCCGTTGGAATGCAGCCCTGACCGATGCGATCCAGTTGCAACAGGATGGCTATACCGGTCGCGGTGCCGGCAAGTTGTGGTACTCTATCGAACTTGCTCCCGCCTCGAAGACGATAGTCGTAGGGGAGACTTGGTCCCGTTTTATGGCCACGCTCGTTTCTTACAGCGATAAGGAGCGAACGGAAGAATTCATGCGCAGCGATATCTCGAACATTTGCCGGTATGAGGTTTCCGATGCATCTGTTGCTACCGTCAAATCAGTGACTTATGCTGGAAGTACGGGGGAGGCGACAGGCCTGGCGCCCGGTACCGCGACGGTAACCGGCTGGTGGATGTTCTCTTCTTCCGATCCGATGACCTATCGGGAAGGTGTACCTGTTGAAATTCCCGGAACGGCGACATTGACAGTGACCGCGGGAGTCTCTTCATCCTTAACTGCTTCGCCTGGTTCCCTGCAGTGGACTTGGGATGAATCCGGCAGCGGCAGCGGTCGGAACGTGACGGTCTCGGCGACAAACTGTTCCTGGTCTGTGAAACAGATTTCCAATGATTTTGGCTATGTGGCCAGCGGAAATACTCTCACGATTTATCCGAAGACCCAGAACAGCAGCACGGCCGACGACCGGAATGGTATCCTGGTGATTCAGGGTTCAAACGGTGTGAGCGACGTGACAGTTGACCTGACGCAGACCCGGAGACCCGAAACGCCTCCGGAGCCCTCCACCCTGCAAGTTTCCCCCGCTTCTTTGACATGGACATGGGAGGAATCCGGAAGTGATGCCGGCAAGACTGCGACGGTTTCCGCAGCGAATTGCACCTGGTCGGTCAAGAGTTGCACGAGTTCTTTCGGCTATTCGGTCAACGGCAGTAAGCTCACGGTTTATCCGAAAACCCAGAATACCGCTACGACCGAAGACAAGTCCGGAACTTTGGTGTTACAAGGAAGCAATGGCGTGAGTGATGTGACGCTCAGTTTGACGCAGACCAAGAAACCGGCGCCGGTGCTTACAGGTATCTCTTTCGACCGCAATCATTATGACCTGGTCCAGGTGGTGGACGGAATCGTCTCTGTGACGCAGTCTTTCCAGGTAATCGCGCTGTACAGTGACGGAAGTACGGCCGACGTGACTTCGGAGGCCACTTATTCCGACCAAGGCGCTGTCAGCGTCAGTGGCTCTGCTGGTACGATGACCGCGCAATCCGCTTGCAGCGGAAAAGTGATTACCGCTTCCTACGGAGGATTGGCCGGTCAGGCGACTTATTCGGCGACGGACCTGGAAGTTCCTGTCGGGCTGGTGGGCATCCATTTCGAAAGTCAGGAAGACCAGAACCATGAATTTGTCATCCACGCTTTTGAAGCGACGTTACGGTGTGTACTTTCCGGTGTAACGCGAACGGAAGAAGTAAATGTCGAGGTTTCGGTCCTGAGTGGACCTATCGTCCGCGATCCTGATGTCAACGGCATGCTTCTCTTCCATTTTACCGCTTCCGGAAGTGGAACGATTGCCTTCTCCTGCACCCGCAACGGGGTAAGCTTCACATGCTATCTGGATGTCACCTGTTTCGATGACCTCCATATAGATCATCTCTGGCGATAGCCGGATCCTGAATACAAAAAAAGCCTCCGACCAAAAGGCCGGAGGTTTTTTTGTAGGGACGATCGGATTCGAACCGATGACCTCTTCAATGTGACTGAAGCGCTCTAAACCAGCTGAGCTACGCCCCTGTATCCCGTTTGGGACTGCAAAGATGGGAAAATTTTCTGAAAGTCCGCACTTTTTTCGCTATTTTTGTCCAGTCAACACAAAAAAACATCCTGTCCTCATGGAAGAACCTGTCATCAATGCCCATAACAAGGAAGAGTATCCACCGATGCACACCTGTGAACATATCCTCAACGCCACCATGGTGCGGATGTTCGGATGCCCGCGGTCCCGTAATGCACACATCGAACGCAAGAAGTCAAAATGTGATTATCTGCTTGCTGCGGCCCCGTCACCGGAGCAGATCGAAGACATTGTCAGGATTGTCAATGAGGAAATCGGTCGCCATCTCGATGTGACGATTTCGTATCTGACGCATGAAGAGGCGGCGCAAGTCGTGGACTTGAGTAAATTGCCGGACAATGCTTCGGAGATGCTGCGTATCGTGCGGGTGGGGGACTATGACGCTTGTGCCTGTGCGGGTGCGCATGTGAAGAATACGTCCGAAATCGGCCGGTTCGAAATCCTCAGTCACGATTTCGATGGCAATCGCTGGCGGGTTCGCTGGCGGGTGGTGGATTCTCCTTTCGTGGGGTAATCAGTCTTGCTTGATACCCCGGCGTGCGAAAGATTCGGCGATTCGCTGGGCTGTCCCTTCATCGGCTGCATAGCGGACGGCAAGGACCAACAGGATGATGGCTACCAGCGGAAAGACAGCTCCGATGGAAAGCGTGTAAACCGAAGACATCCTGAGACCTGTCTGCAGTTTCGTCGTGAAGAAATCCACGAGAATCCAGATCTGGAATCCCAGCAGCATAATGGCATTGACGATGATCAGGAATACCTGATAGAATGGCTTCTTGGCTGACAGGAGCGTTACATCGGAAATGATGAAAGATAAAACGATGAACAAAATATAGATGAGCCGGTCCAGGAAGCGCACGGAATAGTGAACGCCCGTTTCAGGATTGACGGCATGGCAGACGTCCAGTCCCAGCAACGCGATGATCAACAGGCCGGCAACGGCAATCAGCCAGTTGTGAGTTTTCTTCCACATAACATACAAAGATAGCAATTATTTCATTTTCGCGTATGCGAGACGCGTGACGACGATGCGCTCCTTGTTCTCGGAATAGGATACGTACAGGTATTCTCCATGCAAGAAGGCTTTGGGATAACTGTAGCCCAAGGTTTTGTACTTTCCTTCGTATTGTTGCGGCGGGAGATCTTCCGGGGTGCGGATCGCCACCGGCGCGGAGAAGGTGATACCGTCGACGCTCGTGGCATAGGCGAGCGTCGTGCGGTCTTTGGCGGGGACGGGGTTGCCGATGTAGAAGGCGCGGCCGTCCGGCAGGTTGCCGGCGCACTGTTTCGTCCTTCCGTCGGGGATTTCGGTCTCCCGGGGTGCGGTCCAGCTTTCGCCGCGGTCGTGGCTTTCGGCGGCGAGTTTTCGGAACGAGGAGGCCTGGTCGCGGAAGAATATCACCAGGGTTCCGTCAGGCCGCAGGTAGAGGCTGGGCTCGATGCCGCGGCTTTGGTTGCCGCGGTCTTCCATCTCGATGCGGCCGACGTGCCAGCCGCTCCGGCCGGAAGGGTCGTCGGAGTAGATGGGACGGGCCTTGAGGCCGGGGCTGAAGTGGGCGGCGCCCACGAGGCGCCCGTCGGGGAGGGTGTGAATGTCCTGCTCCAGAATGCCGTTGAGCTGCGTGCCGTCGGCCATCCGGACCGGCTGCAAGGCCGACCAGACCACGCCGTCGGCCGATGTGCAATAGTGCGCCGTGCCGCCTGCTTCGATGTCGGAAAGCAGATTAACGAAGGCAACAAGCGTGTCGCCGAAGGCCATCCAGCCGCCGGCGGAGGCGAAGGCCGAGTCGGTGCTGGGCGCGAGCGTTTGCGGCGCTGCCCAGCGCCGCCCGTCGCGGCTCCGGCTGTAGGCCAAATGCGTGTCGGGCGCATCTTCGTCGGTCGTGGAACTCTGCCACATACAATAGTAATTGCCCTTGAAAAAGACGGGAACGGCGTTGTTGACATAGTGGTCGCCGTCCTCGGCCGGCGCATAGACCGTGACGGTCTCCACTTGCGGCCGGCAGGCGGAGAGAAGCAGGAGCAAGGCGATGGAAAGG
>JAEEOM010000147.1 GCA_016284265.1 Bacteroidales bacterium | reverse complement strand
CTTTAACGAAGATGGCTCCTTCAAAAGTGCGGGTGTTTCATACTCGGATTGAATACAACGGTTTAGGGAGATGGAAACGCAAAAAGGACGGCCCGAATCAGGGTCGTCCTTTTCAATTGTCTAGTAGCGGAGGGAGGACTCGAACCTCCGACCTCCGGGTTATGAGCCCGACGAGCTACCAACTGCTCTACTCCGCGGTGTATTGGACTGCAAAAGTAGAAATATTTTCTGAATCGACAAAATTATTTTTCGTTTTTGCCTTTTCGAAGGGGTCAGTCCTTCAGAACGAGTTCAACGGGGCAATGGTCTGAGCCGAAGATTTCGTTATGGATGTCGGTGCCTGCGATGCGCGCGGCGAAGGGCGTGGAGACGAGGAAGTAGTCGATGCGCCAGCCTACGTTCCGTTCTCGGGCGGCCATGCGGTAGGACCACCAGGAATACTTGGCCTCGCCGGGGTGGGCGTCACGCCAACTGTCACGGAAACCGGCGGCAAGCAGTTCGCTCATCTTGGCCCGCTCCTCGTCGGAGAAACCGGCGTTGAAATGGTTGGTAGCAGGGTTTTTCAGGTCAATTTCTTCATGGGCCACGTTCATGTCACCGCAGATGACTACGCCTTTACGAATGGCCAGGCCGCATACATAGGCTCGGAAGGCATCTTCCCACTGCATACGATAGTCGAGGCGCCGGAGGCCGTCTTGGGAATTGGGCGTATAGACGTTGACCAAATAGAAGTCGGGCATCTCAAGCGTGAGGACACGCCCTTCGTGGTCGTGCTCTTCCACGCCGATGCCGCGTGTAACGGAAAGCGGGGTATGGCGGGTATAGATGGCCGTGCCGGAGTAGCCTTTTTTCTCGGCGTAGTTCCAGAAGGACTGATAGCCCAGGAACTCCAGATCGATCTGGCCTTCCTGCAATTTCGTCTCCTGCAGGCAGAAAAAATCGGCGTCGAGCGCCGTGAAGGCATCGGCGAAGCCTTTCTGGGCCACGGCGCGCAGGCCGTTGACGTTCCAACTGATGAGTTTCATGGGACGGGGCGATTTATTCGAACAGCGTGCCGGCCTGGATGTCCTGCTCACGCAACTTTTTGAAGCAGTGGCGGCAGACAGGCTCATAAATATCTTTTTCTCCTAGTTCCACCAACCGGTCGCTCTTCGAGAGCCGGTGGGAATGGTGGGCGATATCGCCACAGCGGACACAGATGGCGTGGACTTTGGTGACGTATTCTGCCGTGGCCATGAGCGCAGGCATCGGCCCGAAGGGTTTGCCGAGATAGTCCATATCCAGCCCGGCGGCAATGACACGCACGCCGCGCTCAGCGAGTTGGCGCGCCACATCGACAATGGCCTCGTCGAAGAACTGCGCTTCGTCAATGCCCACGACATCGACCCCTTCCGCCCGTTCCAGGATGGCCCGGGCCGAGTCGACCGGGGTCGAAAGGATCGAGTTGCCCTGATGGGAAACAACGGATTCTTCGGAATAACGGGTATCGATCTTGGGCTTGAAGATCTCGACATGCTGGTTGGCGATCTTTGCCCGTTTGAGCCGACGGATCAGTTCTTCCGTCTTGCCGGAGAACATCGAACCGCAGATCACTTCAATCCAGCCGGGATTTTTTGCGCTTTCTATGAACATTTTTACCTATTTTTGTCAAAGATAAGAAAAATATGGCAAAACTCTATATCGTCCCCACACCGATCGGCAATCTCGAAGACATCACCCTCCGGGCCCTTCGCATCCTCCGTGAGGCAGACCTTGTCCTGGCCGAGGACACCCGCACCAGCTCGGTTTTGCTCAAGCATTATGAGATTTCCGCACACTTGGAGTCGCATCACAAGTTCAACGAGCACGCCAAGGTCGAAAGCGTGAAGGAACGGATCCTGGCCGGCCACACCGTCGCCCTGATCAGTGACGCAGGGACGCCCGGCATCTCCGATCCGGGTTTCCTGCTGGTTCGGACCTGCGTGGAGGCGGGGATCGAAGTAGAAACGCTGCCCGGCGCCACGGCTTTCGTACCGGCACTGGTCAATTCGGGCTTTCCCTGCGACCGTTTCTGCTTCGAAGGATTCCTGCCGGTCAAGAAGGGACGCCAGACGCGTCTGGCACAACTCGCACAAGAGCCGCGGACGATGATCTTCTACGAGTCGCCGTTCCGCCTGGTCAAGACCTTGGGTCAGTTTGTCGAGACCTTCGGCCCTGATCGTCCCGCCTCGGTTTCCCGTGAAATCTCAAAACTCCACGACACCACGCATCGCGGCACGCTGCAGGAACTGTATGACTATTTCAACGCGACTCCGCCCAAAGGGGAAATCGTGCTGATCGTCCGCGGGCATGAATGATATCCGAAGGAAGTCATGGCAAACAAACTCGATTTGATACCTATCACAGAATGGGGCATCTTCACGGAGTTCCATCCGATGGTCATTGCCGGGCCCTGCTCCGCCGAGAGTGAGGCACAAGTGCTGGAGACGGCCGCCCAACTCGCTGCGGCCGGTGTTCACGTTTTCCGTGCAGGCATCTGGAAACCCCGCACCCACCCGGGCTGCTTCGAGGGTGTCGGTGCGCCGGGGCTTCCCTGGCTGCAAGAGGTCCAGAAACAATACGGAATGAAAGTCTGCACCGAAGCCGCCAGCGCATTGCACGTCCGGGCTTGCCTCGACCATGGTGTGGACATGATCTGGATCGGGGCGCGCACCACGGCCAACCCTTTTCTGGTGCAGGAAATTGCCGGAGCGCTGCGGGGAACCGATCTCCCTGTGCTGGTCAAGAATCCCATCAGTTCCGATCTGGATCTGTGGATCGGAGCGCTGGAGCGGCTGCAGCGCGCTGGCGTCCGGAAAATCGGCGTCATCCACCGCGGCTTCTCTTCACTGCGGCCGGTCCCGTACCGGAATGACCCGGGTTGGCGGATCGCCATTGAACTGCGGACGCGTTACCCGGACCTCCCCTTCTTTGCCGATCCGTCACACATGGCGGGCAGCCGGAAATACGTGCCGGAGTTGAGCCAGCGGGCGCTGGACCTGGGTCTCGACGGACTGATGATCGAATCGCATTGCCGGCCCGACTGCGCCCTGAGTGACGCCGAGCAGCAACTTACCCCGGCCGAACTGAAAGTACTGCTGACCGAACGGCTCACGGTCCGTGAAGCCGATACGGAAGAACGGGTCTATCGCGAAAACATCGAGCAACTCCGCGCCCGGATCGACATTCTGGATGAGAACCTGCTGGAAATCCTCAAATCCCGCATGGCCGTGTCCGAGGAAATCGGCCAGTTCAAGAAAGAACACAACATCGCCATCCTGCAGACCCGGCGCTGGGACGCCCTGCTCGATGACATGATCCGCAAGGGCGACGCGGAAGGCCTGAACGAACAGTTCCTGCGCAGCCTCTTCGGCGCCATTCACGAAGAGAGCATCCGCGTCCAGAACGAGATCCTGGCAGCAGAAGAATAAACGCCCCTACTTCCAGCGCCTGTGCGTCCAAAGATAGTTCCAGGGCTGTGCTTCCAGATCCTGTTCCAGTAAGCGATAGTAGCGTTGCATCAGCGCAGCGGGATCCTCTCCCCCCGCATGTTCGCTGAGCGGTACCAGTGTCATCCGGTATCCCCCTTCCTCCCTGCATTCACAACGCAGATAGGCGGTGGCCATGTCATATCGGACGGCCAGTTTCGCGGCGGCCGACATCGTATAGGTCTTCCGGTGCATGAATTCCACCTCCATGCCCCGTCTTCCCCCATACGGATATTGATCCGTGATCATCAGGAACGTACGTCCCGGTTCCCTGTGCGCATGGACATACGTCTTGACCGAATCTGATTCCACATATCCCGCAAAGCCCAGGTCTTCCAGCGCAGCAACGCGATTGTATGCAACGACCTGGTCACTGACAACATTCGAAAGCCTGCGGTATGTCACCTCGAAGAGCGGCACTTTCAGATTCAGTGGCTCTCCATAAGAAAATGCCGGAATCCCGAAAACCAGTTCCCAGTTTCCGGTATGGGCCGACAAGATCATCACCTGGTCTGAAAGCGCCATCAGGCGGTTGAATTCTTCCGGGTTCGTGAACTCCACCAGATGACTTCGGTGCAGCCGTTCCCGGCCTTTCTTCCCGCGCCGGCCAGCGTACCAGATGGCCTCGGTAAACACGTCCGCAAAATGACGGTAAAAATGGTGACGGATGGCAGCCAGCTCCGCCTCAGTTTTATTTGGAAAACTGTGTAACAGGTTCTCTGTCACGACTTCGCGCCGGTAACGGAACACCCTTTCCGTCAGGAATGCGAGAATTCTTGCCTGAAAACGATGAAGACCAAGCGGCAACAAGCCGTGCAGCCGCATCCAGCCACAGACGAGGCGGGCGCCCCAAGACCGTTTGTTCGACATCAGCGTTTCCATCGCTTAGCTTTCCCGTACTTTGCAAAAATAGAAAAAATGAAGGAACCGGGGCATTCCTTTTGCATTATTTCGTATATTTGCCAAAAGAAACATTTCCATCATCATGACTATGAAACGTTTTTCTATCCTTTCCCTGACCTTGCTCTCCGCCATGTTGTTCCTTTCCTCCTGCGCTGACATGAAGCAGACCAAAGACCTTTACGACGACTGGTGGCCCGTGCATGCTTCCGGATCTTTCGAAAACGACAATTTCACTGCCAAGTGGGACGGCAATCTGGGTGTCCGCGGCGACATCCTCATTAAATATGTCAGCAAGAAAAATCCGTCGATGTCCTATGAAGATAAAAAATACTATCCAGCCCTCTCTTTCTCCAAATCGAAAAAGACGTACAGCACCATATCGATCGAATCTTTGGGTGACATGCACAACATCCTCAAGGGACTCAATTTCAAAGTCAAAGGGGGTATGATCTATTTTGAGAAAGCCAACGACCGCGGAAAAGGAACCGGTGAACTTGATGAAGGGAGGCCGCTCAAATTCATCAACGACAATACCGTCCAGATCGGCGACGTGACCTACGAGCGCTACAAGTATTTCAAGGACAAACACCCTGAGGTCTTCAAGCCCTATTCAGAAATGGGCTTTGATCTGGACCGGATTCCGATCACCCGGATGGATTAAAAAAAAGAGCGACTGAATGCTGATTCAGTCGCTTTTTTTTCGCTAAGCGGATCTGCCGTTACTTCTTGATTTCTTCGGCAGCCTTCTTGGCAGCGTCCTCGACATTCTCGGCAGCGTCCTTGACGGCCTCACCGGCCTGATCAAGCGCGTCCTTGACAGTCTTGGCAGCTTCCTCGGAGACTTCCTCGACTTTGTCGACCACCTGCTCAGCGGCTTCCTGAACGGGAGCGGCTTCTTCTTTCTTCTGGTCCTTGCAGGAAACCACGAAGAGGCTCAGGCAGGCCACGAGGGTCATAAGAGCAATCTTTTTCATATTACAAAAGTTATTAGGTTATTAGGTTTGTCCTTTTACAAGTCGCAAAAGTAACAACAATCTTTATTCGTTGAACAAAAAAAACGCAATTTTTGAGCAGACCCGGCAGAATTGCTATCTTTGTTGTTCAATAATCTGAAAACCATGGCACAAAAACCGTCGATCCCCAA
>JAEEOM010000146.1 GCA_016284265.1 Bacteroidales bacterium | reverse complement strand
GATTCAGTGATTCGTAGACCTGGCGCAGGTCTTGCCGGGACACGTGGTCGGCGCTGCGGGTCACCTTATCGAGGGCACTGGGTGCCGTGGCGGCATGCAGGAGAGCGAGCCGGATCCGCTCCTGTTCCAAGGCAATGAGCCGTCCGTTCTCCTCCTGTTTGGTCACGAGCGGCGAATAGATGGCTACCTGTTTGTCGCGAAAGAGTTCTTCGGCCGCCACATATTCGTCTTCCGTAGAATGGACCTCGACCGGTTCTTTCCGGCACGCAACAACCGCAAGCAGGAGCATCAGGCTGATGAAGAGTAGGCGTGGTTTCATGGGATTCATTAATGTTTCGATCGGATTACGTTGAGCAGCACCACGCCGTTGCGGGCTTTCTCTCCAAATATGGTCATGGCTTCTTCGCCGTGGATATAGGCATACCACTTCCAATTCCACCGTCCTGAACCAAGCTCCATACGGCGCTGGTATGGGAACTCTACGCCATTGACAAGCATCAGCGGAAATTGGTCGGGATCGCTCACATTGAAACCGGGAATCAGTTGAAAATGCACCCGCCCCGATTCATCGGACTCTTCGGAGCGGGACTTCATGCTTATCAAGCCCATGGGGACGGGACGGCCAAAAGCCCGGGCAATTTCTTCGGGGCCAAGGACGGAAAAAACGCCGATTTGCTCCCGGCGGATCGAGAAATCATTCCAGGAGACGGATTCGTTGTCCAGGAGGAGAATCGGCTGCTGCCCCAGCGAGAAACCGTCGATCTGCATCCGGGCATTGGCCAGCAGCACCAGTCCCAGCAACGGCGTGCAAGCCAGCACGCGCCAGGCTTGCGCCGTTTTGGCAGCAGGACGCGACATCATCCGGACGCGGTCTTTTAAAACACTGTCACTAAAACTATTGGCAATGGTATAACCCCGCTGTGCCGCGGCTTTCTGTACCAGCAGGAACAAATAGCCTTTCCGATCGGCACCCCGCTCGAGAACCGCAGCATCAGCCTGGAACTCGTGGACAGCGCAAAGGTCTTCCCGGAGCATCCAGATGAAAGGATTGAACCACTGCAGGGCGGCAGCGAAGTCCACCAGCAGCAGGTCGCGGGAATGACGGAGCCGGACGTGCGCACTTTCGTGATCGAGGATCTCCCGCCGGCCAGACAGCCAGTCCGCACGCGAGAGGACGACATTCCGCATCCAGCTGAACGCAATGATGTCGTGGTCGACGACATAAACGCGGATGCCGTCCTCTTGGGAGACCGGCTCCCCGCTGCGCAGAATCCGCCGCACGTGACAGATTGAACGGAGCAGACGCCCCAGTACCCAGCATACGCCGACCAGATAGACCAACGCCAGCAGGTTCAGCCAGAGAGCCGGTTTGACAACGGGCGCGGACAGGCTCAGCACGTCGGTCAGCAGTGGCTGGCTGGTCGCCATCAGGTCGGTCACCTGCGTCACTTCGGCCAGTGTCCGGCCACGATGGAAGGTAATCACGGCGAACGGCAGCACGAAACTGGCGGCCGTGGCACCCAGCAACACCGCCCGATTCAGCCGCAACAACGTTCCGTCGCGCAGCGCCACCCGGTAGAACAGGTAAAAGACGGCCAGCACGAGGGAAGCCTTCAGCAGATATAAAAGGAAAGGCATCATCGGCGTGCACTCATTGTTTTTCGATCTCGCGGATCAGTTCCTTCAACTCTTCGACGGAAATCTTCTCATCCTTGACCAGGGCCGATACGGCCTGCAGGTAGGAATTGCCGAAAAACTTGTCCACGACATTGGTCAGCGTGGCCTCGCGGTATTCATCCTGCGAGACGGCCGCTTGATACCGGTACGTCGGCCCAAAGGCCTCGTGGCTCAGGAACCCGTCGGCCTCCAGGGTCCGCACCTGTGTCGACAATGTATTGAAATGCGGTTTGGGATCGGGATAGGATTCCCGAAGTTCCCGGACGAACAAAGCCCCGCGTTCCCAGAACCGGCTCATGATCGCCTCTTCTTTTTTAGTCAACCTTCGCATCTGACTTGCTTTTTTGCAAAGATAAACTAATTATTCTAAACAAGCAACTAAAAATATTAGTTGACTGTCTTCCGCTTTATCCCATTCCTTGTGGGCGACGCATATGATTCATCTGTCTCGTATGCGTCGAGGACAGAAAACGGCCGTTCAGTGCTGAAACCTGCGGGCGACGCAGGCAAAGCGGCGCCCTCGTCTGCGTCGCGCGTGCGGTGTCCTATGGATGATTGGGAAAGCGGTCCCTGTCACCTCCCAATGTCTTTCGCTTATAGCTGGGTCTGCAGGATGGTATCGAGATCGGCTGGCGTGGGGTCGATGGCCAGGATCGTTCCGTTCCGGTCGAGGAGGAAAACCTTGGAGTGGTTGGCCATCAGCGTAGGCGCGGCATCAATGGCTATGAGATTGGTCCAGGGATAGCCGTCCGTGGCGAGGGCCTTGCGCCAGGCCGCATCGTTTTTGTATTCGAGGGCGACGCCGACTACCGTGAAATCATCTCCGGCATATTTCTCGTAAACCGGAATCAGCGCCTTGCTACGGATACGGCATGAGCC
>JAEEOM010000145.1 GCA_016284265.1 Bacteroidales bacterium | reverse complement strand
CCGATGGCGGTGGTTATGCCTGAGGCATTCGCCACCTTCTACATCGATGATTACGACCGGTTTTTTTTTTCCGAGTTTATTCCGGCCGTCCGCAAGCAGTACAGCTTGTCTTCAGACAGGAAGCGCCACTTTATCATGGGAAACTCCATGGGCGGATACGGTGCCTTCTATCATGCATTTACCTATCCGGAGCGCTTCCGCTTCTGTTATTCCATCTGTCCTGCCGCCGACGCCAATACACCCAAAGTCATCGCAGACTACAAGGAAGCCCACGGCAGTTTTGAAGGGTTGCCGGATCTTGTCTTTATCCGAAACGAGGACGACTGGCTCTGCGGCGAGATGGATAATATCCTGCAGAACGGACTGGATGAGATTGGATTTCCGTACACATTCCATATGCGCCCGGGTTGGCACTGCACGACTGTCGATCAGGAAATCCGGGAAGCCTGGAATTATATCGGAGCTTATTACAAGTAATCTGCTCAGTGTTTCTTCGTCTGGGAAAGATACTCCGTGGGAGTCATCCCGAACTGGGCGCGGAAGTTGCGGGTAAAGACAGTAGGGGAGCTGAAACCGGTGAGGTCTGACACTTCCGAGATGTTGTGATTCCCGCTCTTGAGCATTTCTGCCGCCCGGTTCAGTTTGTACTTTTTGAAGAAAGCATTTGGGGTCTCACCGGTGAGGCCCTTTATCTTATAGTACAGTTTGGTGCGGGACATGTACATCATCTCCGTGAACTTATTGATATTCAGTTCCTCGTTGGAAAGTTCCTCTTCCATGATGGCATAGAGGCGGTCCATGAGGGCCTTGTCCTGCTGATTCAGGGCATCGGCCTGGGCCTCCTGGATCTCTTCCGTGGTGGTGGCGTTTGCGATGATGCCGCGGATGCGGGCGCGGTTCTCCAACTGGGACCGGATGAGCGCTTGCAGATACTCCGGGTCGAAGGGTTTGGTGACGTAGGCATCGGCACCGGTATTGAGGCCGGCAATCTGCTCATCGGTCGTGGTTTTGGCCGTAACCAGGATGACGGGGAGGTGGCAGATTTCGGCATCGGCCTTGATGCGGCGGCACAGCTCATAGCCGTCCATGCCGGGCATGGCTACATCGCTGAGGATGAGGTCCGGTTTGTGCTCTTCCAACTGCTTGAGGGCTCCATCCGCATTGTAGGCGTAATGGATATTGTAGGTGGGGGAGAGCAACAGCTTCAGGTAATTGACAATGCCTGAGTCGTCGTCCACCAGGAGAATCGTATTCTCATGCTCCTGGGTGGCCGCTTCGGCGCTTTCTCCCACGGGGAAAAGCACCTGCTGCATCTGCTGGATTTCCACGTGCTCTTCGGGCTTGTAGATGTCCTTGGCGGGGAATTCCGCAATGAACTTGACGCCTTGCTGAAGGTTCTCTGCATGGATGGAACCATGATGCAGCTCCATCAGGCGCCGTGCGAAATACAGGCCGATGCCGGTTCCGTAATTATGGTGGTCTTCCACCTGGAAATACCGTTCGAAGATGCGTTCCAGCTGGTCCTCCGGGATACCGGGACCGTTGTCGGACACTTCAAAGGTAATCTTTTCCCCGTCCGTGTCCAGTTTCAGGCCGATGGTGCCGCCTTCCGGGGTGTACTTCACTGCATTGGAGAGCAGGTTGGAGAGCACTTTGTCCACTTTGTCGGGGTCGACGACGGCAGGGAGCGTATCTTCCAGGCCTTCCGTCTGAAGGGTAATGTGCTTCTCGGCCATGGTGATCCGGAACATCGCCAGAGTCTGTTCCGCCAGCGCCACCAGGTCCTGCCGTGAGACCTTCAGCCGCAGGGCATCGTTCTCTAGTTTGTTGAAATCCATCAGCTGGTTCACCAGTTTCAGCATCCGTGCGGCGTTCCACTTGATGGTATCGACCAGCTTGTGCTCCTGCGGTTTCAGGTATTCCGTCTTTTCCAGCAGGCCGACGGGGCCGGAAATCATGGTGAGTGGCGTGCGGAATTCGTGGGAAATATTGGCGAAGAAGCGCATGTTCATGTCGTTTACACGCTGCTCCTGCTCTTTCTCGAAAGCAGCTTTTTCTCTGGCGCTACGCTCAGAGAGAATCCGTTTTCGTGCAGCCCAGATCTGCCACAAAGCAATAGCCGCGACAAGCAGATACAGCATTTTGGCCCACCAAGTGGCCCAGGGTGCGGGAAGGATGGTCAGCGGGAAAGATTCCTCCGCTTCCACGACCTGCTGGTCGCTCCGCGCAATGCGAACCTTTACCTGATAATGCCCTGCCGGGACATTGTTGAAATACGCCTGCCGGGCGTTGCCGATATCAGTCCATCCCTTGTCCAGACCTTCCAGTTTGCTGAAATAATGGGCATTTTCCTCTCCGCCCGGATTAAGGTCGATAAAGGAAACTGAGAAATGGTTGTTTTGGTGGCTGAGCCTTACTGTCGGCTTTTTGGAGAGCGCTTCAGGCAGGGCTGTTCCCGGCTGTGGAGCAAGTGCGTTACTCCCAATGAAGAGGTCCTCGAAGACCAGGTTCCGCTTGATGGTGGGCTGATAGATGTCCGGGTTCACGACGGTAAGACCAT
>JAEEOM010000144.1 GCA_016284265.1 Bacteroidales bacterium | reverse complement strand
GCCCTTGAAAAAGACGGGAACGGCGTTGTTGACATAGTGGTCGCCGTCCTCGGCCGGCGCATAGACCGTGACGGTCTCCACTTGCGGCCGGCAGGCGGAGAGAAGCAGGAGCAAGGCGATGGAAAGGCAGCGTCTCATCCTTGCAAAGATAGTGAAAAACACTAACTTTGTAGAAAACTCCTCCGGATGAAACGCCTCCTTTCCCCGCTCCTTGGGCTGGCCTTGACATTGACCTTGTCGCTGACCGCGACGGCCCAGCCCCGCTATACCAATCCCATTCTGCATATGGATTACAGCGATCCCGACGTGTGCCGGGTGGGGGAGGACTATTATATGACTGCCTCATCGTTCAACTGTTTTCCGGGCCTGCCGATCCTGCACTCGCGCGACCTGGTTCACTGGACGCTGGTCGGGGCGGCGTTGACGGATTACGAGCCGGAGTTTCATACTTCGGTCCAGCACGCCAATGGTGTTTGGGCGCCGGCTATCCGCTACCATGACGGCTGGTTTTACATCTTCTGCGGCGACCCCGACCGCGGCATCTTTATGGTCAAGACGCAGGATCCGCGCGGCCGTTGGGAAGACCCCGTCTGGGTCGTCCGCGCCAAAGGCTTCATCGACCCTTGTCCGCTCTGGGGTGAAGACGGCACGGCCTGGCTCTCCCACGCCGCCGCCGGCTCACGCGCCGGCCTCAAGAGCATCCTCTTCATGGCCCCGATGGCGCCCGACGGAACCCACCTTCTCGGCCCTTCCCGTATCGTCTACGACGGCCACCGCACACAACCCACGATCGAAGGCACGAAACTCTATAAACGCAACGACTGGTATTACATTTTCGCGCCAGCCGGCGGCGTCAAAACCGGCTGGCAGACCGTCCTCCGCGCGAAACATCCCTACGGTCCCTGGGAGGAGCGCATCGTGATGGCCTCCGCCCCGGGCACCATCAACGGCCCCCACCAAGGCGGATGGGTGGAAACCCCCGCCGGCGAAAGCTGGTTCCTCCACTTCCAGGACAAAGGCGCCTACGGCCGCATCGTCCACCTCCAGCCCATGACCTGGCGTCCCGACGGCTGGCCTCTCATCGGCGAAGACCCCGACGGCGACGGCATCGGCCAGCCCGTGAAGTCCTGGCCAGCACCCACTGCCGGGGTCGGGATTCTTGCCGAGGCGCGCCAGGCCAACCCGCCCGAATCCCCCAGTGCCGCTGCCGCCGTGCCCGGCTCCACCGCGACCGTCATGCCCGGCTTCGCCGCGGCTGCCATGCACGGCACTGCCACTGCCGTCATGCCCGGTGCCAACCGGGCATCTCTCGGCCCCTACGGCCTCCCACTCGAATGGCAATTTCCTGCCGTCCCGTCTCCTTATTGGCATTATGCCCTGCCGGGAGGCGGAATCCGGCTTTACTCGGTGGAGCAGGCGCGAAAGTCCGCTCCGGAGACGCCGGACTGGCGGCAAATGAAGAATCTGTTGCTCCAGAAGTTCCCGGCCGAACGGTTCACCGTCGTGGCGAAACTCGTCTTTCATCCCAATCCCCAACTGGGCGAAAAACTGGAATCCGCGGGCTTCCTCGTCTCCGGCGACGAACTGGCCGGCTTCAACCTGGTGTCCGCCAAAGACGGTGCCCGGCTCCACTTTTTCGTCAGTCGCCCTGAAGGCGACCGGGTAGTGGACGAAGTGGAAGAAGAAACCGCCTGGATCCCCTACGACAAAAACCGCGAAGCGACGTTCTGGGTAAGGCTGGAGGTGGTTCCCGACGCGATCTGCCGCTTCTATTATAGCCTCGACGGGAAACGTTTTAGTCAAGAAGGCGTGCTGTTCACCGCCAAGCCGGAACAGTGGATCGGCGCCAAATTCGGCTTCTTCTGCAACCGCTATGCCCCCAAGAACGACGCCGGCTGGCTCGACATCCTCGACCTGCGCGTCGTCCCGGAAACCCATCTGCGGTAAAGGTTTAACCCACGAAAGATTCAATCCAATACTATGAAAGAGATCGACTATAAAGACTTGCGCTTCAACCCGTTCACCCTCATCGGCGACGAATGGATGCTCATCACCGCCGGCAACCCGCAGACGGGATGCAACACCATGACTGCCTCCTGGGGACACCTCGGCTCGTTGTGGGGCCACGACGACCCGACGGCCGTGGTCTACATCCGGCCGTCACGATACACCAAACAATTCGTCGATCGCGAAGACCACTTCACGCTTTGCGTCATGGATGCGTCTTTCAAACCCCAGATGGGCTATCTCGGCAGCGTCTCCGGCCGCGACGAAGACAAAATCGCCCAAACCGGCCTGACCCCGGTTTACACCGATAACGCGGTCTATTTCGCCCAGGCCAAACTGGTCCTGATCTGCCGCAAAGTCTATCATGCGGAACTTCAGGAATCCGGCTTCCTCGACCCGGCCATCCTTGAGAACAACTACCCCCACCGCGATTTCCACACCCTCTACGTCGGCCGCATCGAAAAAGTCCTCGTCCGCGACGAAGAATACCTGAAATAAACTGCCGCCGACATCCCCGCCACCATTTTCGCCCTTCCGATCTTCCCGGATGCCATCATCTAAGCCTCTAAAAAAGCGGGGCAAACCCCATCTGGCTTCGGTGAGCGAATCGACTGTCTCTGCTCACGGCAACCATCTTCGGTGAGCGGAGCGGCCGTTCCTGCACACGGCGGCCTTCTTCAACATCCTCCGGTGAGTGAAACGGCCTCTCCGGCACACGGCGACCTTCTCCCACTGCCTTCGGTGAGTGAAACGGCCTCTCTGGCACACGGCGGCCTTCTTCTGCGGCCGGTAAGCGAATTTTGCGCTGCTTTGTCGGACGCTCGGTACATGAAAGCGCTGTTTCGTGGATTGAGCGTCCAAGATTGGCCGCAAAACAGCACTTTTCTGGACGCACGATCCATAAGATGGATGAACGATAGACTGAGCGTCCATCGGAACGGAATAAACGGACCACTTTAGTTCCCACCCGGTTTCGGTGCTAATTCGGTTTCCGGAGATCAATAGCAAAAGCTTGGGACCAGAGGAAAAATCGGACGGGACTACTCAACTTATCCGAATCACTTCTTCACGAGCGGCCGTTGGGGTTTTCCCCGGCCGGGCCCGGGAGCCCCTTCTCAGGCTCCTGCGGGTCTGGACGGGAGAAAACCCGCTCCGCCCACGCACTGGCAACTACCTCGACCACTCTTATTGGCCGCAACTGACTATCAACGCGGTTATCCTTGACAGCGTGCTGGCAGGAGATAACCGCCCTCAGTTTCAGATGAGTCTCCCCCGTCAACGAGACCGCCCACAAGTCCGGACAATATCTTTGCGGCACCACTCTACGAATCCGGACAAGGAACCCGAGGTACCAGAGTCCATGCAAGTTTCCTGGGGAGAACAATCCCGGGAAGTAGAGTTGTTTCAGCCAAAGTGCGAGCGGTCCGACAGTGTTTGATGCACTAGGAAGCCGGCCGCCCGCGCCCACTTTGGCTGTCGGTTCCGAGCCTGATTATTTGCCGATCTATCTATGGCTAGCTGCCTTTTACCGGGCTTGGGTAGGTTTACGGAAAGTCCAAGCCCGTAATCTCGTGGTCTGACCATCGACAAGAGGGATTCTATCGGGCTCGCCAAGTGATTCATGTTTTGAGCGCCGTCTTTGGCGCAGGGCGGTTATCTCCTGCCAGCGCGCCGGGCCCCGTGGAGTCCATGGGACTGGCCCAGCGCTGTCAAGGATAACCGCGTAATCTGTCAGTGGCTGTTTGCGAGGGCGTTTTACTTTTCAGCTAGCTTGTGGCTAAAGCGGTTATCTCCCGTCCGGGCCCGCAGGAGCCTGAGAAGGGGCTCCCGGGCCCAGCCGAGGATAACCGATCGGCCGAAAAGGGGAGAAAATGTCGTGAGTCTGAGATGTCCATTAGTCGAAATCCGGGAGAGGTCTGTTAGTCGAAACCCGCGAGGGGACAATTTGTTGCAATCCTAAGAAAGGCATGCCTTAATTTCCCGCCTTTTGAGTGTGTAAGTGTGGGCTCGTGTAATCGTCTGTAGCAGACCTACCGCGTCGACCCTCGTTTCTGTCCCTTGGCGGGCCGATACCTGCGACAGACGATTACACACAAACTGAGAAAACAGCACCTGGTTTCTCCGCTGATTCTGATGTGGCCAATAAGGTCATTGTTCAGATGCGAAACGGATGATTCATCTGTCTCGTCTGTTTCGCGGCCGGAAAAACAGGGGGGGAAACGTAGAATTCGTCTGCGAAACGGACAAGGCGGCGCCGTCATCCGCGTCGCGTCCCAACAAGCGGCGCAAAGCCAGACAAGGGGGCTGCGGCACTTATGTGGTTGAAATTCAGTATATTCCTGACAATCGCTTGCGTAAAATACGAGCGATTGTTAGGAAGTCGCTGACTGTCAGAATAGTAAGTGCCACAGAATGTTCCTTCTCCGTCGGAGCCAGCGAAGGGTGGCTTGAGGGGCGATCCGGCCTCGGCTAATAGTACTCGACGTTGTAGCGGGTCAGGATATCCATGTGCATGAAGTTGTCCTTCTTCTGGGGCAGCTTCCGGCGGAGGATGTATTCAGAAAGTGTTTCAATGGCCAGGCGCATCTGTTCGTCGGGGTGCTGCGCGATGAGGCAGGAGACGGTACCGTCGCGGAGGGCGTCCATGTTGGCCTTGAGATTGTCGAAGCCGACGACGCGGCGCTGGGAGTCGGGATGATGCTGCAGCCAGGGGACCAGCAGGTGGATGCGGGAGTTGAACATCACGATATGCCGGGTGCCGGGATGCTCCCGGAACCAGGCGTCGAGGGCGCCTTCGATGCTGTCGGGATCGTTGGGGTCGATGAAGACATTGCCCAGGGTGCATTCGGGGCTGTGTTCCAACATATAGTCCATGAAGCCGGCACGGCGGTTGATAGTCGGGTCGGACTGTTGTTGCCGGTCGCGGCGGATGCGGACGATCAGCACGCTGGGAACGGCGAATCCGCCCGTGAGCTGGTCGGCGCACAGGTAGCCGCTTTTGTAAAGAGGCATTCCGAAGTAGGCCAGGTAGCCGTCGGATTCGGGTTTAGAGTCGATGTAGGCGAAGGGGATGCCACGCTCGCGCAACTGCGCGGCGAAAACGTCAGTCTCGTCCTGGAACAAGGGAGCGATGACCACGCCCGACGGCTCGGCGTCAAGCACCCGGGCACAGGCGGCGCGGAACGATTCGATGTCGTACTGGTCGTATTCGAAATGCTGCATGCGGATGCCGACGGTTCCTACCGACTCTGCGGCCTTGTCGATGCCGGCGGCGGCCAGTTCCCAGAAAGTGCCGGGTTCGTGGGAGGGGATCAGCACGGCCACCAGGTGGTGCTGCCCTTTGGCCAGCAGGGAGGCGTAAACGTTGGGCTCGTAGCCCAGCTCCTCGATGGCGGCCATCACCTTGTCGTAACTCCGGCGGGAGACCTCGCCGCGATGGTGCAGCACGCGGTCGACCGTGCCTTTTGACAGACCGGTGCGACGGGCAATGTCGAGGATCGTTATTTTCTCGTTCTGGGCCATTCCGTAGTTTTCCGGATGCAAGTCTAAACAAAAAAATCCAATTCCGCAAGAAAATCGTGTACGATAACGGGGGATTGTTGATAACTTGTATAAGGTGTTGATAATTATTTCCGTTACCGTGCACGGAAATAAAAAACTTTTCCTACATTTGTAGTCGATAAAAAACAACCTGTCGCGCCACCATGAGAAAATGCCTCTTCTTCGCCGTCCTGCTCGCCCTAACTACCGCCTGCACCGGTGGTTCCGCCGATAAGCTCGACGCCCTCTACGAAGGCCTTCCCTTTGACATGCCGCGCGTGGCCCTTCCGTCGATTCCTGCCCGTGAAGTCGTCCTGACCGACTTCGGCGGCGTGGGCGACGGTGTCACGCTCAACACCGACGCCTTTGCCAAGGCCATCGCCGCCCTCTCCGAAAAAGGCGGCGGCCGCCTCGTGGTGCCGGCCGGCATCTGGCTCACC
>JAEEOM010000143.1 GCA_016284265.1 Bacteroidales bacterium | reverse complement strand
GCCATAATAAGCCTGTTCGACAGGGAGGACAAGGGAGATCTTTCCGTCTGAAGAGACTGTCGTGCCGGAGGCATAGGGATAGACCGCATAGATATGGGGGACGGTCGCCCCGTCCATCGTGGCATTCGGGTTGACGGGGGCAAACGAGCCGCCCGTCGCACCTTCCTCTCCGGAAAAGCCGAACTCCAGGTTGTTGACCGTCCCATTGAAGAGCGAGATCTCGTCCCCGGCATTCCAGCGAAGCTCCCACGAGTCATTCATGAAGACCTTGGTCCCGGGCACAGTCTAGTTCTCGAACGAGGCGTAGAACACAAGCCCCGCCGCCGTCCTGGACTGCGGCTGCGGCTCGGGATCGACGGGCTGCAATTCCGTGTTGCACGCAACCAACAGCAGCAGCAATGAAGCGATGGGTAAGCCTCCGACCAACTGCATATTGACAGCGTCGTGAAGTGACGGTACCTTTGTGCCAAAAACACAAAGTCATGATGACGCGCGAACAAATCTTGGAGATAGACCAGTACTGCCAGGAACATGGGATATCTCTTCAAAGTTATTTTGACGAGCACGGCATAGCCCGTCATCAGTATTTCATCTGGAAGCGCAAGTATCGTCAACAGGATGAGCAGGCATCCGATTCCGGAACTTTCGTTCAGCTGCAGCCCGGAGGCGCGTTCGTTCCGTCCAGGATGTCGCCAGCCAAGACCTCCGGCAAGGCGAAAGCCGTGAATGAAGCGTCAGAGAGTTATCTGACGGTGGAAATCCGGACGACCTCGGGGACGGTTATGCGGATACAGGGAAGCATGACAGCTGCGCACCTGCGTGAAATAATCTCTGCGAAGTGATGTTCAGTCTGGACGTGAACTGCCGGTATTGGCTGTACAACAAGCCTGTCGATATGCGCAAGAGCTTCAACGGGCTGGGCGGCATCGTGACGAACGCGATGTGCGGGAACCTGCGTAACGGGGATGTCTATATCTTCATCAACGCCAGCCGGAACATGATGAAGATGCTACGGCATGAAGAAGGCGGCATGGTCCTCTATGCTGTTCGCCTGGACATGGGGAGGATGAGGGTCCCCGCAGTTGGTGGAGAAGACGTGATCTCATCCTCTCTCCAGTACGAAAACGTCATCGGGATGGTGCGCTCAGCACTCGACAGACCCTATGTGAGACGGATGAAACTACTGGCAAAAAGTTACTGAAAATCAATAAAATAAGTTGTTTATATCCTTGCATGTCTGACATCTTTTTCGTACCTTTATACTTAGAAAGAGATACGGAAAATGTCTGAAAAGGACCAGGAAATAGCGTCGCTCAAAGCGCAAATCGCCCGTTTGGAAGCGGAGCGCAACGCCCTTACCGCAAAGAAGAATGAGCTGGAGGAAGCCCTTGCCTCCCTTCAGGCCCAGAACGCCTGGCTCCGCCGGAAGGTCTTCGGAAGCTCGATGAGCGAGAAGCATCTTCCGCTTGACCCCAACGTCCTTGAGCCCACCCTCTTCGACACGCCGCTCCCGGAAGCGGTGATCCCGAAGGGGATGGCGGCCGACAGCCTGCTGGCGGACATCATTCAGGACTTCGAAAGGTAGCTGGACGCAGTGAGTACAGGAATGAGTTCCAAATCACTGATCGGGCAGGCTGTCTCATACGCCTATGTCCTCTTGCCACGGCTCAGCCGCTATGTCCTGGACGGCCGGAAAAACTATCTCTTTGCCGGCAATCACGCCGCCGCAGTCAGGGCCGCCATCGCATACTCCTTTATCGCTTCCTGCAAAGCCGTCGGTGTCGACGTCCGCACATGGCTCGTCGACGTCCTCGGACAGATCCCCTCCTACAAAGGCCCTTGGCGGAATCTTCTTCCTGCCCACTGGCACAAGGCAACCACTGTCAATCACTGATCAATTACTAACGACCGGTAAGGGGTTACTAACCTAAACTTAAGGTTAGTAAATGTTACCACGTACTTTATCGGAGCCTTACGGACGAGCTGTCAGTCATCGTATTGATGGGCAAAACAGCGATGGACAAGGAGTCTTACCGAAGGGTTATTCCCAGAATGAGAGAGGAAAAGGGTCTCTTCCCGAACGGTTAAGCTCTCAGGGGCTTCCGGCCCCTGCCGCCAGGCACACCCCGGGAAGTTTTTCATCAGTTGCCTGATTGGCTGGAAAAATGTAAATTTGTACGTTCTTTAAATTGCAGAGTCCGTTCTGGACACACAAATTGGAACACTACCTGTCGGGGACGACCATCAGGTGTTTTGTGGCACAGTCGAAGAGATAATTGGCCTTCAGGCCCCGTTCATGGATCAGGGCGAGTGCCTCGTCCTGCGTGGCTCGCAGGAAAACGAGGCAGTTGATGGCAGGACGCTCGACCATCTTCCCCCGCCAGCCTTTCGTCTTTGCCGTGGGTACGAAATGCTCCACGCCGAAGGCTTCGAGCCTGTCGCGGACGCCGAGCTCCGCCCCGTGGCGCGTCCGCGCCACGTACCAGTGCCGCTCGTCCATCAGAATTTCCTTCCGATGATGATGCTCAGGAACGTCAGCCCGAGCACTTTCATGTCGAACCAGATTGAGCGGTTCCGAAGATAGTAGAGATCGAGGTCCAGCCGCGTGAGCATCTTCTCCAGCGTATCGGTATAGCCGTTGTAGAGCGTGGCATAGCTCGTCACGCCCGGACGGATCTGATAGAGATACCGATAGCGGGGATTGCGGGCCATGATCTTGCCGATGTAGAAGGCACGCTCGGGACGATAGCCGATCAGCGACATGTCGCCCCGCAGGACGTTCCAGAGTTGCGGCAGTTCATCAAGATGATGGGCCCGCAGGAACCGTCCCACTCGAGTCAGACGCGGGTCCTCCTCTCCGCTATAGAGTTGAGGAGAATCGACAGCTTCGGCATCGGTCCGCATCGAGCGGAACTTGTAGATGTTGAACGGACGGCCATGGAGGCCGATGCGTTCCTGGGCGTAGAGTACGGGGCCTTTGTCCTCGAGCTTCACCGCCGCGGCGCAGATGCCGATCAATGGTGAAAAGATAATCAACAGCAAAGCCGAGGCCCTGGCATCGAAGCTCCGCTTCACAAGCCGCCCGGCCAGGCTCATCCCGTCGTGCTGGGGATGGTCGTTCAGCGAGGACTCCGAGGTGGTTCCCTCCTCGTCGTCTCTCTCGTTGGGGAAGAGGATCGCATCAATACCACCGAGACGCCACTGCAGGGCATCTATGTCATGGGAGTTCTCGCAATAATAGACCAGCCGGTCATGAATCACCCGTCCCGCCATCGATGGATCCTGCGTCAAGAGTCCCAAGACGTTGTAGATCCCTCCGGCATCCGCCTCTTCGGCCAGCGCCAGCGAAGCCTCACCAGTCCCGGCCACCATCACATTCTTCTTGCCGACCACGGCATTAACTTCGTCATCGCCCTCCGTAGAGAATAAACGCGCAGAGACGCGGATATAGAGCAGGAAGGTGCTCGTTAAAAGCAGGTCAGCCAGCAGTAGGGACAGAGCCATCATGGCCGAGGAGAAGGGAACGAGCCGTACCAACAGCACCACAGCCAGCAAGGCCTCCTTCACGACGACGGCCAGCACGACGTGCCCCAGCGAGCGGATCGTGGCATACCGCCGCACATAGCGGTAACACTTCGTGGCGAAGAAACCAATCAACGAGGCCACCAGCGCACAGCCCAGCCACCGGAGGACGATCGAGATGAACCCCGGCACAGCCGAAGTCAACCAGCGCATCAGCAGCACCGCAAGCAATGACGCCAATACAGAAAGGATGCTGTCTTGCAACAGCACCCTTCTGGAATCATGGTATTTCTCGGCCGACATGGGCATCGGGAAAAGACTAAGGATTGGTCACAGCGCCACCTGTGGAATCGGTTGTTTTCAAATCCACTTCAGCTACATTGAAGTAACCCTTCTTGTCGGAAACGCGAATCTTCGTAGGTACGTTCCCACTCGCCTTCGTGGTTTTAAACTCACAATCGAATGAACTAGTGACGTCGCCTGTCGCTTCATCGAAATACTCTGAATAAGAGATAGTTTTCAAGAAGTAGAACGAATTCTTCGTCTGATCGAAAGCAGACGGGCCAGTATCCACGGCCAGATTACCGACCGGATTCAAGTTATTGTTCTGTGCTTCAATCATCAACGTCAGCGGGAAAAGCGACTTGGTCAATATCGTAGGCAGTGTGATGGTTAAGGTGGTCTGATTCCCAGCAGGTGTATCTGCGATACCTGTCGTCTTCAGCGTAAGATTCTGCTTCGGCATCACGGTATAGGTAACATCGCGAGAGAGCTTCTTAGCATAACCCCTAGTTTCATCACTAAACTTGTTGCGATTCGCGGGAACGTCGGCTTCAACATGAATCTGTGACCTCAACCAGTTCTGATCTCCTGTGATTTTGTTCAGCTTTACTTTGGCAATATACCACGTTAGATTCGCATCAGGGACAATCACATTGTCGGATGCTTGAACTTCACGCTTCAGCAAAATAGCGTCTTCATCTTCGGTTGCATAAGGCAAGGTGCTGTAATCTGGATGCTTTTGGCGCGTAAAGTCCACCAAATCATTAAAATACAGGGTTTGAGTCTGTCCGTTGATTACTTTTTGGCGGAAGCAAGTATAAAGAAGCGTGACATAGGGATTAGCAGCATCGATATCGGCGTCAATGGCTGTATAGTCGATATAGTTCACCCACAAAGTCAAGCCTTTGTCATCGCTAATCTGTTCAAGTGTCTGGGTTTCGGCGGAATTGGAAATATCGCCTACGGCTGCGGATTTAAAAGCAAGTGCTGAAGACCTATACCCATCATTCCCTTCAATACTGGTGATATTCACTTCGTAGGTGAAGTCACGGTAAATCGGGAAATACTCTCCATCCTGATTGGTCAACTCAATCTTATACCAGATTTCATTACCCGTGTTTCCCCATTTTCCTGCCACCAGCATACAAGTCGGATCTGAAGTGGGCATCGCGCGCTCATATGAGAATAACGTAAGAATGCCGTCGTTGTTGGCCGCAATGAAATCACCTTTATTCTCTCCTTCAGATGCCTTAGGTTCCGATTTATCGATACCTGCAACAGGAAGACTGATTGAATAGTTGGCAAGATTGGCAATCCTAGGCCTGTCATCTCCGCTGATAGTCATGTATTCTGAGACAAAGGAATTCGTCGTGTTGTCATATGGAGCGATGAACCCCGCAGCAGGTTTGTTGATCAGAGCCCCTTGTGTCAAAGTGAATGTCTGGCCATTCTTCGTCCAACTGCTCTGGATGCGGAAGCGAGCAAAATTGCGGACCATCGGAACACTTTCCACCACCTCCTCAATGGCATAAAAGCCGGTACCATTAACGATTTTTTCGCCTTGTCGTGTAATATAATCGTCCTTATTGACCGTTCTGCCATTTATGTCCGTGTAACTCCAATTACCCTCAGATCCAGTAAAGTCAGTGTCCGCTTTCTTGGGAACTGGTTGATTTTTCTTTAAAACACCGGCATCATTTACATAATCATATGTTTTATTACCTTTATACTGATAAGCCTGAATACCCAAATCCAGTACTTTGCGTTGCCAATAAGCGGCCTGAGGGAACGGGGTGGCAAGACTTTGAAAGATGGAAGTCTCTGAACCGGCTGAAGGAATTTGATCTTCGGGTAGATTTGCAATGAAATGCAGACGGCGTTCTTCTCCAGCCATCGTCAAGATAGCCGACCAATAAGAAGCTCCCGACGGGCCATTGGTTGTTACCGCGCCTTTTTGGGCTTCAGCCGTTTCTACTAGAACGCCCGACTTATTGAAGACAAGCACATGAATGGTTTCAATTCCATCAACGCCAGGCTCGTCGGCCATTTCGGCTTTTGTGGCAATATCAGAAGAGATGCCGAAGAAAACGGTCACTTTCGCATTCTCGGGAATCTGCTGCCCCGCCTGCCGAAGGCTCGGATCCAGCAATTCTGAGCAAGACGCTACGCCCAAGAGGAGGGCGGCGAACATAACGATATTGATAATCTTTTTCATACGCGTCATGGTTTATTACTCAACACCGATTTTATAAACAGATCGTGCGCCTTCGACCGGCTCATTACCCCAATACCATGCATCATAGACGCAACGACAAACAGCGGTAGAAGAAGATGAATTATATGTGATTCGGCCGCTGTTTACTTGAACAGTAGAACCACTTGCAGTATAGGCACGTGCAATAAACAATTCATTGATAAAACCATAATTCTGCAAGTTGATGATGAAGTTCACCTCTGCTTCTGTCGGCAGCCGCCAGCGCCCAGCAGGATATCCGGCTTCTTGATACGTGGCGCAACGCTTCTGCGCATTTTCAAATGAAACATAATCACTCGAAGCGAACCGGCTCCAGCGAGATGCAATAAACATTTTAGGCGCAATATAATTCGGATTCGTCGTGGATGTATTACCAATCATAATCTTGGCAGCATTCGTTCCCCAAATGACATTGTTGCCATCGCTGTCATTATATGCAATCAAACTATTATTGTTATAACCAGAAGCTTGTCGCGGATCTGCAATTATATATGTATACTGCCGACCACCCAATGTATAGGTGTTATTATCCCCAAAAGCACTGACTGAAATGAATGTAAGATTCGTTTGTGAAGTCTCATAGCGAGTGATTGTCCCGTATGGTACAGTAACAGGGTTATCAGCTGTTGTTCCGGAGTTATTTTCTCGTAGTCGACCATTGGGATATCTATCCCTATATTTGTATCGATTATTTACATTTCCATAGTATCCGTCAACCATGGCATTCCCACCTGGTTTGGAATCAACATAGATAGGCGGGTACTGAATGATGTATATCCGTTTAGTCGTAGTCAAGCCACCGGATCCGGCGACATGTCCTAGATCAATGGTAAACTGCATGGGATAACAGTCCAGAGACGTTCCGATGGTAGGCGTAAGCTGGTCGGTAAAAGTAACCAGCGTCCTTCCTCCATTAGTGTTAACTGAGCCACGCGTAGGAAGATTTTCTGGAACATAATAGTTACGGTTGTTGTATCGGATTGTTTTTCTTTCGGTTGTCCAATTGCCATCTATAAGTGCTTCTCTTTTGGCAATTGTAGCTGTCAGGTTATGACTTGAAAAGACAGGGATCTCTATGGAATTACCGCCATAAATATAAAAGGTATCGACGGCAGTGCTGAGGTAGCGGCCTTGCTTGAGGGCACCACCGGCAGTGAAGTTAGGATCACTCCAATCAACCACATAATACTGGCCGGCGAGTTCGAGCGGCAGGTCGTCGGAAGAACCGCCAAGAATGGTCACGTCAAGAACGAGTTCGTACCATTCGTTGCTTTTCAACTGAAGCTTTTTATCGGTCCCTTCATTCTCGGAAGGAAGAGCAATCTTATAATAGAACTCCTGCGTGGTATTTGGTCGGTCCATGTACTTTTTAATACGAGAGCGTCCGGCCCGGACAAACACACCATCCTCGTATACAAGGGCATCATTACCATTTGCATCTTTCGATTCATCATACGCCGTCCAGGGAAGGATGATTTTGATGAAAGGAGCCGTTGCCGCGCTGGTTTCCCACTTGATCGGATAAGTGTAGAAAGGTGATCCTGTCAAGTTCCATGTAAAGCCATTGGTCCACCTGTTATCATTCGCGGGAATTTGAGCAAATGTTGGATCTATTACTTGTTTGAAAGCGTAACGATTGTACGTAAAGAAATTGTCAGCGTCAAACTCTTTCGGACTTCCATCCAATGTGGCAGAGCTATCAGCGTAAGAAAGATATATATTGATATCATTCAATTCGGGGTACCAAGTCCGGATATAATTGGCTTCACCGTTCGGCATCGTGATGACTTCGTCTATAGCAGGAACTACCGAAAGATCCAAAGTAATCTTGGTCGCCAGACGTGTCAGCGGTACTATGGCCTCGCTTTCGGGAGCTCCAGTCGTCAGAGAAAACGGAGTCTCACCACTCATCACAAATTCCGCTTGTTTCTTGAATTTTCCGTTATCAAGCCTGGCGAACGAAGCCACTACTTCCAATGCCTCAAGGGCGGCTTTAGTCAGTGCGCCATCCGAGCTCCAGGTCGCATCATCCGTTTTTTGAACTATGCCTGCCGTCGTATGATTGAACTTGTCGGCGGGCAAGTTGGCGATCACATAAACAGTTCCAGAAATACCGTTGACGGGATCCGCAGAGTCATCAAGTGGGATTTCGACAGGCGCAATGACACCATCGGTACCTGCTTCGGCACGACCATGCGCCACTGCCACCTCCTTGTTTGTCTGGAATACAAACCAATCGATTCGGTTTAGTGTATTCTCATTGTAATTATCATCTCCGGAGGGGGGGACTGTCTTCGTGTCTGGAGACTTACATGCTACAGACAGGCTAATGCCATACTTTCCGTCTCCTTTAACTGGGTTAGGAGTAAGCGGTTCCACACAAGAGACCGCCAGCATTCCCACGCAAACAAAAAAGAAGTATATCGAAGCCTTTTTCATAAGAACCTAAACCATTTAATCTTTGTCAGAATTGTGTTCCGGATCACCGGGGGCATAGGGACCACCCGTATATTTTGTAAGACGGAACCGCCAGTAACTGAAACGACCGTCGCCATGAATATCTTGTAACTCCGAGTCTGAGCTGTATGTCGGATCAAAGTTGACGTTCGGGCTGAAATAGCACTTCAGCGTCATCTCATATGTATTGATATCTTCCTGACCATAGTTCACAGGATAAATTCGGATATATACTTTTTTGGTTCCGAGGATCTGTCCTTTCAGCTGGGTGCCAGGATTCTCCCAACTGGTTACGCCCTGGGTCACCACCTCGAAACGGAAATGGCCTTCGCTTTCGGGCGTAACATATTCGGGGACCATCATCCAATAACCACCCACTGGAGCTGTTGGCGTAAAGGACATCTCGAAATACTGTTTGTTCGCAGGAAGGGCCCAGTTCAAAGTACGTATCTGATAATACTTGTCGTAACCCTGTGCAGCTAGATAGTGGTTGGAACTTGTCTTTCCATTTAATGTGTATCCTTCCGTCGTCATCCAATCGTTCGTGGTTTCGATGCCGCCGGTAACATCCACCGTATGTTTATCATCCGGATCATTGGGGTTAATCGGAGCAACGTTGATCTGGTCCAGTGAAGATAGCTCTTTGGAATAGAACGTCCAGTCGTTTACGTCAGTCGTAATCGTCAGTTTCCATTTGTTTCCCTCCATCGCCAAACCAGTGATGCGGGACTTGGTGAAGGCGGGGAAGTCGATCCAATTCGGGTTTTCTGCGGTATGGCCCTTATAGCTCAGCGGCAGGCTGGCGGGCTTGGTCTCGCCGTTGTAGTAGACGTTCAAGACCATGTTGGTGAGGCCGGTGCCGGTCTGGGGCGGGAGGGTCAGCAGCGTAACCCGGACGGAGTCGCCCACTGCGCCATTCACGCCGGGCTTGATCTTCGTTCCGGAAGGAAGGGTTACCTTGACGGAATTGCTGAGACCGTCGACATAGTTGACGCCGTTTACGACGGGGCCGCTAGCCAGCTGGTTGACCGAATAACTGTAGCTTCCCGAAAGGTAGCCACCCTCAGTCCTGGTGTTGAGCTCGATTGCGTTCACCTCGATCTCGCCGCTCAGGCTACCCAGCACAATATAGAAGGCGTTGAACACGGGATAGAAATCCATGTGCATCTTGGGGATCTTGGTACCAAACTCATCCGTTTGGTCGCTGGGATTGAATTCGGCAGGAACAGCCAGCATGTAGGCTTGCGACATGTTCGGGGTCGTCGTCTGGTTTTGGTCGATCGTCATGCCCGTGAAGGCCAGCAGGCTTTCGTCGGTATTGTAGGTCGCATCCAGCGGCGGATAAGTCCCGTAGAAAGTAACATGATACGGGTCGTTGATCCAGGTAAGGCTCGTGCCCTCGGCGGGCTTTACGACCGAGGCGTTGCTCCTTCGTTCGCCCGTGTTGTTCGTGATGCTCTCGACCAGGATCGAATAGTCGTAGTGGTCGACTATGTCGCTCGCATGGGTCACGACGCCGACACCGACTTGTGTCTTGTTGGTGCTATAGACACGAATCTTGTCGTTATCCGCCCATTTGATGCGTTCATAAAGCTTGCCGCCTTCGGGAACGAAGTCTCCTGTATACGCGGTCTTCGTGGCGGGGCCGTTAATGGCCGAGACCGTGATATTCATCTCGCCGCTGTGCTTCCCGTTGAACATCTCAGAACAACCCGCCAGCATCGTCACCAAGCCGGCGAGCAGGATTAAAGTGGTAATTCTCTGTTTCATGGCTCTCATTCCCAATTGTGATTGAAACCATCCGTGTTGCCGTTGAAGTCATAGTCGTAGTTTCTGACTTCCTGCCCCATCGAGGTGACTTCGATGTTGTCGGCTACCGATCCCGTGAGAAGTTCGCCCTCCAACTGGAGACGGACCTCCCGCAGAATAAGCGGCGTTTTGTAAGGTTGTTTCCGTTTCATATTGTTAGTGCACTTATATTGTCAATTCTCAGTTAATTTCGTATCTTTATAACGGTTGTTTAACAATCTCTCCCCAAGAGATATCAATTTATAATATAATTCTATATTTGTAGTGTAATGAATACCAAGAGGATACAAGCTGTTGTGTACTTTACCCAATGCATCTCTGATTTGGAACAGGCTGGCCATTATTCTACGGCCCGGAATTATCGGCGGACTTGGGACAGTTTCCAGCGTTTTCTAAACGGACGGGAATTCTACATGGACGAGTTTACTGGTCCGATCATTGCCGCATACAATCGGGCTTTATACGCGAACAGTCTTCGTCGAAACACCGTTTCGTTCTATAACCGTGTCCTGCGCGCGGTCTATAACAAGGCTGTCAAGGAAGGCTATGCGGAGCAGAACTCGCCGTTCGAAGCGGTTTACACGGGTGTTGACGTGACGCGGAAACGGGCACTGCCGGCCGAAAAGCTGCACGAAATCGCCGCCATCAAGCTTCAGGATCCGGAGCTTGCGCTGTCGCGCGACTTGTTCCTTTTCAGCTTTCAGGCGCGTGGGATGAGTTTCGTGGACATGGCCTTCCTCACGCAGCAGAACCAGCAGCACGGATTTCTGCACTATGTTCGCAGAAAGACCGGTCAGGCGCTCAGCGTGCGGATCGAACCGTGGATGCAGGAACTTCTGGACCGGTACCGGCCCCAGTGTCACGAACCTTATCTGCTGCCCATCCTGCAATCGACTGAGCCGAAAGAGGCATTCGCACAGTACTCGGCCGCGCTGGTGCGGCACAATCTCCTGCTACGGAAACTGGGCAACCTGGTCGGAGCGGATTTCCCTCTCAGTTCCTACTGCGCCCGGCACTCCTGGGCAACGATTGCGCGCGACGCGGCCGTCCCGCTCTCCGTCATCAGTTCCGGCATGGGCCACACGTCAGAAAAGACGACACGCATCTATCTCGCCTCGCTTGATAACTCGCTCATCGACCGCGCAAACCGCCAGATTTGGGAGCAGATTACGGAGTCTCCTGTCTAGGCAAGGGTCCTATGAGTTATGTTTGGACCAAAAAGGACCATTCTTTTGCGCAGAGAGGAGAAGTGGCCGGACCAAAAAAAACAAAAAAAGTTTTGAGGTTTACTGAATTCAGTGTAATTTTGCGACTTGGTGTATAATCTCTTGGGGAGAGATTTTAAACAACCGTTATAAAGATACGAAATTAACTGAGAATTGACAATATAAGTGCACTAACAATATGAAACGGAAACAACCCTACAAAGCGCCCGTGATCCTTCGGGAAGTCCGTCTCCAGATGGAGGGGGATATCCTGACAGGTTCGGTGGCAGACCACATCGACGTCACCTCGATGGGGCAGGAAGTCGACAATTACGATTTCAATTCGGACGGTTTTAACCACACATGGGAATGACGCGTATGAAACAGAGAATTACTTGCATGATTCTGCTTGCCGGCCTGGTGACGATGCTGGCA
>JAEEOM010000142.1 GCA_016284265.1 Bacteroidales bacterium | reverse complement strand
ACCCTTGAAGTGCGGCTCCGCCGCGCACAGCCGGGCGATTTGAATCATGGCTTCGTAGACTGGAATCCCCGTCCGCTCGACGAGAGTATGGGTATCGTCCGTCCCGTCACCATCCATGCGACGGGTGCGGTTTCTGTCGAAGACGTGTTCGTGATTCCGGATCTCGAAGTGCCGTCGCTCACGAAGGCGGACCTCAAAGTCCGCGTCACGCTTCGCAACCGGGAATCTGTCCCCGTGGAAGGGATGCTCCTCCTGAATCTGGCAGGGGTGGGGGAATGCTCGCTTCCGGTATCGCTGGCAGCTGATGCCACGGCGGTTGTTACGCTGACACCCGAGCAGGCGGACGTGCTGCACATCGACAATCCCCGCGTGTGGTGGAGCTATGATTTGGGCACTCCGGAGCTTTATAGCCTCACTGCCGAGGTGCGGGTGGCGGGTGCCGTTTCCGACCGGAAAGGCACCGATTTCGGTATC
Source organism: Bacteroidales bacterium (assembly GCA_016284265.1). GTDB lineage: Bacteria > Bacteroidota > Bacteroidia > Bacteroidales > UBA932 > Cacconaster. The sequence continues at coordinate 2,768 of JAEEOM010000142.1, read as the reverse complement.
CGGAAAATCGAAAGCCGGCTGACCGACAAGAACTACCGCCAGTTCACGCTCAACGGAAAAGACATCCTTATCAAGGGTGCAGGCTGGACCGACCACATCTTCCTGCTTGACACGCCTGAATCGATGGCGCAGCAGGTGCAGTATGTCAAGGACATGAACCTGAACTGCATCCGTTTCGAGAATATCTGGGGCAAGGACGATACGATTTACGATTTGTGCGACCGCGAAGGTGTGCTGGCTCTTGTCGGCTGGAGCTGCCAATGGGAGTGGCAGGACTACTGCGGCTTGCCAGAAGTTGATCCTTACGGCTGCATCAACGGGCCGGAACTGGAAAATCTGGCTGTCGCTTATTTCCACGACCAGGTGGTCCGTCTGCATAACCATCCTGCAGTCATCGGGTGGATGACCGGCAGTGACCGGATTCCTAATCCGGGCCTGGAGGCACGTTATCTGGCTATCTATCAGGAGGAAGATTACCGGCCTTATATCTGCTCGGCCAAGAATCTACAGAGTGCTGCAGGCTGGTCAGGCACCAAGATGGAGGGCCCTTATGAATATGTAGCCCCCGACTACTGGTATTTCGACACCCAGGCCGGCGGTGCATTCGGCTTCAATACGGAGACAGGTATCGGTGCCAACCTGCCCCAGTTGGAGTCGCTGCGGAAGATGATTCCCGCCGAGGCCCTGTGGCCGCTGTCCGATGTCTGGAACTACCATTGCACGGCTTCCTCTTCCGCCATGAATTCGGTGGACGTGCTGAACCGGACGCTTTCAGCCCAGTACGGGCCCGCAGAAAATCTGGAAGATTTTGTCCGGAAAGCCCATGCCGTGGACTACGACGGAACACGCGCCATGTTTGAATCGTTCCGTGTCCGGATGCCCGGTACGACCGGCATCGTCCAGTGGATGCTCAATTCCGCCTGGCCTTCCATCTATTGGCAGTTATACGACTGGTACGGAGCGCCGACGGCCGGCTACTACGGTACGAAGAAAGCTTGTGAGCCTGACCAGCTCATCTTCAACTATCAGGACCGCAAAGTCTATGCGGTCAGCGAGAGCCCCGAGGCAAAGGAGCTGACCGCAACGCTGCAGGTTTTCGACGGAGCTTCCCAGCTGATCGGGCAGGAGAAGCGCGCCGTCAAGACGGATTACCGTTCGGTCAAACCAGTCTTCGACATGCGCCGCTATGATGGCCGGCCGCACTTTGTCGCCCTGAAACTGACGGACAAGGACGGTCAGGTCGTGGCGGACAACTTCTACTGCATCGGATCCAGAAACAATACGTACGACTGGAAGAAATCCAATTGGTATGTGACGCCCATCACCGCCTCGTCCGACCTTCGCTTTGCCTTCTGGCAGAAAGCGGCAGACGTGGATCTCTCGGTCGAGCCGGGCGATGGCATCTATACGGTGACGCTGGTCAACAAGTCACCGGTCATCGCTTACATGAATATCCTCAAGGCCGTGGACGGGGATGGCAACCTCGTGATTCCGGCTTTCTGGAGCGACAACTTCTTCCCGCTATTACCGGGCGAGACGAGATCCGTCACCTGTCGCACCGACGCCCCGGACGTCAGATTCCGGTTGAACAGTTGAAATGCACGAGCTGCACGATATCACACAATCAGTGAGTTTTTAGGTTAATGATGGTGTTGGGGCCGGCCAGTGGGGCCGGCCCCTCATGGTATCCTATTTCGGCATCTGGGCGCCGTAGCCGGGGACTTTGCCGAAGAGGTCTTTCGCTTTTTCCCACGGATACTTGTTGCCGAACATGTTGGGACGGATGATTTCGCTTCCCTGCTGGTTCATGCCGAAGATACGGTTGATCTGGTTGACCGTTGAATTGGCGTTGTAGCTTTGGGACTTGATGATCTGAAGATTCATGTATCCCTGCAGGTAAGGCTGGTCGATGGCGTTGAGGAAGGCATCGTTCCCTTCAGGGAGTTCCTTGTTGCCTTCGTACTTGGGACCGATCTGCTCGGCTTCCTCGATGCGGGCGGCGGGGACGGAGATCGTCGCGGCGCCGGACGAAGCCAGTTCAAGGTCTCTCCGGTTGGCGAAGAAGTAGTTGTCGTAGAGATTGCTCTGCTTGGCCGCTTCCATGGCCTTGTTGGATTCGTAGTACACCCGCTCGACCGCGCAGTTGCTGTTGCAGCCGAAGATGTTGTTGTGGACATCGATCGTGCGGATGCCGTTCATGAAGCGGAAGCCCTGGCCCATGTCCTCGAACGTTTTGTCGCGCGTCCAGGAGAAGAGGACGGTGTTGTGATGGAAGTCGAGGGAAACCTTTTCGATTTCATCGTCGCGGACATTGCCCTTGACTTGGCAGGAAGCGTACTTGCAGGCGATGAAGATGTTGTTGCATACCTCCATGTGGCCTTTTCCCATGAGGGCGGAGATACCGTAGTCGCGGCAATTGACGAAGATGCAGTTGGCCACGCGGACGTTGCCCTCCACATCCATGTGCAGGCCATACTCATCGCCTTTCAGCGTACCGACGGTCGGCACCGAAGGACTTTCGCCGTTACAAAGGATACGGCCCGTAAGGACCCCCTTGTTGGGCGTGCCGGTCCGTTCGTCGTCCACGTTGGCGACGCAGTACACATTATTTTCGCCCAGGTCGAATACGAAACCGTCGACAACCACGTTACCCACGGGGCCCGTGTATCCGTAGGGACGCCTTGCATTGATATTGAAGAGCGGTGCGATGAATTTCTGGTCCGTGGGCTGGAACTTGGTCACGTGCTTGATAACGTCCCTTTCGCTGA
>JAEEOM010000141.1 GCA_016284265.1 Bacteroidales bacterium | reverse complement strand
AGCGTCCGTGAGGGCGGAGACGAAGGTGTTCCCGCCGCGCTGGAAGACGGACCGGTGTTCGATGCGATGAAAGATGCCGCGCAAATGATTCTCTCATCGGAACATAACCTTTGAGAAATCAAAAAGATTACCTACATTTGCAGGCTATTCGTACTACGAAATCAATAATATAAACGTTTATATCGATATGAAGAACTACTCCACTGAAAAGATCCGGAACGTCGTCCTGCTTGGAGGCACGCGCTCCGGCAAGACCACACTCGCCGAAGCGATGCTCTTTGAGGGCAAGGTCATCGACCGCCGCGGTACCATCGAAGGCAAGAACACGGTTTCCGACAACGCGGAAGTCGAACAGATTTTCCAGCGTTCCATCTACTCCACGCCGCTGTATGCCGAGTACAAAGATTACAAAATCAACGTGATCGATGCTCCGGGCGCCGACGACTTCGTCGAGGGTGCCATCCTCGGACTCAACGTGTGCGAGTCGGCCGTGATGCTGGTCAATGCCGGACAGGGTGTCGAAGTCGGCACTGAGATCCACGGCCGCTATGCCGAGCAGTACAACAAACCGGTGGTCATTGCCGTCAACCAGCTCGATACCGAGAAGGCCAACTGGGACAACACCCTCGACAGCCTGCACCAGGCGTTCGGCGGCAAGCCGGTGGTGATCCAGTTCCCCGTGAACGCCGGCGTGCCTTTCGACAGCATCGTCGATGTACTCAAGATGAAGATGTACAAGTTCAAGGATGAGAACGGCACCTTCGAAGAGTGCGAGATTCCGGCCGACCTCAAGGACAAGGCCGAAGAGATGCATGCCGAGTTGGTGGAGAAAGCCGCTGAAGGCGACGAGGAACTCATGATGAAGTTCTTCGACGAAGGCGAACTGACCGAGGAAGAAGTGCATCAGGGCCTCCGCGTCGGATTCGACAAGGGCGAGACCTATCCGGTGTTCTGCCTCTGCGCGAAGAAGGACATGGGTGTCCGCCGCCTGATGGAGTTCGTCACCGAGTTCTGCCCGGCGCCCGAACTGGACGTCAACGGCCAGACCTCGCTGTTCGTCTATAAGACCGCCCTCGAGCAGCATCTGGGCGATGTCACCTACTTCAAGGTGATGTCGGGCAAGATCACGGAGGCGCAGGACGTGATCAACATGGCCAGCGAGACGAAGGAGCGCATCACGTCGCTCTACGCCGTGGCCGGCAAGAAGAAAGAGCGCGTCACCGAGCTGGTGGCCGGCGACATGGGCTGCACCGTGAAGCTGAAGGCTGTCAAAACCAACCAGACCCTCAACGCCCCGGGCTACGACAAGGTCGTCGATCCCATCACCTTCCCGCCGTTCAAGTATCGTTGCGCCATCAAGGCCGTGGACGAGAAAGACGAAGAGAAGTTGGGCGAAGCCCTCAACCGTGCCAGCGCCGAAGACCCGACCCTTCGCGTCGAGTACTCCCGCGAACTGAAGCAGACTATCATCAACGGCATGGGCGAGCAGCAGATCAACATCCTCAAGTGGAACCTCAACAACAACTACAAGATCGACGTCGAGTTCCTCGCGCCGAAGATCCCGTACCGCGAGACCATCACCAAGGTCGCCAACGCCATGTACCGTCACAAGAAACAGTCCGGCGGTGCCGGCCAGTTCGGTGAGGTGCACCTCGTGGTCGAACCGATCGTCGAAGGCGTGGACACCACCGCCAAGTTCAAGATCGACGGCAAGGAGACCCAGCTCAACATCAAGGGCCGTGAGGAATTCGAACTGCCGTGGGGCGGCAAATGGGAATTCATCAACTGCGTGGTCGGCGGCGCCATCGACGCCAGCTTCATGCCCGCCATCAAGAAAGGTATCACCCAGCGCCTGGAAGAGGGCCCGCTCACGGGTTCCTACGCCCGCGACATCCGCGTCTTCGTCTATGACGGTAAGATGCACCCGGTGGACTCCAAGGAAATCGCCTTCATCATCGCCGGCCGCAACGCCTTCCGTGAGGCTTTCAAGAATGCAGCCCCGAAGATCCTCGAGCCGATCTACATGGTGGAAGTGATGGTCCCGGCCGACTGCATGGGCGACGTGATGAGCGACATCCAGAACCGCCGCGGTATGATCGAAGGCATGACCTCCGAGAAGGGCTTCCAGATCCTCCGCGCCCGCGTTCCGCTCGCCGAACTCTACAAGTACTCCACGACCCTGAGCTCCCTGACCTCCGGCCGCGCCACCTTTACCCAGGAATTCATCGAATACCAGCAGGTGCCCGCCGACGTCCAGGACAAGCTCCTCAAGGCCTACGAAGCCGAGCAGCAGGAAGAAGACTAAGCTTCCTCCTGATGATCCAGGCTTTACACATCGACAAATCCTTCGGGACCCTCCGGGTCCTGAAGGATGTTTGTTTTACGGCGGCTCCGGCCGAAGTCGTGAGTATCGTGGGCGCCTCCGGTGCCGGCAAGAGCACGTTGCTCCAGATTCTGGGCTCGCTCTCGCGGCCCGACAAAGGAACCGTCACCCTCGACGGAACCGACCTCTTTTCGCTTTCCGACAAGGCGCTGGCTGCCTTCCGGAACCAGAAGATCGGCTTCGTGTTCCAGTTCCATCATCTGCTGCCGGAATTCACGGCGGTGGAAAATGTGATGATTCCCGCCCTGATTGCCCGCAGTTCGCGGGCTGATGCGAAGCGGCGGGCTGAAGAGTTGCTGACGCTGCTCGGACTGGGTGAACGCTTTTCGCACAAACCCTCTGAACTCAGCGGCGGCGAGCAGCAGCGCGTGGCCATCGCCCGCGCCCTGATCAACAATCCGAAGGTGCTTTTCGCCGACGAACCCTCCGGCAATCTCGACAGCAAAACGAAAGGTGAACTTCACCGTCTCTTCTTCGACCTGCGGGACCGTTTCGGCATCACCATCGTCATCGTGACCCACGACAAGGAACTGGCCGCGATGAGCGATCGTACCGTCGAAATCGTCGACGGTCAAATCCTTTAAGTTTTTGCGCGCAGCGCTGGCTAAGCGTTATTTCGGCAACCCGAAGGCGTCGCTCAACTCGCGCAGCTGTGCGTCGGTCATGCCGTCCGGCTCGAAACCCATGCCTCGTGCGGCGAGGTAGATCTGGGCGGCCTTGTTCAACACATCTACCTGATCGAAGGCGTTCAGGATGTCGGTATCGACAGCAAAGACGCCGTGCTTTTCCCAAAGGACGACATCATAGTCCTCGTCAAGGGTCCGGAGCGTGGCTTCGGCCAGTTCAACACTTGAGGGAAGCAGGTAGGGGACGATGCCCAGGCCGCGGGGACAGAAGGCCTTGGTTTCGGGAATCATCGACCAGAGCATCCGCGTAGCGGCGTCTTTCTCCAGCCATTTCCGGCTGTGGGACAGAGCCACGAGTTCGATGGGATGGGTATGGAGCGAGGCGCGGTAAGGCGAACCTTGGGCCAGCAGGTAATCGTGGACAGCCAGATGCGACGGCAACTCTGAGGTGGGGGCGATGGGTGCGTCTGCCACGATTTCGTAGTTCGTGCAGCCGGGCAGGATGCGGATGACGGCTCCGTTGGCCATCGGGTCGCGGGCCAGGTCGCGCATGCGGCGGCCCGTGCCTTTGCAGTAGAACCAGCATCCTTCAAGGTGCGGCAGGGTTTTGCCGATGGGGCAGGGCTCGGTGATGGCGGGTAGCGCCTGCATCGTGTCGTCCACGAATTCGGTGATGTTGATGGTGATGTTGCCGCCGTTGCGTTCGGCCCATCCTTTCTGCCAGAGATATCCGGCCACTTCGGCCACCCGGTCGATCTGCTGTCGCAGCAAAGGCCTGTCTGTGAGAATGCTTTCCATAGTCAATCAAAAGTTGTCACCATAACGTTCCTTGGTAATCTGTGCGAGCGACTTGCCCCGGGTATTGGGACAGCCGATGACGCCCACGACCAGCGAGATGACCAGCAGCGCGATCATGCACCAGGCGGCGACGCTGAAGCCCTCGCCGTTCTCCCCGTAGATAAAGGTAAACACCAGTCCCCAGACGGCCGAAAGGCTGCGCACGATGAAGAACATCAGCCCCTGCGCGCCGGCCCTGAATTTAGCCGGAAAGAGTTCCGAACCCCATAGCGCATAGAAGATCTGAACCGACATACCGCCTTCGATGCCCCAAAGGATGGTGAACAGCCACAGGCCAGCCTGGCCATTTACGCCCACGGTCACGATGATGACCCAGGCACTGATGGCGAAAAGCAGACCCAGGATGTAGATCAGCTTGTGACGGGTCTTGTCGATAACCTTCGAGAGGAGGAAGGTAACCGCCACGATGATGGCCCATTGGATGCAGTTCATCCAGTTGGCCTGTTCGTTGCTGACGCCGCCCGCCGTCTCATAGATGTGGGGCTGGAAGAAGCCCAGCACCGAGGCTACGAGGTTCCAGGTCAGGTAGATGATGGCCAGGAAGCATACGGTTCTGACGGCGGTCTTATTGGAAAAGAGCACTTTGAAATCCCGGCTGGCTTTCCACTCGCTGCTTTCGTCGAGCTTGCGCTGCTGGGTCCAGGCGATGAAGGCTACGACCAGCAGCACGAAAAAGACGATGCGTGAACTGAACACACTGACGGCCGCCGGTGCCAGGGAGTCTCCGCCGATCGTATGCGCAAGCTTCTCCACCCAGCCCGAGAGATATCCGTCGGGTGCGAAGAACATGCCCAGCAGCAGGATGATCATCGGACCGAAACCCCACGACATCTGGGAGATGCAGATGTTTCGGCCGCGCTTGTCGTTTTCTGAACTCTCCGAGATGTAAGTCCACGAAGCCGGTACACCGATGCCGACCGAGATGCCCGTAATCAGGAATCCGGCCAGCAACATCGGGAAATTGACAGAGAATATGATCAGCAGCACGCCCGCCATGTACACCAACAGGTTGTAGGTATAAATGAATTTGCGTCCGTACCGGTCGGCCAGCAGACCGCCGAGGATGGCGCCCAAAGCGGCGCCCAGGCAATTGGCGCTGATGAAATTGAGCCAGCCCAAGTGTACTTCGGTCAGGCCGAGATAGTTCTGCCACAGCGTCAGGCCGCTGGCGCCTGCCACGATGGCTCCCGCATCCAGGAAATTGGTCAGGGATACGGCGATGGTGCTTTTCAAACTGCCTTTGCTCATGGCTTAACGTTTTGCGGTGACTTCCCGTTCGTAATGTTCGATTTCGGGGATGAAGGCGGTGCCGACGGGGACGTTGTTCTTGAGGTTGAAGTAGTCGAAAACGGCGCCGAAGGGGAGGGTCTTGGCTTCTTCGAGCAGGGCCAGGCGCTGGAAACCTGCGCCGGCATCTTCGTACTGGCGGAGTTTGGCGAGCGGCTCGAGCAGGGCGCTGAGCAGGCATTTCTGCGTGGCACGGGTTCCGATGACGTAGGCGCCGATGCGGTTGATGGCCGCGTCGAAATAGTCAAGACCGATGTGGCTGCGGTGCAGGGCATCGGCGCGTACGATCTCCTTGAAGAGGTCAAGCGTCGGGTCGTTCATGATGGTCACGTGGTCGGAATCCCAGCGGATTGGTCGCGACACGTGGAGCATCAGTTCAGGGACGAAAAGCAGCAGCGAAGCCACCATGTCGGCCACGTTCTCGGTCATCTCATAGTGGCCTGTGTCGAGGGTGTACATCAGTTTGCGGGTGGCGCAGTAGCCGGCCACGAAATCGTGGGAGCCGACCGTGTAGCTCTCCAATCCGATCCCGAAGAGTTTGGCCTCGAGGCAGGTTTTCATGCCGGGCAGTTCCTCGGCGAGGATTTCATCGAGGGCGGCGGCGAAGATTTCGCGGTAGCGCAGGCGCTCCACGGTCTGGTCTTTCGAGCCGTCGTGAACCCAGATGTTCATGATGCAGGGATCGCCCTGCGCGCGGCCCATCGCGTCGGCGATGCGCCGGCAACGCTTGGTGTGTTCGATCCAGAAGTCGCGGATGGTCTTGTCGGGATTGGCCAGCGAAAGGTCGCCGCTTTTCGGATGGCCGAACGACGTGGAGTTGAAGTCGAGTTTCAGTCCGTTTTCGCGGGCCCATTGGATCCAGCTTTCAAAATAGCGGATGTCCACCTGGTCGCGGTCCACGAACCGGCCGCCAAAGTCGCCGTAGATTTCGTGCAGGTTGAGGCGGTGGTTCCCGGCAATGAGGCTCTTCGCAAAGAGTACGTCGGCGCGCACTTCATCGATATTGCGGGCGCGGCCGGGATAGTTGCCGGTGGTCTGGATACCGCCCGAGAGGCCGGCCGCGCTTTCGAAGCCGATGACGTCGTCGGTCTGCCAGCAGTGCAGCGAGATGGGTGTCTGCTCAAGGGTCTCGATCGCCTGGTCGGTATCCACGCCGAGTGCGGCGTAGCGTTCGCGTGCGTATTCGTAGGCTTGGAGGATTTGGGAATCGGTCATAGGGGTGAGGATAGCTGTCCGGTCAAGCCGGGCATGACGAAGGGGAAAACGTTTTGACGGAAAAGGCATCGGCGATGAGCCGGCGCATCTGCCAGCGGTCGGCTACCAGGCCGGCGGTGCGGGCTTGCAGCATGAGGTTGCCGATGGCCGTGGCTTCGACGGGTCCGGCGACGACGGGGATGCCGAGGGCGTCGGCTGTCCATTGGTTCAGCAGGTCGTTGGCACTTCCGCCGCCGATGATATGGAGTTTCTCGATGGGGAACGGGGCGAAGCCCTGAAGCAGGGAGAGGACTTCTTTGTAGCGGTCCGCCAGCGAATGGTAGATGCAACTCACGAGCTGCCCGGCGTGCCCGGGCTTCTGACGCAATGCGGCGCAGATCTCTGCTACCATATCCTTCGGGTTGGCGAAACGAGGGTCGTCGGGGTTGATGCGGCCGGGGAAGGCCGCTTCGCTGCGGGCCATTTCCACCAGTTGGGGATAGGTATAATCCTGTCCGGCCGCGGCCCACGACTTGCGGCACTGCTCAAGCAGCCACAGGCCGGTAATGTTTTTCAGGAACCGGGTGGTTCCGTCGATACCGCCTTCATTCGTAAAGTTCGCTGCAGCGGACGCTTCATTGAGGATGGGTGCCGGCACTTCAATGCCCATCAGGCTCCATGTGCCACTGCTCAGATAGGCAAAGTGCTCATCGGCGGCCGGGACGGCCGCGATGGCTGAAGCCGTGTCGTGTCCTGCGACGGCAATCACGGGCACAGGCCCCAGCCCGGTCTCTTCTGCCAGGGACGGCCGCAGGACGCCCACCCGCGTACCGGGCTGCACGATAGGCAGCAGCACGTCGGTACGGATGCCGAGCCGCTCCAGCAGCGCAGCATTGAACTGCCGCGAGGCCTGGTCCATCATGCCCGACGTGGAGGCGTCGGTGTATTCACATACACGGCATCCGGTCAGCAGATACGACAACAGGTCCGGCATGAAAAGGATGCATTGGGCTGCGGCCAGCGCCGAATCGCCGGACGCTGTCTGGGCATACAGTTGGAAAATCGTGTTGAAATCCATGATCTGGATGCCGGTGGCGCCGTAGAGTTCCTTCCGCGGGATAATCCGGAATACCTGCTCCGGCACGCCGGCCGTGTAGGGATCACGGTAAGCCCGTGGCAGCCCCAGCAGCGATCCGTCTGCCCCGATGCATCCGAAATCGACGCCCCAGGTGTCAATCCCGATGGAATCGATCCGGATGCCTGTGCGACCCAGCTGTCGCAGGCACGTCACAAAATGCGCGTAGATCGACCAGACATTCCAGTAGTACCGTCCCCCTACTTCCAGGGGCTGGTTCGGAAAACGATACACCTCTTCCATCGAAAAGGAGCCATTTTCAAAAGTGCCCAGCAGGGCACGGCCCGATGTCGCACCGCAGTCAAAAGCCAAGAACGTCCGCTTGTCCTGCATCCGCTTATTTCGTTTCAGGAGCGAGCACGTTGTGGACTGGCCACTTCTGGGCGGCTTTCAGCTTGAAGAGCGCCGTCGTGCGGATATCCGTCGCCGAGGCGCCGAAACCGAGGGTATAAGGGCCTGCAGCCGTCTCCCAGGCGCTGGCGGCTTCGTTGAAGGAAGCCAGCTCGTAGGCGGAAACCTTCATGGTCAGGACCTGGCTTTCACCGGGGGCCAGCAGCTTCGTCTTGGCGAAAGCCTTGAGTTCGCGGGTCGGTTTCTCCAGACCGCCGGCCGGTGCGGAGACATACAGTTCAACAACCTCGCGTCCGGCCACGGAACCGCTGTTGGTGACGGTCACGGTGGCCTCAAATCCGTCGGCAACAGCCTTGACAGCCGGTTTGGAATAAGTAAAAGTGGTATAGCTCAATCCGAAGCCGAACGGGTAAGAGACTTCTACACCGCGGGTAACGAAGTGGCGGTAGCCTACCCAGATACCTTCGGCATAATCGGTGTAGTCGATGTCTTTCAAGGGCGTACGCACGCCACGACGGTTGGGTTGTCCGGTGTAGTTGTACGGGAAGTTGGCGGAAGACGGATGATCCATGAAGTTGATCGGGAAGGTCATCGGCAGTTTGCCCGAGGGGTTGATTTTGCCCAGCAGAATATCGGCCACGGCATTGGCCCCTTCCTGTCCGGGTGACCAGGGCAGCAGGATGGCATCTACCAGATTCTTCCACGAGTTGGTCTCGATGACGCCGCCGATGTTGAGGATCACCACCACCTTCTTGCCCAGGGCGTGGTAGGCGGCACTGACATTCTGCAGCAGTGCACGCTCGACGGCCGTCAGTTCGAAGTCGTCCATCATCCTGCGGTCGGCGCCTTCCCCGGCATTGCGGCCGATGACTACCACGGCTACATCGTTGTCTTTGGCTTCCTGATTGATGGCCGGGGCGGGAATCACCGTTTCGGCGAGCTTGCTGCCGCCCCAGGTGGACCAGCCTGTGCCGGCAGTCAACTCGCGGGTGGCTTTGTCATAGGCTTTGTGCTCCCGGTAGAAGGCGGCCAGTTTCGGATCGAGCTGGAATCCGGCTTTTGTCATGGCCTCTTCCATCGTCACGACATAGGCTTTGTTCACGTTGCCTGAGCCGGTGCCGCCGGCCACGAAGTCTACGGAGCTCACGCCATAGAGGGCCACCTTCTCCCCGCCAGCCAGCGGCAGGGTTTTGTTTTCGTTGCGAAGCAGCACAATCGCTTCGCCGGCCGCCTTGCGGGCTACGGCGGCGTGGGCCTTCAGATCCGGCTTGTTGGAATATTTGTAGTGCTTGAAATGGGGTGTGCGGACAATGTATTCCAACATGTTGCGCACGTTGCGGTCGAGTTCTTCCCGCGAGATGGTGCCGTCCTCGACACCTGCGATGATGCGGTCGATCTCGTTCTGGTTGCCGGGCTCCATCAGATCGTTGCCGGCCTTGGCGCTTTTCACGGTACCGGCTTTGTTGCCCCAGTCGGTCATCACGATGCCTTTGAATCCCCATTCATCGCGCAGGACGGTGGTCAGCAGGTCGAATTTCTGCTGGGTGTATTCTCCATTGAGCTGGTTGTACGACGACATCACGGTCCAGGGATCGCTCTCTTTGACGGCGATCTCAAAGTTCTTGAGATAGATTTCGCGGAGCGCGCGCTGGCTTACGCGGGCGTCGTTCTCGGAGCGGTTGGTCTCCTGGTTGTTGAGGGCGTAGTGCTTGATGGAGGTGCCTACGCCGTTGCGCTGGATGCCGCGCACATAGGCGGCCGCCATCTTGCCGCTCAGGAGCGGATCTTCCGAGAAATACTCGAAGTTCCGGCCGCAGAGCGGGTTGCGGTGGATGTTCATGCCCGGGGCGAGCAGCACGTCAACGCCATATTCCAGCACTTCGTTGCCCATGGCTTGGGTCATTTCTTCGACCATTTCCGTATCCCAGGAACTGGCCAGCAGGGTGCCTACCGGGAAGCCGGTGGCGTAGTAGGTCTTGCTGTCGTTCGCGCGGGTAGGATTGATGCGGAGGCCGGCCGGTCCGTCGGCCAGGACGGATCCGGTGATTCCGAGGCGTTCAATGGGCCGGGTATTGCCGGCGGCGCCGGGCACTTCGGCGGCCACCCCGGAGGTGACGCCGTTCACGATGGCCGCGCGGGCGCCGCCCACCAGCAGGGTGGCTTTCTCCTGCAGGGTCATGGCGGCGAGGACCTCGTCGATGTTGTCTTTCGTCAGTTTGGGCTGCGCCAACAGGCCGGTCAGCGTGCAGAGAGCAGTGAGGGTCAGCAGAACTTTTTTCATATCAAGACATTTAATTGTATTCATGCAGCGGAATCAATAGCGGAAAGCGATTGTTTGTAGCGCCGGATCGGAGGAATTGCCGCCGTAGAGGAGTTCCCATTCGCCCTTCACCGGCACCATGTCGCCAGCTTCTTCCGACCACGACAGGAACACCTCGTCGGTCAGCGGGAAGGTGACCATGACGGTTTCTCCGGCCGGGACGAGGACGCGCTGGAAGCCGCGGAGTGACTTCAGCGGACCTTCGGTGTCGCCGACCCGGCGCGTATAAAGCTGTACCACCTCGACAGCGTCGCGGTCGCCCGTATTGATGACGGGAATCTCGAGGGCTCCTTTCTTCAGCTGCGCTTCGCCATATTCCACCGAAGTGTAGCTCAGGCCATAGCCGAAGGGGAAAAGAGGCACTCCTTCAAAATAGCGGTAGGTCCGTCCTTTCATGGCATAATCTTCAAAGTCCGGCAACTGGTCGATACCCTTATAGAAGGTAACCGGGAGTTTTCCGGAAGGGTTCACATCGCCGAAAAGAATCTCGGCCAGCGCCGTGCCTCCTTCTTCGCCGGGATACCAGGCCTGGAGGATGGCTGCGCAGGTCTCCGTTTCAGGTTCCAGGCCCATGGCAGAGCCGGAGAAGTTGACCAGGATGACCTCTTTTCCCGCTTCGTACAGGCTTTTCAGCAATTGCCGCTGCACAGCGGGCAGCTGGATGTCGGTACGGTCGCCGCCGCGGAATCCGGGCAGGTTGACCCGCATCTCTTCTCCTTCGAGCCGGGGAGAGATGCCGCCGGCAAAAATTACGGTTCCGATGCCTTCCAATTGTTTCAGGATGGCGGCTGTTTCTTTTGTGGAGAGAGGCTTTTCGCGCACGAGATCGCAGCCACGGAAGGTGACCAGATCCGGAACCCGGGCATGGAGCGCCTCTGCCAAAGTAACTGTGTGTTCAGGAATCGCATTGTAATTGCCCCAGAGCATCTGCCGGTCGTCGGCATTCGGGCCGATGAGCGCGATCTTCGCGTCAGCTTGCAACGGCAGAACATAGCCGCGGTTCTGCAGGAGAACGATCGATTCTTCCGCCATCTTGCGGGCCAGCGCCCGGTGTTCGGGGCCTTCGACGAGGTCATCGCTCAGCCCTGCCCAGGGTTCGTTGTTCCTGTCCAGTTCGCCCAGGCGGATGCGGGCGGCCAGCAGACGGGTCAGGCAGCGGTCCACGTCGGCTTCGTCGAGCAGCCCTTGGCGGACCGCTTCGGGAATGGCTGGGTAGGAGTCACCGCAGTTGAGGTCAGTTCCGGCCTTGACGGCCGCGGCCACCGCCTCGACCACATCCTTGCTGTAGCCGTGGCATCCCGGGGCATAGAAATCCCGGATGGCCCAGCAGTCCGACGTGACCAGTCCCTGGTAGCCCCATTCGCCGCGGAGGACTGTATTGATCAGGAAATCACTGGCTGCGCAGGGCTCGCCGCGGAAGCGGTTGTAGGCCACCATGACTTCCTGCACGTCAGCCTTGGTCACCAGGTCCTTGAAGGCCGGCAGATAGGTTTCGCGCAGGTCGCGGTCGCTGACCTGTGCATCGTAACTGTGGCGGTTCCATTCGGGACCGGAGTGGACGGCAAAATGCTTGGCACAGGCATGCGCCTTGAGCACGGGCGCATCCGACGGCCCCTGCAGGCCCCGGACCACGGCCATGCCGAGCTGCCCCGTCAGATAGGGATCCTCTCCGTACGTCTCCATGCCGCGTCCCCAGCGCGGATCCCGGAAGATATTGATGTTGGGCGTCCAGAAGGTGATGCCCTGATACTGTCCCGAAGATCCCTCGGCCAGTGCCAGACGGTGCTTGACCCGTGCTTCATCACTGACGGCCGTGAAGACTTCTTCCACCAGCGGTTCATCGAACGAAGCCGCCATGCCGATCGGTTGCGGGAATGTGGTCGCCTTCCCGTTGCGGGCCACGCCATGCAGCGCTTCATTCCACCAGTTGTAAGCCGGAATGCCCAGTTCTTCGACGGGTTCGGAAGCATAGCGCATCAGGGCGGCTTTCTCTTCCAGAGACAGTTTGGAAATCAGGAGTTGGGCCTGCTTTTCGGGCGATGGTCCGTGGGAGCAGGCGGCTGCGGCCAGCGCCAGCACGGCTATAAGGAATCTCTTCATGGATGATAGATGAGTTGTTTGGTTTCTGGATCACGGCTGTAGTGCTTGAAGAAGTCCCAGGCGATGCGGGCGGCGGGGATGAAATTCCAGTGGCCGTAGTTTACGACGGCTACGATCTTGATGAGGGGCTTATTGCCCTTGTAGAGCTGTCCCGTCTCCAGTACAATCCCTTCGCCCTTGTTCGTGCGGATGGTCTCTCGGTCGCGCAGCGGTTGGCCGAAAAGTGGCCAGGCGGTGAAGTCCATCTGATCGACGACTTCCATTCCGTTCATCTGCTCATAGGCATTCCAGGCGTTGAGGTAGCTGTTGCCTTTCCAGTCATCGGGCGTCATGTACGGAACGGTCGTATCTTTCGTTCCGAAGACAGAGCAGTAAGCCGTCTCCACGGCGCCGCGCTTCTGCGTCGCCTCAGCCCAGATCGCCTCGAATGTCGGGAACGGACCGATCCAGTGGCCGGTAAATAAGGCGCCGGAATTGCCGCCCACCGCCGCAAAGACATGTGACTTTTTGATGCCCAGTGCCGTGGCCGTCATTGAGCCGGCCGAAAGACCGTGTGCATAGATGCGCGAAGGATCGAGCTGGGGATACTTTTCCAACAGGATAGCCAGTACGCTTTCAATCCCGTCGTGGCCCATCGCCTGATAGTTCGGCGTGCCCTGCCACTCCATCTCAACGATGAAGAAACGCTCTTCTCCGGCCACTTGCAGGAAGCCTGACGTCTCGATCTGCGTGCGCGGGTCGTTGGTGTTGCCGTGGAGCAGAACAACGACCGGGACGCTGTGCGCCGGCGCGCCTTCCATCAGCTCTTCGGGCCAGTATTCGTACCAGAGATACTTGGGCCCGTCGAGCGTCCGCTGCCGGAACGTGGCCGGATACTCCACGATGTTCCGCTTGATGCCCAATCGCTCCCAATCCGCATAAGGTTCCAGTTCATAGGGACCGTATTCCCCGAACTTGGCACCCTCGTAGTGCGTATGATTGTAGTTGTTGAAGCGGAAATTGCGGGAGAATAGCTGGTCCCAGGCATTGGCGAAGACTTCGCCCGGTTCGGTCTTGGTGGAAACCACAATTTGGAGCAGGGGTTCATAGGGTCCCTGCTCGGCGTTGAGGGACATATATTCCAACGCGACTTTCGCAGCCTTCGAGGCAGATTTGTCCGCCACGAAAGCGGGCACGCCATAGGAGTGGACGTTCTTGGGCAACTTGGCTGGCTTGCCGCCTACTGTGGCGATGCCGGCGATGTGGTCGGCCGCCTTGAGGGCGAGGACCTGATTGACAAACGTGGCCCCGTTCCCGAAGCCGATGACCTTGAGATTGCCGCTCCGGGCCCGGTTGAACATCTCCACGAAAGCGTCGAAATCCTTGTCAGCCACGTAAGTGTCGCCCATAGGATTCAGCACGAACACCGTCCCGAAGTTTTCGTCGAGCACGGCCTGCATATCCATCGCATCGAGCAACGCCTCCGCCCCTGCCTTGTCGAGCCGCGAGTCGGGATAGACAAAGAAGGTAGGCGCATTGTTGTACGAGCGCCCCTCCGCCCGCGTCGGCCCGCCAAAACTGACCGAAATGTTTCCGCGCCGCATCAGCGCCACATTCTCCGGCATCGCCGGCCCCGGCTGCGCCAGACTCACCGTACACGCTAGGACAACCGCACCCAAAGAAATAAAGAATCTTTTCATCATGACACGAAGTTACGAAAAACTTGCTGGCGCGCAAAACCATCGGCCTCAAACGGCCATCTGGAGCGGTTTATTGTGCGCCAACCCCCGATTACGGCCCTTGGCGCAAGGCTTCCTGCCTCTCAAGGTCCTAGAAGGCCATTATCCATGCGCCACTTACGCTGATGGCGGGCGAGAAGCCTGATCAGGGTTTGATTTCTGCGAGATCTTTCGTATCTTTGTTAGCTGGATACGGAAAAATCTCTGTTTACGTTATGGAATATACCCTTCAACAAATCGCTTCGCAGGTGCGGAGGGATATCGTGCGCATGGTGACGGCGGCCGCTTCGGGCCATCCGGGCGGGTCGATGAGTGCTACCGATGTCCTCACCTACCTCTTTTTCAAGGAAATGAATGTCACGCCGGAGACATGGACCCGCAGCGGGGAAGGTCTCGACCAGTTCTTCCTTTCGGCCGGTCACATCTCGCCGGTTCTCTACAGTCTGCTCGCCCGCCGCGGTTATTTTCCGGTAGCCGAGCTCGCTACGTTCCGTCGCTTCGGTTCCCGTCTCCAAGGCCATCCTTCGGTGGACAAAGGCCTGCCTGGCGTCAATCAGGCGGCCGGTTCTCTTGGCCAGGGTTTGTCGGTCGCCATCGGCGCCGCCCTGGGCAAGCGCCTGAACGGCGATCCGCACACGGTGTACGTCCTGGTGGGCGACGGCGAAAGCGAAGAGGGACAGATCTGGGAAGCCGCGATGTCGGCCGCACACTATAAAGTGGACAATCTCATTGCGATGACCGACTGGAACCACCAGCAGATCGACGGATGCGTCGAAGACGTGGCCGGGCTGGGCAACCTGCGCGCCAAGTGGGAAGCCTTCGGCTGGACCGTGGTCGAAGCCGACGGTCACGATTTCAAGGCCATCGAAGAAGGCTTTGCCGAAGCGCGCAAGCGCATGGGCCTGGGTCGGCCGGTGATGATCCTCTGGCATACCGAAATGGGCCACGGCGTGGACTTCATGGCCGGCACCTGCAAGTGGCACGGCAAGAATCCTTCGGTGGAACAGTGCGCCGAAGCCATGAAACAACTGGAAGAAACGATGGGAGATTTTGCCTTATGAAAGAATATGTAGATACTGGAAAGAAAGATACCCGTTCGGGTTTCGGCGCAGGACTTGCCGAACTCGGGGAAAGCAATCCGAAAGTCGTGGCACTGACCGCCGACCTGAAAGGTTCGCTCAAGATGGACGCCTTTGCCGCGGCCCATCCCGACCGTTTCTTCGAAGTGGGGATCGCCGAGGCCAATATGGTCGGCATGGCGGCCGGTCTCTCCCTCGCAGGCTATATTCCTTTTATCGGCACCTTCGCCAATTTCGCGACAGCCCGTGTGCTCGACCAGATCCGGCAGTCGGTCTGCTATTCGCAGACCAACGTGAAGATCGCTGCCTCCCACGCCGGTATCACGCTCGGCGAGGACGGCGCCACGCACCAGACCCTTGAAGACATCGGCCTGATGCGCATGCTGCCCGGCATGGTGGTCATCAATCCCTGCGACTACAACCAGACCAAGGCGGCCACCCTGGCCGCAGCGGCTTGGAACGGCCCGGTGTATTTGCGTTTCGGCCGTCCCGGTGTGCCGAACTTCACTCCGGCCGACGAGCCGTTCGTCATCGGCAAGGCGATCAAACTGAATGACGGTGCTGACGTGTCGATTTTCGCAACCGGTCATCTTGTCTGGGAGGCCATCCAGGCAGCGAAGCAGCTGGAGGCGCAGGGCGTGAGTGTGGACTTGATCGATATCGCCACCATTAAGCCGCTCGACAAAGAAGCGGTCCTCGCGTCGGTCCGCAAGACCGGCCGCGTAGTCGTCGCAGAAGAGCATCTGATCGCCGGCGGTCTTGGCGAGGAAATTGCAGGTTTCCTCGCGCAGGCCTGCCCCGCACCCATGCGTTTCGTAGCCATCGACGACAAATTCGGCCAGAGCGGAAAACCCGCCGAAC
>JAEEOM010000140.1 GCA_016284265.1 Bacteroidales bacterium | reverse complement strand
GGGCCCTGTGCCTGACCGTCACGTTGTCGGCGCAATCGTACCTGCAGGATACGATTCCGGAGACTGTCGTCACGGCTACGGGCACCCTGCACCTGCTCAAGGACGTTCCCGTCCAGACGGAAGTCATTTCCGGCCGGATGCTGGACAATTATGCCGGACGTTCGTTGGAAGACATCCTTTCGGGGTTGACTTCCGCTTTCGCCTTCAACGAAGACGACATGGGTTCGCACATGCAGCTTGGCGGCCTGGGCAACAGCTATATCCTCATCCTGATCGACGGCAAGCGCATCCATGGCGACGTGGGCGGGGAGAATGACCTTTCGCTGATCGATCCCCGCAACATCGAAAAGATTGAAATCGTCAAGGGCGCCTCGTCGGCCCTCTACGGCAGCGACGCCATCGCCGGCGTCATCAACATCATCACGCGCAAGCACCGGGAAGAAGGACTATTGCTGGAGAACAGCACCCGTTACGGCTCCTACAACGATGTACGGCAGCACAATGCCATCGGCTTGAAATATGGACGTTTCAGCTCGTTGACCAACTTCCAGCTGCAACATTCAGACGGCTGGCAGAATACGTCCGTAGAATATGCTCCCAGCCTGCACGAACCCGTCACCGACTCGCAAAACAAAACGGTGAACCGGCACACCAACGCCCAGGTTGGCGAGCAGCTCACTTTCGCGGCGTCCGACAAGTTGGAACTCTATGCCGGCGGCACCCTTTACGGCAAACGCATCTACCGGCCCAACGGCAAATACGCCCAGTTCGACGTCCATACCTACGACCTGCAGTACCGTAACGCCTCCGCCTCGGCAGGTGCCAAATGGAAACCCAACGCCACCGACGTAGTGACGCTCGACCTTGACTGGAACCGACACGCCTATATGTATTATTTCACGGCTACCACGCTCGTGGAAGACTACGAAAAGAGCAAGGGCACGATCTATTATCCCTACTTCCCCTACCTCCCCGACCAGACGGAGATGCAAAGCGACCAGCGTCGGGCAATGGCCAGCCTGAAGGGCATCTTCCGGCTCCCCGCCGACAACCTGCTCAACACGGGCGTCGAGTATCGCTACGACTGGCTCTACGCGCCCACCCGCGTCGTGGGCGGCACCGTCAGCGACTGGACGGCAGCTCTGTATGCCCAGGACGAATGGCAGCATGATTTCGGCCGGAACCGGATCCAGCTCGCCGGCGGCGCCCGGCTCACCTGGAACGGGCAGTTCGGCGTGAAAGTCACGCCCAAGGTGTCCGCGATGCTGGCCCTGGGTCTGCCGTGGCGCATTCGCGTCACTTGGAGCCAGGGGTTCAAGACCCCTACGCCCAAAGAGCTTCATTACCGCTATGTCAAACAGATGAGCGGCACCTATCTCTATCTGGGCAACCTGGGGCTGCGCCCGCAGACCAGCAATTATTTCTCGCTGGGCGGGGAATACACGCTATCGGGGCTGAGCCTCAACGTGACAGGCTATTACAACCGGGTAAAAGATATGATCACCCTCGTGACGATTCCCAACTACGAGGCGCCAGCCGAATATATCATCCAATACGATCCGGTCCGGACCCGGCAATACCAGAACGTGGACGACGCCCGCACGCTGGGCGTGGACTTCAGCGCCCGCTACAGCTTCCGCGACTGGGCCCTCGGCCTGGGCTACAGCTGGCTCGACACCGATGCCAACCAGTACGACGCCGACCACGACCGGATGCGACAGGTGACCATCGACGGCACGGCGCACCACAAGGGGAATCTCTTCGTGACCTGGAACCACCGCTTCTCGCCGGACTACCGGCTCAGCGCGGGCCTCTATGGCCGGATGTCCTCCAAACGCCACTACCAGATCGACGGCGACGGCAAGGGCTACCAAATCTGGCGCATCTCGACCGGGCACGACCTGGGCCATTCCAAACGGACATCTTGGCGGATCGAAGCCGGTGTGGACAACATTTTCAACTACGTGGACCGTACACCGCACGGCCTGCACTTGGGTACAACGACTCCGGGCTCCACGTTCTATCTCGGCCTGACTGTCCGCTTCAACCAAGGCCGGAAAGTGAGTGACAAATTCAATACTACCATAAACAACAATTACAATTCAAAACAATATGAAGAAAACTAAACTTTTGACCCTTGCCCTGCTGGCAGGGCTTGTCTTCGGGTTCTCCGCCTGCGAACCGCGCGAGAACAACGAGTACAATTACAACGCCTACCAGAAAGCCGTCAACGAGACGGTCAAGAAAAACAAGAAGAACAACAAGGCCATCCTGCTGGTCGCTTTCGGCTCTACCTGGCAGCAGGCTTTCGATGCGTTCGACGCGACGGTCGATGCTTACAAGAGCGCCTTCTCGGGCTACGACGTGTACCTGTCCTTCTCGTCCGCCATTTGCATCAACCGGGCCGCGGCCGGTGAAAACGCCGCCGACGGCGCCGAGGTGCGCAACTACTACGCCCCGCCGTTCTGGCTCACCGCTTTCGCCCAGAAGGGTGTTATGTACAACGAAATCGTGGTCCAGTCGCTCCAGGTCATCCCGGGCGAGGAATACACCCGCGTGATCAACTACATCAAGGACTTCGCCAACAATGCCAACGGCGACATCGACGACGACTATCTGTCGCGCGTCGTCCTCAAGCTCGGCGTCCCCCTTCTGCAGGATGCCGACAAGGATGTCCCGGCCGTAGCCAAGGAACTCAACAATCTCTACAAGAGCCAGGCTTCCAAAGACATCGTCGCCTTCATGGGCCACGGTAACCCCGACTCCTACGACACCTACAAGGCCAACATCCGCTACACCCAACTGGAAGATGCCCTGCAGGAACTCAATCCGCACTACTTCGTGGGTACCGTCGACATGATGGAGAATTTCAAGACCCACGTGTATGAGCGCATGTCCGACGCCGGCCTGAACAAGAGCAACCTCAAGGTCTATCTGCACCCGCTGATGTCGATTGACGGCGACCACGGCCACAACGACATGGCCGGCGACGACCTGCCCGAGAAATTCGAAGGCAAGAATTACACCTTTGCAGACCTCCTCGCCGAAGCCAACGACGAGGGCGAAGTGGAAGACTGCAGCTGGAAAATCTTCTTCGGCGCCAACGGTTCCGGCTTTACCTGCAACAACGCGACGATGATCGAGAAAGGCCTGCTCGAACTGCCGTCCATCCGTCAGGTCTGGATGAACCACACCCGCGACGCCATCAACGGCGAACCGCTCGATTACTACCACTCCAAGAATCCGGAGTAGTCTCCTATGTATAAAAATTTCCCCGGTTTCCATCTGGTAGAATCCATCTACCAGATGGGAATGGAACTGAAGCACCAGGCTGGCCGGATCAAACGAAGGACGGCCAGTCTGTTGGTCATCGCGGCCGTCACGATTACGCTGTTCCTGCTTCCAGTCAGCGCTTTCGGCATCGACGGCCTGACGGTGGTCCAGCAACGCATCATTGCCGTCTTCGCCTTTGCGACACTGATGTGGATTCTTGAGCCTGTCCCGGCTTGGGCCACCTCCATTGCGATTATGGCCCTGCTGTTGTTTTCCGCTTCGGACTCAGGCATCAAATGGATCTGTGATCCGGCTCAGGTCGGCTCCCTCCTCAGTTACAAAGGAATCATGGCCTGCTTCGCTGATCCGGTGATCATGCTGTTCCTCGGCGGTTTCGTGCTGGCCATCGCAGCCACCAAAACCGGGCTCGACGTCCATCTGGCCAAGATCCTGCTTAAACCCTTCGGCAACAAGAGTGAGATGGTGCTGCTGGGCTTCCTGCTGATCACCGGCCTGTTCTCGATGTTCATCAGCAACACTGCCACGGCTGCTATGATGCTGACGTTCCTGGCCCCGGTTTTCAAGCAATTGCCCACCAACGGAAAGGGCCGCATCGCCATGGCCCTCAGTATTCCTGTCGCGGCCAACCTGGGCGGCATCGGCACCCCGATCGGCACACCGCCCAACACGATCGCCCTCAAATACCTGAACGACCCCGAAGGACTGAACCTCAACATCGGTTTCGGCCAGTGGATGCTGATGATGGTGCCGCTGGTCATCCTCCTGTTGTTCATCAGCTGGCTGTTGATCAAGAAGATCTTCCCGTTCACGCAGAAAACAGTCGACCTGGTCATCGAAGGCGAGATGAAACGTGACCGCAAGACCAAGATCGTCATCGTGACATTCATCGTGACCGTACTGCTCTGGCTGCTCGACTCGTTCACAGGCATCAATACCTATACAGTGGCCTTGCTTCCACTGGCTATCTTCTGTACGACCGGCGTCATCGACCGGCGCGACCTTGAAGAAATCAACTGGTCTGTCATCTGGATGGTGGCCGGCGGTTTCGCACTGGGTTACGCTATGAATGTCTCAGGACTTGCCTCGCTGCTGGTCAGGAGCATTCCGTTCGATTCGTTCTCCCCGCTGCTGATTCTCATCCTGTCAGGCCTGATCTGCTACGCGCTGTCGAACTTCATTTCGAATTCAGCGACAGCTGCCCTGCTGATGCCCATCCTGGCCGTCGTCTGCAATGCAATGGGCGACAAACTGGCTCCCATCGGTGGCACTGCCATCGTACTGATCGGCGTAGCTATCGCCTCCAGCAGTGCAATGGTACTCCCCATCTCGACACCCCCGAACGCACTGGCCTTCGCCACGAACCTTGTCAAGCAGAAGGACATGGCTAAAATCGGCCTGATCGTCGGCGCCATCAGCATCGTTCTCGGTTACGTTTTCCTCTACGGTTTCGGCACGCTCCGCCTGCTGTAGCCTTGGAGGTTTTTTTATTATAGTGTGTGCCAGCCCCGCGATTCTGCCAGTCACGGGGTTTTTTTTCAGCCATCATTACGCAAGGCGGCCTTGATGAATGCTGCGAAGATGGGCTGTGGCTGTTCCGGGGTACTTTTGAATTCGGGATGGAACTGCGTACCGATAAAGAACGGATGCGAAGGAATCTCCACAATTTCGACCAATCCGGTATCAGGGTTGGTTCCGGAGAGCACCAGGCCGGCTTGCCCGAAAACGGCTCGATAGGCATCATTGAATTCATAGCGATGTCGGTGTCGTTCCTGCACAACGGGCTGTCCATAGATGCGGGAAGCCAGTGTACCCGGCTCCAGCTTACAAGCGAACGCGCCCAATCGCATCGTTCCGCCTTTGATCGTCGTAGTCTTCTGTTCCTCCATCAAGTCGATGACGGGATGCGTCGTTCCCGGGTTCATTTCCGTTGACATGGCATCGGCATAACCCAGCACGTCACGGGCGAATTCCACGACGGCCATCTGCATGCCGAGACAAATCCCGAAGAAAGGGATACCGTTTTCGCGGGCGAAACGCACTGCTGCGATCTTGCCGGGGATACCCCGCTCTCCGAATCCGGGTGCCACCAGGATGCCATCCATGCCCGCAAGCACTTCCGCCACATTCTCTTCACAAACCTGCTCGGAATGGATTGTCTTGACATTCACCCTGCATTCGTTTGCGGCGCCTGCGTGTACCAGAGCTTCCTGAATGGATTTGTAGGCGTCCTGCAATTCCACATATTTACCCACCAAAGCGATGCTTACTTCACGTTTGGGATACTGCAGGCGCCCCAGGAATTCCTTCCATTTGCCCAGTTCCGGCTGGGAGAAATTCTCAATCTGGAGTTTACGGACCGCCAGCTCGTCCAGATGCTCTTCGTGCAGATTGAGCGGTACCTGATAGATACTCCACGCATCGATGCTCTGGATTACGTGTCCGGGCTTGACATTACAGAAGAGCGCGATCTTGCGACGGAGATCCGTTGTAAGGGGCTGTTCGGTCCGGCATACGATCACATCGGGTTTGACGCCACTCTGCTGGAGCATCTGCACGGAGTGCTGCGTGGGTTTCGTCTTGAGTTCCTTTGCCGCACGAAGATACGGGATCAAGGTCAGGTGAATGGACATGCAGTCCTCATCCGGCAGTTCCCACTGTAACTGGCGGACCGCCTCGATGAACGGCTGTGATTCCATATCACCGACGGTTCCACCGATCTCGGTCAGGATGACATCATAGTCGCCCGTCCGGCCCAACAGGAGCATCCTGCGCTTGATCTCATCGGTAATATGTGGAACGATCTGGACCGTCTTTCCCAGATAGGCACCTTCGCGCTCCTTCGTAATGACGGTGTGATAAATCTTTCCCGTAGTCACATTGTTCGCCTTGGACATATGCACTCCCAAAAAACGTTCGTAATGTCCCAAGTCTAGGTCCGTCTCGGCACCGTCTTCCGTCACATAGCATTCGCCGTGTTCATACGGATTGAGCGTTCCGGGATCGATGTTGATGTAAGGATCGAATTTCTGAATGGTGACACGCAGGCCGCGTGCCTGCAAAAGTTTGGCAAGAGATGCTGCCACAATACCTTTTCCCAGAGACGAAGCCACTCCTCCCGTCACAAATACATACTTGGTGTTCATAAGACACAACGTTTGGTAACGGGGTTCAAATGTAACAAAAAAATATCAATATCATTCAGCAAGATTGTATCTTTGCCAGAGATTGAGACATTGTCCTAAACAATTCTTTTCCATGAAGAAAGCATATGTTTTGATATTTCTGGCGCTGGCGCTTTCCATGCCCTCTCAGGCGCAGAATCAACGTGATATGCAGCAAACGGTGGAATATCTGGCTTCGCAGGAACTGGGCGGCAGATTTCCGGCAACGGCCGGAGATACCCTTGCATCCGATTATCTGGCCGGCAAATTAAGAGGCCTGAGACTCAAACCCGTTGTCAAAGGCAAGCGGAAAACAGGGTTCTATCAGGATTTCACCTACGGAAAGAACGAGAAGCAGAAGACCACCCATAACATCATCGCCGTTCTTCCAGGTAAAGACAAGAGACTGAGACACGAATACATTGTCGTCGGAGCACACTATGACCATCTGGGAATGGGAGGCGAAAAGTCGGGTTCGCGCCGCCCCGACACACTGGGCGTTCATCCCGGCGCAGATGACAATGCCAGCGGAATTGCCGTGATCCTCGAGCTGGCCCGGCACTTAAAAAAAGTGAAGACGCAACGCAGTATTGTATTCGCATTCTTCGGTGCAGAAGAACAGGGCATTGCCGGATCAAAGCGTTTTGTGGAATGGATGAAGCACGCAGATGACCAGCGGTTCAACCTCCCTGCCGATCTGAAAGGAATCGTCGCCATGGTGAACCTGGATATGGTGGGGCGAATGCGCGACAGCTCCCTGAGCGTTTCCGGGACGGGCACAAGTCCGGAATTCAAGGCGATGGCCGAAAAGGCCGCTGAACAGACAGGCCTGCACATCACCTGTACGCCCGATGGCTATGGACCGAGCGACCAGGCGTCGTTCGTGGCGGCAGACATCCCTGTATTCTATCTCACGACAGGGGGGCATATGGAATATCATACGCCCGACGATACCCCTTCCACCCTGAATTATGACGGGATGCAACTGGCTCTTGCCTTCACGGAAGAACTGGTTGCCCAACTGGCATGCATGCCGGAAGCACCGGATTTCATCAACGTGCCGAGCAGCCAGCAGATGAGCCATGCCAAGTTCAAAGTAACTTTGGGACTGATGCCCGACGTCACGGGGGCGAGCACCGCTCCCGGGCTTCGTGCCGACATCGTAATGCCCGGAAAACCAGCCCACGAAGCAGGTATGCGGAGCGGAGACATCATCCAGGAAATCGACGGGAAACCCGTCAAGGACATCAATGAATATATGCAGCGCCTGTCAGAACTCCAGGCAGGCACCACCATTCCCGTGAAGGTGCTTCGCGACGATGAAACCATCCTTTTACAAGTTAAACTTAATCCTGACGAGAAATGAAAAACTGGGTATGCTGGCTTTTGGCCATTATCATTACCTTGACGCTGAGCATCTACCAACGCAAGACCGGTCCTACCAATCCCCAGCGGGTGACCGTGGAACTGGACGGAGAAAGTTATCTGTTGAAACTGCCCAGGACTGGTATGCGAACCGATAGGACCGTGACGCTTGATGGCGTTCCATCAACGGTCAGCGCACAATTGCATTATCGTCGCTATCCGACGTCCGATGAATACACCACCGTGGATTTCAGTTGGAAAGATGATGCGTGGCAAGCCACACTGCCGGTACAGCCTGTGGCCGGGAAGTTGCAGTACTATATCACGGTAGGCGGAAAAGATTTCTGCACCGTCAATCCACCCGTAATCCGTTTCCGCAACGATGTTCCCGCCGGCATCCTGATCCCGCACATCCTGTTTATGTTCGCGGCGATGCTGTTTGCCGTCTATACACTCCTGCGAATCATTGCCCGCAAGAAATACAGCACGTGGCTGATTGTCACGGCAGTCACGCTGTTCGCGGGCGGATTCATCCTGGGCCCCCTTGTGCAGCATGTGGCCTTCGGGCCCTGGTGGACCGGATTCCCTCTCGGCACAGACCTGACCGACAACAAGACACTCATCGCCTTTCTTTTCTTCGTCGCCGCCCTTGCCACTTTGAAGTGGAAGCATAACAAGTGGCTCGTCTGCCTGGCAGTGCTGGTCATGCTCGTCATCTTCAGCATACCGCACAGCACCAAGGGATCGGAGTATGACTATGCTACCGAACAGCTGAGTACGTCGCGATAGTTGGAGAAAAAGTGTTATCTTTGTTAATTATGAGACATTTTTTTCTTTTACTTGGAATAATCATGGTGACGACAGTCGGTTTGTCGGCGCAAGAGCAGGATCATTATCGAGAGAAAGACCTGCTGGGCTCGCTGAAGCCGGGGGATAAGGCGGCTTTGCTGATGGTGCATTTCGGGACAACGTACGACGAGACCCGGGCGAAGACCATCGATGCCATCAATGCCAAAGCGGCGGAAGCTTTTCCGGAGCTGACGCTGCGGGATGCCTATACTTCCCGCATTGTGATCCGCCGGTTGAAAGCGCGGGGGATCGAGAAGACAACACCGCTGGAAGCATTGCTTCGGTTGCGGGCAGACGGGTTTACCCATGTAATTGTCCAGAGTACGACCCTGTTGGACGGAGCTGAGATGGAATCGCTGCGCCGCGACGTGGCCAGTGTGGAAGGCTTTTTCAAGGAAATCCGCGTCGGTACACCGCTGCTCTACGACGTGACCGACAGCCAGAAGGTTGCAGACATTCTGGCAACAAGACACAGCGCGGCTGCCGACGCCAAGCTGAAAGCGCATGTCGTACTGGTGGGCCACGGCACTTATACGCCGGCGACGTCCACCTACAGCCAGATCGATTATATGTTTTCCGCGCAGGGTTACCCGTTCTTCCATGTGGCGACCCTCGAGGGATATCCAACTTTCGACACGATGCTGGCACGGCTGAAAGCGGCCAAGGCCCGCCGGGTGACCCTTGTTCCGCTGCTCTTCGTGGCCGGTGACCACGCCTCCAACGACATCGCCGTCGACTGGCGGGAGGCGCTCGAAAAGGAAGGCCTGCAGGTAGACTGCCGGCTGGAAGGCATGGGCGAGATCCCCGAAATCCAGGATATCTATATCGAACACATCC
Source organism: Bacteroidales bacterium (assembly GCA_016284265.1). Lineage (GTDB taxonomy): Bacteria > Bacteroidota > Bacteroidia > Bacteroidales > UBA932 > Cacconaster. Next base: position 1,225 of record JAEEOM010000140.1, on the reverse strand, counting down.
GTTTCAGCCTGCACCACGCACCCGTGGATATCATGAAGAAGAAGCAGGAATATGCGGCAGGCAAAGAGTAGCCGAATCTTCCGCATCTGTCTGATTGCCGCAGTTGCATGCCTTCTGGCGGTCCTGGCGTGGGTGGTCTTTCTCCGCCCTACCCGCATCCTGGTGACCAACGCCACGCTGGCCCAGCAGGCCGACGTGGCGCTCAACAACGATAGCCGGCGGATCCGCCTGAAGTTCGCCGACGCGGCGCAGCTCGCAGCGGATGGCAAACCGTTGCGCGGCACCGACGCCATAGTCATTTTCAGCCGCGGCCTCTATCTTGACGACAATCAGGTCGCCGCACTGGAGAAATCCGGGCGACGGGGCGTAACCATTTTTACCAACACGCTGAACAACCAGCACGTCGACGTCCAGGAAAACCTGACGCCGGAACAGGTGCAGACAATGCTGGACTATTTCCGCAACCCGAGCGCTGCCAACTACCGCAACGGCCTGCGCTACCTGCGCCGTATCGCCACGCCGCTGCGCTGGGGAGACCGGGATGTCAATGCTCCCGTTCCCCTGTTGAAGAATATGTACTACCACCGGGAATACGGCAAGTATTTCCCGGACCACGAGGCGGTGACGGCCTATCTCCGGGAGAAAGGCCTGTACCACGAAGGCGGCGACAAAGTTCTCTTCATATCTGGCCTGAACTTCCCGATGGAAGGGAACCGGGCGCACGTGGACACGCTCATCACGCGGCTCACGGAGGCGGGCTGTAACGTCTATCCGCTCACGGCCGACGGGAAGGCGAGGGAAGAAATGATCCGCGCCCTGCACCCCGATGCCGTGATCTATCTGCCGATGGGCAGGTTGGGTGACGACGCGTTCATCCACTGGCTGCACGAGGAGAACATTCCGCTTTTCAATCCCTTCCCGCTCATTCAGCCGCATAACGACTGGATCGACCCACTCCAGCCCGTCAGCAGCGGCACGCTGACAGCCCGGGTGGTCGTGCCCGAAATCGACGGGGGCGTCGGGAATTTTTGCATCGCAACGCAAAATGAGAGTGATTCCGGGTTCTTTCTGTACACGCCGGAACAGGAACGCATCGATGCTTTCCTGGAATACTTTACGCGCTATCTGGGCCTGCGCCGGAAGCCCAACGCCGAGAAGCGGATCGCCATCGGCTATTTCAAGTCGCCCGGCAAGGACGCGCTGCTGGCCAGCGGAATGGAAGTGA
>JAEEOM010000012.1 GCA_016284265.1 Bacteroidales bacterium | reverse complement strand
GTCTATAACATCGGCTGTTCCAACCCGGTGAAACTCATGGATTTCATCTCTGAAATCGAGCAGGCGCTGGGTGTGGAGGCGAAGAAGGAGTTCCTTCCCATGCAGCCGGGCGACGTCTATCAGACCAATGCCGACACGACCAAACTCGAGAAAGAGATCGGTTACAAACCCGTCGTGCGTTTGCACGAGGGAATCGGCAAGTTTATCGAGTGGTACAAGAGTGACCTTAATCCGTTGAAATGACCATGCGCTGCGAAGACCGCTTTTACGAAACTTACGGACGGGATTATGACGGCATCGCCTTCTGCCCGTACCGCATCTGCCCCATCGGTGCTCATTCTGACCATAACCTCGGCAAGATTACCGGTCTGGCCATCGACAAAGGCATCCACATCGTATATGCCGCCAAGCAGAACGGTGTGGTGGAGATGTCCTCGATCCAGTTCCCGAAGCGGGCGCAGTGGCATATCGAGAATGTCCCTCCCCGGAAGGAAGGAGACTGGGCCGATTACCTTCGCGGCGCCACACTGTCGCTGGAGCGCGAACATCGGCTGAAGGTGGGTATCTGCGGTGTCATCGAAGGGACGCTGCCCATCGGCGGCCTTTCTTCGTCGGCCGCCGTCATCATCGCCTTCCTGACGGCCTTGTGCCGGGTAAACGACATCCGGCTTAGTCCGCAGGAAATCATCGACCTGGCCTATGATGCCGAGTTGAATTATGTGGGCGTGTCCGTGGGCAAGCTGGACCAGAGTTGCGAGGTGCTCAGCCAGGCGCATCACCTGTTGTACCTGGACACCTTGGATGGCAGTTACGAACTGATACCGGAACATCCGGATATGAAGCCGTACAAGATCGCCATCTTTTTCTCGGGGTTGGAGCACAACCTGGCCGGCTCCAAGTACAACATGCGGGTCGATGAACTCCGCAGTGGCGTCTATGCCCTGCAGGCTTTCGCCGGGATGGAGTATGGCAAGTTCAAGGATGCCATGGCCCGGAACGTTCCCCGGGAGGTATACGAAACCTACAAGAACCGCCTTCCCGATCCCTGGCGCAAGCGCTGCGAACATTGGTACACCGAGTTTGAGCGTGTGCAGCAGGGCGCCGAAGCCTGGCGCCGGGGAGATATCGAAACTTACGGCCGGCTCTCCTTCGAGTCCGGCTGGAGCAGCATCCACAACTGGGAATCCGGCGCCCCGGAGCAGATCCGCCTGTACGAGATCATGCGGGAGACCGAAGGCATCTACGGCGGCCGTTTCTCCGGTGCGGGTTTCAAAGGCTGCTGCATGGCCCTTATCGATCCGGCCTATGCCGACCGCATCGCCGACCAGGTTACCCGGGCCTATCTGAAAGACTTCCCCCGCCTGTCCGACAAGTACGGCGTTTACATCTGCGAAAGCGCTGACGGTCTAAGCCTATGAAATGCCTGATTCTCGCCGCCGGCTATGCCACGCGGCTGTACCCGCTTACCGAGAACTTTCCCAAGCCCCTCCTGAAAGTTGGGGAGAAGACCATCCTGGACTGGCTGATCGATGATATCGACTCCGCCGGCGAGGTCGATGAATATGTGGTCATCTCCAATCACAAGTTTGCCTCGATTTTCGAAGAATGGGCTGGTGAACGGAAATCTATTACCGTCCTTGATGACGGTACATCGTCGAACGAAACCCGCCTCGGCGCCGTGCGGGATATCCAATTCGCCATCGACACGCTGGGACTTGATGACGACCTGCTGGTGATTGCAGGGGATAACGTTTTGGATTTCAGTTTGGTACGTTTTATCCAATACGCTCGTGAGAAAGGCACCTCCTGCATCATGCGGTATTATGAGCCGTCAGAGGAGAAACTCCATAAAACCGGTGTTGCGACAGTGGATCGGAACGACCTGATTCTGGAAATGGAGGAGAAGCCCGCCCACCCCAAGAGCCACTGGTGTTGCCCGCCGTTTTACTTTTACCGCCGGAGCGATGTTCCGCTCGTGAAGGTGGGGATTGACAGCGGGTGCGGTGTGGATGCGCCGGGCAGTTTCATCGCCTGGCTGTCCGCGCAGACCCCGGTCCATGCCTGGGAGATGCCCGGCCGGCGCTATGACATCGGCAATCTCGCCTCTTACGAGGAGGTCCAGCACACCTATCACGGCATTTTATAGCCTGCGCGCGTGCGTAATCGCAAGATTTTGCGTATCTTTGCAGGCTCAACGAATGAAAAGTATGAACACCGTCAAAGATACCAAGATCTGCGTGATCGGCCTGGGATATGTCGGACTCCCGCTCGCACGCCTTTTTTCCACGAAATACCCGACCATCGGCTTTGACATGAACCGCGAGCGCGTGGCCGCGCTGATGGCGGGCCATGACGTCACCCTGGAAGTTTCTGACGAACTTCTGCAGGAAGCCATCGACAAGCATGGCTTCCGTTGTACGGCGGACCTGGAGGAGGTACGCGACTGCAACTTCTATGTGGTTGCCGTCCCCACGCCGGTGGATGAGAACAATCGCCCGGACCTCAAGCCTCTGTGGGGTGCGTCCAAGACCGTGGGCGAGGTGATCTCCAAGGGCGATGTCGTCGTTTACGAAAGCACTGTCTATCCCGGTGTCACCGAGGAAGAGTGCCTGCCGGTGGTCGAACAGGTTTCCGGCCTGAAGTTCAATGTCGATTTCTTCGCGGGCTACTCCCCGGAGCGCATCAACCCCGGTGACAAGCTCCATACCGTGGAGAAGATCAAGAAAGTGACTTCCGGTTCGACACCGGAAATCGCCGATTATGTGGACGCTGTCTATAACTCTGTCCTCGTGAACGGCACGCACAAGGCCCCTTCCATCCGCGTGGCTGAAGCCTCCAAGATCATCGAGAACTCCCAGCGTGACGTGAACATCGCTTTCATGAATGAGCTTGCGAAGATCTTCAACGCCATGGGCATCGACACGCACGACGTGATCGAAGCGGCCTCCTCCAAGTGGAATTTCATCAAACTGAGTCCGGGCCTGGTGGGCGGCCACTGCATCAGCGTGGATCCGTACTATCTGATCCAGAAGGCTCAGGTGTACGGTGTGCTGCCGCGTGTGATGTATAACGCCCGTCGCTTGAACGACGGTATGGGTGCCTACGTTGCAAACCAGACCATCAAGTGCATGAACAAGAAGGGCGTGATGGTGAAGGATGCGAAGATTCTTATCCTGGGCATCACTTTCAAGGAGAACTGCCCGGACATCCGCAACACCAAGATTGTCGATATCTACCATACCCTGGAAGAATACACGAACCGGATTACGGTCTATGACCCTTGGGCTGACAAGTCGCATGTAAAGCACGAGTACGGCA
>JAEEOM010000139.1 GCA_016284265.1 Bacteroidales bacterium | reverse complement strand
TGATCGGCATCTGCGCTGCATTTGCTCTTTGTTCCTGTGAAACGATGAATCCCGATAATGAGGAAGAATATTTCGGGACTCCTTACGGATTCTGGGTGGTCGATAAACTCGTTGTCGAGGCATCTGTGACCATCAACGGTAATACGACTTCCACCACGAACACCACGGATTTCTCTTCCGAATACTGCCGCCTGAATCTCGATACCTCGCACCTGGCGACGCTTTGGTTCAATTTTGAATTCCCGGATGTCGAAAGTTTCCGGTATGACGAGTCGAAAAGCATGATAGAATTCAAGAAGGGGCTCGACAAGGGCGACAATGGCAAGGCCATCGTTCTGCTCGGCTTCTATGAAGTCCAGGTTACCGGAGACAATATGATCCTCCGTCAGCCCGAGGCTTCCGTCGGTGTCTTCGGCTATGGCGCCAGCGAGCGTGCGACCTACTACTTCCATCGCGCGCCCAAGACCGAAAAACCGCGGGAAACCAAATAGTTTTTCGTATCTTTGTGGGGACAGACGGTTTTCGTATGCCCCCTTTTTATAACAGCAGCGACAAGGAGATTCTCCGGGTGTTCTCCGAGGCCATCAAAGCCTCGGAGACCGAGGCTTACGAGGTGTTGTTCAAGGCAGAGTACGAGAACGTCAAGCATTTCATCCGCCATTATGTCCATGACGGTGCCGAGTCCGAAGACCTTGCGCAAGAGACCTTTGCCACCCTCTGGACCAACCGCGACCGCATCGATCCGGCCCGGAACATCCGCTCCTTCCTGTTTACGATCGCCCGTAACAAGGCGCTCAACCATCTGAACATGCTTCGGACGCGGCTCACGGACCCGTTGGAAAGGGGGTCCGTGGCCTTGTCCATCGAAAGCTTGAACAGTGAGCATATTCTTTCGCGCATTGATGCGATGGATATGAAACGCATCATCGACATGGTCTATGAGAAGATGCCTGAGTTGACGCGCAAGATCTTTGTCATGAACCGCGATGAGGGCATGACCTATGAGGAAATTGCCGATGCTACCGGCCTGACACCCAAGAAGGTCGAGTACAACATGGTCAAGGCGCTGAAACAGTTCCGCAACAAATTGTCGATTTTCAAATGATTTTTGAGGGAGAACCCATGGATTCCGGTATTATAGGTGGTACAATGAAAGAAGCTACGCTCCATAGTTACTTCGCTGGCAGGGCCTCGGAGGACGAGCGGCGCGAAGTGCTGGCTTGGGTGGCGGAATCTCCCGAAAACAAAGAGGAGTTCCTGCGCCGCGAGGCCGACTTTGTGTTCGACTCGATGCCCGACTCCGCCCCGTCACACGCCGCCACCGCCCAGATGCTGGAAACCATCGCCCCCCAGCGGCGTCGGATCCGTTTCCTGCGCGCCGTGGCTGCCGCAGCCGCTGTCTTCGTCGTCGGTGCCTTCCTCTGGGTCCTGCACGACAATAGCCGCCTGAGCCAGCAGGTCATGAGCCTCACTGCCCAGAACGAAAAACTGATTGCCATCCCTGAACTGGTGCAAGGTGACGCTGTGCTGAACTATAAAGTTAATCCGGGTGTCAAGGGCATGATCGTCCTGCCCGACGGCAGCGAAGTCATTCTCAACAGCGCCAGTACGCTGCGCACTCCGGCCAAATACGAGAACGGCAAGCGGGTGGTGGAACTTGAGGGCGAAGGCTATTTCAAGGTCAAATCGAATCCCGACTGGCCCATGTATGTCCGCACGAGCAAAGGCGTGACAGTCAAGGTGACGGGTACCGAATTCAATCTGTCGACCTACAGCGATGACGCCGCTTTGAAACTGACGCTTGTCCGTGGCAAGGTTTCGCTGCTCGACGAGAAGACGGCGGACGAAGTCGTCGTCAAGGAAAAAGAGGAAGTAGTGGTCGGTGCCAAGGCGAAACTTGAAAAGCCCACGCACAAGGCCGCCGACCTGCGGCTCAACACTTCGTGGAAAGATGGCTATCTGGTGTTTGACAACACACCCATCCGCGAAGTCATCAAGAAAATGGAACGCTGGTACGGCGTCGATATTTCCGTGGCTGACTCCCGCGTGATGAACAACACCTTTACCGCCAGCTTCCGCAGCGAATCGCTCCAGCAGGTACTTACGCTTCTCGATATTACCTGCGGCATCAAGTCCAAGATCAAAAGCCCTACGGAAGTTGAGTTGCGGTAGGCGCACCTCCAGCTTTTAGTGCAATAAGAACAGGGCGTTGAAAGCAACGACCAGGGCGACCATCAGTATTTCCGCCCGGTGGTTGATGCGGACAGCGTGTTCCATGTCCTTGGTAGTCAGCGAACGGGCATGTTCTCCGATCCAGGGTTTCCATACCTCCTGACCGAAATAGTTGTGCGGGCCGCCGAAACGGCAGTCGAGAATGGCTGCCAGGGCAGCTTCCGGATGTCCGGAGTTGGGGCTCAAATGGAGTTGGCCGTTTTTGTGGACCCAACTGAGTTTGCCGAGTTTGCCGCCGGCCAGTAGCATCAGGAACGCCGTAAGACGGGCCGGGATCCAGCCGGCGACGTCATCGAGCCGCGCGGCGAAGCGGCCGAATTCCAGATAGCGCTCGTTTCGGTAGCCGATCATGGAGTCAAGGGTGTTGATCATCTTGTAGGCCATCATCCCCGGGACGCCCAGCAGGGCCAGCCAGAAAAGCGGGGCGATGACCCCATCGTTGAGGTTTTCGGCAAGAGTCTCAAGTGCGGCGGTACGGATTTCCTGAGCGGAGAGTTCCGAAGTGTCACGGCCCACGATGCGGGCAACCTGCGTGCGGCCCTCTTCCAGAGACCGGTCTACGGCCCGGAACACTTCGCGAACTTCCCGAATGAGGGTCGTGCCGGCCAGGCAGAAGAAAATCAGGATGGCTTCCGCGATCCAGGTCAGCCAATGGCCCAGATGCAGGGCTTCTCCGGCTGCCCATAAACCGAATAATAGCCCGAAGGTCAGGAGAAAGGTGCCGACAACGAGCCCGATGGCCAGCCAGGCGCCTTTTCGGCGGCGGTTTTCTCCCTTGTTCCAGCGTTTTTCGCCTGCGGCAATCAATTTACCAAACCCGACAACCGGATGCGGCAGCCACGAGGGGTCGCCCAGCAACAGGTCGGCTATCCAGCCGGCCAGCATGACGAAGATGCGGCTCATGAAGCGACCTCCTTCAAATACTGTCTGATAACCGCCACCAGCCGGCTGTTTTCTTCCGGCGTCTGGGTAGCGATGCGGAAATAACGCTCGTCAAGCCCCTCGAAATTGGCCGCGTCTCGGATGAGAATCCCGTGGTTTACAGCCAACCATTGTTTGAGATCGGCGGCGCAGCCACGGTCGAGTCGGCAGAGGAAGAAATGCGTCCGGGTGGGCAAGGCTGTAAGGCCGGGCAGGGCGTCGAGCGCGCCGCGCAGCCGCTCCGCTTCGCGGAGCAAAGCCGCCAGGTCGATGGGCGCCGTATCGGGATGTGCCGTGAGGTACAGGCCCGCCTCGACGGCCAGGGCGTTGACTGACCAGGGCATCCGCACGGCGCGGATGCAGTCGAGCAACTGAGGATTGGCGGTGATATAGCCCAGACGGAGGCCCGGCATGGCGTAGCGCTTGGTCATCGAATGAAGCTGGATAACGTTGGGGAATGCCACGGCCTCCGCCGCGCTGAGCAGCGGCTCCTGTGTGAAAAAACCATACGACTGGTCAATGACGAAAACTATTTTCGGATGATCTTCAATGGTTTTAATCAGGTCATCTTTCGGAATGACATCCCCCGTCGGATTATTCGGATTACAGATCCAGCAGGTTGCGCGCGGGCCTGGTGGAGCGGCGCAAGGAACCAGATGGTGACGATAAAGCGTACAAGCATCGGCGTATTCGCTGAAGGTGGGTTGGAGGATGGTGGCCTGGCTGCCGGCGAAGGCATGGGCGGTGAGGTAGATGGCTTCGGTAGCGCCGTTGGTGACACAAACGGCGGAAGGATCGAGGCCGAGCTGTAGGGCGAGGGCGCGTTCCAGTGCGTAGGGTTCGGGTTCGGGATAATGGCCGATAGCGTCGAGCCGCGCGGCCAGATGCGCCTTCAGCGCAGTCAAATCCACCCGACTGTACACATTTGAACTGAAATTCGCCCGGATGGGCCGGTCAAACCGCCAGGTATCGTCCCCGTGTCCTTGAATCATCTTTTTCCACGCAAAATATCGTATAGCAACGGCACGTCCACGTATTTCCGGACATGGTCGGCCAGTTTGTCATATTGTTCTTCCTTGAAAGCGTGGTAGTCAAACTGCGTGGCGGCCTCCGTGAGTTTACCGCTGTGCGGCGCCAGCAACCGGTCGATAAAGGCCGCATTGTCGAGCAGTCCGTGCATGTAGCAGCCCAAGCATTTCTCGTCCACAAAGCAGCCGTCCGCCTGGCCGTCTTCCAGTCGGATGAGCGGCATAAAGCCACTTCCTTCCGCAGGAATCGTCTCGCCCATATGGATCTCATAGCCTTCCAGGGGAAAGCCCGATGCCGAGGCATCGTCGGCCATCGTAAAACGGACTTGCCGTGTTACTTTCTGGGGCAGCATCTCCGTGACCATCGGCAGCAGGCCCAGTCCCGGCATCGCTTCAATCGGGCCTTCGACATGGTGCGGGTCGCGGATCTGTACGCCCATCATCTGGTAGCCGCCGCAGATGCCCAGTACCGTCGCTCCGCTGCGCCTTGCCCGCAGGACGGCCTGGGCCACGCCGTTGCGTCGCAATTCATAGAGGTCGTCAAGCGTGCTTTTGCTGCCCGGCAGAATGAGGATATCCGCCTTGGCCAGTTCATCTACGTTGTTGCTGTAGAACAGGTGGACGCGAGGGTCGCGTTCCAGCACGTTGAAATCGGTGAAATTGCTGATGTGGCGCAGCAGGACCACCGCTACGTTGATCTTGCCCCGCTGGGCTGCGGCTGACTTGGCCGCCAGTGCCACGGAATCCTCCTCTTCGATGTGGATGTCGTGATAATAGGGCACGACGCCAAGAACTGGTATGCCACAGAGCTCCTCCAGCATCCTGCGCCCTTCTTCGAAGAGCCGCAGGTCGCCCCGGAATTTGTTGATGAGGATTCCTTTTACATAGTTTCTTTCTTCCGGTCGCAGCAGCATCACGGACCCATAGACACTCGCGAAGACACCGCCCCGGTCGATGTCGCCTACCAGGATGATATCAGCACCTGCATGCATGGCCATGGGAACGTTCACAAGGTCCGAATCGCGCAGATTGATTTCGGCCAGGCTTCCGGCGCCTTCCATCACGATGGGGTTGTGGCGGGCGGCCAGCCGGTCATAGGCGGCATATACGGCGTCACGGAGTTCTTCCCGGCCTTCCTTGCGGAAATAATCATAGGCGTCGCGGTTTCCGATGGGCTTACCGTTGAGCACCACCTGCGACGTGTGGTCGCTCTGGGGCTTGAGCAGCAGCGGATTCATGTCGGTATGACAGGGGACGCCGGCCGCTTCGGCCTGAACGGCCTGCGCCCGGCCGATCTCCAGCCCGTCCGGCGTGGCAAAGGAGTTGAGGGCCATGTTCTGTGCCTTGAACGGCGCCGGGTTGTAGCCGTCTTGTCGGAAAATCCGGCAGAAGGCAGTGGCGATGATGCTCTTGCCCACGTCGCTGCCAGTTCCGGCAAACATCACAGGATGGAGGCGTTTTTTCATCGCTGGTTTTTGTAGGCGAAGGCTTTCCAGCGTTCTTCGGGCCAGTCCTGCCGGGCCAGTTCGCAGCGAGCCATTACGAAGAGCAGATCGGATAGACGGTTGATGTATTGCAAGATTGCTTCTGGCAGAGGATCTGAGCGGTGGAGGGACCAGAGCCGCCGCTCGGCGCGGCGGCACACGGCCCGCGCCAACTGCAGTTGCGCCGTCAGTGGCGTACCGCCCGGTAATAGAAAATGGAGGGCGGGGCCGGTTTCGGCGGAAAGGGCGTCGATCTGTGCTTCGCAATCAGCTACCAGGTTCTCCGGCAGTTCGTTGGGATTCTTGTCCCGCCCGGATGCCGGTGTCGCTACAAGGCTCATCACGGTCATCAGGTTCCGCTGGATTTCGTGAAAGATGTCATCCCAGCCTACCCGCTGCTCCGCTTCTGGCAGCGCTGCGAGCATACTCCGGATTACGCCTACATGGCAATTCAATTCATCGAGGTCGCCATTGGCTTCGATCCGGATATTGTCTTTGGGGACGCGCGCACCTCCGTGGATGCCTGTCGTTCCCGCATCGCCCGTCCGGGTATAGATCCGTGGTGCCATGTTTGATCAATGTTGAATGGCCATCAGCCGGATGTAGTTGAGCATCGCCTTGCTCCAACGGGCGTCACCGGGCAGCTGGTAGCGGGCATTGCCTTTGGGGTCGGGGGTAAAAAGCGTTTCGCCCGTGGGCGTGAGTTCCACCCAGCCCCGTTCCGACAGGGAGAAAAGTTCGTCGCCTTCGACGGCCTGGATGACGGCCAACGGATCCCACATTTTCTGGAACTTGTCTTCGTTGAGGAACTGGTAAATCCATTTGATGGGGTGGATGTCGGTCCAGTCCATGTCGTTGACGATGGTCTCGGCGCTGTAGTAGAGCGGATCGCCCACTTCACCGGGTGAGAATACGATGTCAATGTCTTTCGGCAGTTTGTTGAAGAACACTTGGGAATACCGGATGGCGGCCGTGAAGTTGTAGTCGTGCTCGAACGAATCGCCGAAAACACCGCCCATCAGGTAGATAGCCTTGACTTTCTGCTGTAGCAGGTCCAGACCGCTGAGCGGTGAATACTCGTCAGGACCGGACTCCATGAGCCGCGCCAGGCAGGTCAGGAAGCCGACCGAGGCGATGGTCACGGACTTGTCGGGCTGGGCAGCCAGCAGTTTGCGGTAGAGCTTGTATCCATCCAGATAGGTGCCTTCATCCCCGACGGTGCGACGGAACATCGGTTCAGCGTCCGGGGTGCGGGCGTAGGCTACATTATGGTAAGGGATGAAGACGCGCGGCCCCTCGACGCCTTGGGTTTCCAGGCCGATGGGGATGTCGGGATAGCCGTAATAGTTGTTCATCACATCCACAGCATCGGCATTGGCCCGGTCCATCCGGTCCACAATGACTCCGAGCAGCGTGCAACGATGCATGTCCATGTAGCGGTAGAGCATCATCAGCGCGAACAAATCGTCGGTGGAAGACCCCATGTCACAGTCGTAAATGATGCGGATGTCCTTCTGTTCGTAATTTGACTTGACATGAATATCCTTCGAAGTGACATAGACGCTTTTCTGGCCGTTTTCGCGGGCAAAGGCCAGGGCGGCTGCCAGGCTGTCTTCCGGGAACGGGCGGGTACTGTCGAAATAGTAGGTTCCGTCTTCCGGAATCAGGCTGCCGCCGACCAGTCCTTCATGGGCTTTGGCGTGCTTGATCACGGCGGGGATGCTTTTCCGGTCGGTACTGTTCTGGGTGGCGCCATAGGAAACCATGATGCCTTCCTTGGGTTGGGTCAGGTCACTGAGTCTCAGGGTGAATCCTTCGGGGTTCATCTGCCCCATGGCCCAGACGACAGTGGCCAGTTCCTTGTCGGTGAACTTCTTCTGGGAGAAGGCTGGCAGGAAGGAGGCAAACAGGCAGATAAGGAGGATGGGCTTTTTCATGACGGTCTAGTGCTGGATGGCCATTAAACGGATGTATTTGAGTACCCGGTCGCACCATACGGGATCGCCGGGGCGCTGGTAGCGGGCGTTGCCCTTGGGATCGGGCGTAAAGATCGTCTCGGCCTTGGGGGTCAGGGTCACCCAGCCACGCGGGGAGAGTTCATAAAAATCATCGCCCTCGACGGCCTGGATCACGGCCTGCGGGTCCCACATCTTCTGGCCCGTGTTGCAGTTGAGGAACTGATAGGTCCACTTGATGGGGTGGAAATCGGTCCAGTCCATGTCGGCAATCACCAGTTCGGGCCGGTAGTCGAGCGGGTCGCCGACCTCACCCGGTGAGAAGATCATGTCCACTTCTTTGGGCAGCAGTTCGAAAAACTTGAGCGAGAAGTCGATGGCTTGAGCAAAGTTGTAGTCGGGTTCGACGGCCTTGCCGAACACGCCGCCCATGGCGTAGATGGCTCTCACCTTGGCCCGGACAAGTTCCACACCGTTCAACGGGGAGTACTCGTCCGGTCCGGATTCCAGCAGCCGGGCCAGCGAGGTCACGAAACCGATAGAGGCGATGGTTACGGATTTGTCGGGCTGCTCACTCAGGAGTTTGCGGTAGAGTTTGTAGCTCTCCAGATAGGTGCCGTTGTCGCCGACGCTGCGCTTGAACATGGGGACGGCATGGGTCGTACGGGCATAGGGGAGATTGTGGTAGGTGATCCAGACTTTCGGGTCGGGCACACCCTGCGTCTCGAGTCCGATCGGGATGTCGGGATAACCGTAATAATTGTTGAGCACGTCCACGATGTCGGCATTGGCCTTGCCCATCCGGTCCACGATTACGCCGAGCAACTGGCAGCGTTTCATGTCCATGTAGCGATAGAGCATCATCAGGGCGAACAGGTCGTCGGTCGAACTGCCCATGTCCGTATCCAGGATGATCCGGATGTCCTTCTGCTCGTAGTTGCTCCGGATATTGATGTTCCGGCCCAGGTCGAAAACGGTGTGCTGCTGGTTTTCGCGGGCGAATGCCAGGGCGGCGGTCAGGCTGTCTTCGGGGAAGATGATGGTGCTGTCGAAATAGTATTTGTCTTCGATGGGATCGTACCAGCCGCCTACGATGTTGTTGTGCTCATGCGCATGCTTGATTACGGCCGGAAGACTCTTCTTATCAAAACTGTTCTGGGTGGCCAGATACGAAACGGCCAGTCCTTTGGTGGGCTGTCGCAACGAATCGAGGCTGAGCGTAAAGCCGTCGGGATACATCTGTCCCATGGCCCAGATCACGCTCACAAGTTCCTTGTCGGAAACCCGTTGCTGTCCCTGTCCCGCCATGGGGAGCATCAGCAGTAAAGCCAGGAGAAGTGCGGTTTTTTTCATATAGGTGCGGTTTAGTGGTTTCAAATCCGGATTCAAACACCAAATGTACGAAATAATATCGTAAATTTGTAGGATATGAACCATCCTAGCATTATTGTGGCCGGAATCGGGCCGGGGAGCGCGGCAGACGTCACGCCTGCCGTGCTTGAGGCAATCCGGCAGTCCGATGTCATCATCGGTTATCAATACTATTTCCAGTTTGTCGAACCCTTCCTGCAACCGGGGACGGAATGTGTCGATACCGGCATGCTGAAAGAAAAGGAGCGTGCCCGCCAGGCCTTTGAATACGCGGAGCAGGGAAAGACCGTTTGCGTGGTCAGTTCGGGAGATGCCGGCATCTACGGCATGGCGCCGCTTATCTGGGAGATGAAGCGCGAGCGCGGCAGCGACATCGAAATCGAGGTGCTGCCTGGCATCAGCGCCTTTCAGAAGGCCGCTTCGCTGCTGGGAGCGCCCATCGGACACGACTTGTGCATCATCTCGCTTTCCGACTTGATGACCCCTTGGGAGACCATCGAACGTCGCATCCGCGCCGCTGCCGTGGCCGATTTCATCACGGCTGTCTATAATCCCAAGAGCCACGGACGTTACTGGCAGTTGTACCGATTGCAGGAAATCTTCCTTCAGCATCGGGATCCCGACACGCCGGTGGGCTTTGTCCGCCAGGCGGGACGGGACGACCAGCAGGTATCCCTTACCACATTGGGCGAATTCGACCCCGAACAGGTAGATATGTTTACCGTGGTGCTCATTGGCAACTCACAGTCCTATATCCATGAAGGAAAATTCATCACCCCGCGGGGCTATTACCGCGAAAAGGACGATCGGAGCGCCAAGGGAATCGGGCAGGAGATCATGATCGAGAGTTTCCGGACCATCGAGAAAGAGTTGCGGCATCCCGATATCCCCCTGGGACGTAAATGGGCCCTGCTCCATGCCATTCATACCACAGCTGACTTCGATATGGAGAACATCCTGCATGTCGATGATGAGGCCGTGGAGAAGTTATACGCCGGTTTTTCGGAAGGGCACATCCATACCATCGTGACGGATGTGACGATGGCCGCTTCGGGCATCCGAAAGGGCGCCCTGCAGCGGCTGGGTGTGGAAGTAAAATGCTATCTGTCCGATTCCCGTGTGGCACAGATGGCCGCTGAAAAGGGCATCACCCGCACCCAGGCCGGCATCCGTTTGGCCGTGGCGGAGCATCCCGACGCGCTTTATGTGTTCGGCAATGCGCCCACCGCGCTGATGGAGCTTTGTAGTCTGATCCGTCTAGGAAAAGCGAGCCCGGCCGGCATCGTTGCTGCACCGGTGGGTTTTGTGCATGTCAAGGAAAGCAAGCATATGGTCAAGCCGTTCCGGCAGATTCCCAAACTGATTGTGGAAGGACGAAAAGGAGGCAGCAACCTCGCCGCTACGCTGGTCAATGCAATCCTTTGTTTTAACGATGCCGAACAACTTAAACCGGGACGCGATGTGTAAGGAATCCATGCCTCCGCGCCAGCATTTTTCGGTCATAGGCATGACCGACGAGCGGGAAGTCTGGTTCCCCCCGGAAGTCCGCGACGTCATTGCGGGCGGACATGTGTTCTCGGGTGGGAAGCGTCACTATGAAATCGTTGCCCCGCTATTGCCGGAAGGCGCCGTTTGGATTACGATCACGGTGCCGCTTGAAGCGGTTTTCGAACAATACACCGGCTGTTCGGACGTGGTGGTCTTTGCCTCGGGAGACCCATTGTTCTTCGGCTTTGCCAATACACTTCGCCGGGAACTGCCCGACGCGGTGATTACGGTCTATCCGTCGTTCAATTCCCTGCAATTGTTGGCACATCGCATCCAGTTGCCCTATGCCGATATGCGTATGGTCTCTCTGACCGGTCGGCCGTGGGATGCCTTCGATCGGGCGCTCATCCAGGGAGAAAGGCTTATCGGCGCCCTGACTGACCGGCACAAGACGCCAGCTGCCGTCGCAAGTCGGATGCTCGAATACGGCTATGACAACTATCGGATGACGGTGGGGGAGTGTCTGGGCAACCGGCAGGCGGAGCAGGTACGATCCTTCGCGTCACTGGATGAAGCCGCTGCTGCTGAATATGCTTTTCCGAATTGCCTGATTCTCGAACAGACGTCTCTCCGGACCCATCCCTTCGGCTTGCCGGAGAAGGATTTTGCCCTGCTGGACGGCCGGGTGAACATGATCACCAAGATGCCGATCCGGCTTTTAACCCTGAGTCAACTCGACCTGGCCCGCCGGACCTCGTTCTGGGACGTCGGTTTCTGTACCGGCTCCGTTTCCATCGAGGCTCGCCTTCAGTTTCCGCACCTGCTGGTTACCTCCTTTGAAATCCGCGAGGAGGGCCGGTCGTTGATGGCGCAGAATGCCCGCAAGTTCGGCGCACCCGGAATCAACGCCATCATCGGCGATTTCCTCGAGGCCGACCTTAGTATGCTGCCCGCTCCGGACGCCGTTTTCATCGGCGGTCACGGCGGCCGGCTTCCCGAAATGCTCCGCCGCATCGACAGCGTCCTGCTGCCAGGAGGCGTCATAGTATTCAATGCCGTCAGCGAAGAAAGCCAGCAACGCTTCCGCGAAAGCGTTGCCGCCGTCGGCCGTAGCCTCACCGGCGAAATGCGTGTCGCCGTAGGCCAGTTCAACCCCATCACCATCCTTCGTGCCGAATGACCCATACCGCCATCATCCTTGTTTCAGAATCATCTTTCCCATTGGCTAAACGCGTAGCTGCCGAGCAGCGAAGCGTTATATATACGAAAAACGAAGTACCGGATTGTACGGCGATAGGGCCATATGCCCCTTTTTTGAAGGAACATTGGCAGGACTTTGACTCGGTTGTTTTCATCGGCGCCCTGGGAATCTGCGTCCGCAGCATTGCGCCGGCGCTGAAGAATAAATACCGCGACCCGGCGGTCGTCTGCATTGACAGCACGGGCAAATTCGTCATCCCCGTCGTTTCCGGCCACGTCGGCGGCGCCAACGACTTGGCGCGCCGCCTCGCTGCGCTCCTCGGCGCCGAGGCCGTCGTCACCACCCAGAGCGACAACGAAGGCCTCTGGGCCCTCGATACACTCGACCGTACCTACGGCTGGCAAGTCGAAGCGACACCTGCCCAGATGAACCGTGCCATCTTCACTTTCGTTCAGAAACAGCCCACGGCACTGCTGCTGGAGATTCGGGACAGGGGTACGGCTGCCCTTGAGCAGACCCGACCCGAACATGTGCAAGTCTTCTATCGCCGCGAAGACCTCGATCTGACCCGCTTCGGCCTGCTGATCGCGGTCACGCCGCGTCTATTGCCGGAAGTGCCCGACGGTGTGCCGGTGCTGGCGTTCCGCCCGCCGGTGCTCCATCTGGGTTTCGGTTGCCGGAAGGAGTGCGATCCGGTCGGGATTCCTGCGTTTATTGAAGCTCGTTTATGTGATTCCGGCTTTTCCCCGAAAGCTGTCGCGACGGTGGGGACCATTGAACTGAAGAAAGACGAACCGTTGTTGCAGGAACTGCTTGGACGCTGGCCTTGGGCCCGCCCGGGAATCTATCCGGCCGAGACGTTGGCCGCCATTGACGTCCCGAACCCTTCGGAGAAGGCTTTGGCCGCCACCGGCAGCGCCGGTGTGGCGGAAGCTGCCGCGCTTGCTTCCGCACACGGCGGCCCGCTGTGGATTGAAAAACAAAAAGGGCGGTTGACCGAGGGCAACGATTTTACCTTCGCGCTGGCACAGGAGGCATCGACGCTTCGTCGGGGCCATATCGAGATTGTCGGTGCCGGACCGGGTGATCCGGAACTGGTATCGGTACGTGGGAAACGTTTTTTGCAGCAAGCTGATCTCATACTCTATGCCGGCAGCCTTGTGCCGGTGGAACTGACGCATTATGCCAAACCGGGTTGTACGGTGCGCAGTTCTGCCTCGATGGATCTGGAAGAGCAGTTCGCGCTGATGAAGGATTTCTACGACCGCGGTCTGCTGGTCGTGCGGCTCCATACGGGCGACCCTTGTATCTACGGTGCTATCCAGGAGCAGATGGCGTTCTTCGACCGTTATGGCATGCGCTATCACATTACGCCCGGCATTTCGGCCTTCCAGGCCGCTGCGGCGGCGCTCCGCTCGCAGTTCACCATTCCCGAGAAGGTGCAGACCATCATCCTCACCCGCGGCGAAGGCCGCACGCCGATGCCCGAGCGGGAGCAGCTTCATAAGTTGGCGCAGTCGCAGAGCACCATGTGTATCTACCTGAGCGCCGCCATCGTGGAGGAAGTACAGGCCGAACTCCTGCAGGCCTATCCGCCCGAAACGCCTGTGGCCGCCTGCTACAAGCTCACCTGGAAGGAAGAGCGGATCTATCGCGGCCAACTGAAAGATCTGGCGAGGATCGTCCGCGAGAACAAGCTGACGCTGACCACCCTCCTGGTCGTCGGCGACGCCATCGGCAACCGCGAAGGCCTCTCCCGGCTCTACGCGCACGAGTTCAAGCATTTATTCAGGAACTGATGGGAGTGTCACTCCCATCTGGTAGATATTATCTAAGATGTTATTGATTCTCGGTGGTACGACGGAAGGAAGGCTGGCGGTCCGGGTGGCCGACGGGGCGGGATCGCCGTATTGGTATTCGACCCGGGGGGGGCTGCAGCAGATCGAGTGCAAGAACGGGACCCATATCACCGGCGTGCTCGACGAGGCCGCGATGACGGCCTTCTGCGTGGCGCATGGCATTCGGTTGCTGATCGATGCCGCGCATCCTTTCGCCACGGAATTACACCGGACGGTAGCTTCTGTTGCCGAGTCTCTGGATCTTCCGGTCGTGCGGGTAGAACGGGTCTATCCCGACCGGGCATCTCTCCGTTGGTGCGAAGACTATACAGATGCAATTCGCCAGCTTGAAACTGATGGCATCACCCGGCTACTGGCTTTGACCGGCGTCCAGACCATCGGGAGATTACGTCCATTCTGGTCTCGGCACGACTGCTGGTTCCGCATCCTGCACCGCGAGGAGTCGCTGGAGAAAGCAGCTGGGGAAGGATTTCCGCAGGAGCGGCTGGCCTTTTACGAAGAAGAGGACGATGCATCGCTGATCGCCCGGCTGCTGCCGCAGGCCATCCTGACGAAGGAAAGCGGGGAGTCGGGTGGTTTCAATGAAAAAGTTGAAGCCGCGCAGGCGGCCGGGATTCCGGTTTATGTGGTCCGGCGGCCGCCGCTGCCGGCCGGCTTTGAAACCGTCACTGGCGAGCACGGCCTGCGGAAAGCCATTGAGCGGCTGGCTCCCGGTTTTTTCCCGCTCCGCAGTGGCTTCACCACTGGCGCCTGCGCCACCGCTGCGTCCAAGGCGGCTTTGCTTTCCTTGCTGGGTCAGCCGACAGGAGAGACCGTCGAGGTCGTGTTTCCTGACGGTGAGCGTCTATCGCTCCCAGTCGCCTCCTGCTCTATCAATGATCACCATCCTGCAGACCAACCGCTGATTCCACAATCGGACGATGCTCGGGCTGGCCTGGTGGAGCGGCAGGTTCTTTTTGACCCAAGCGTCCCCGCTGGGTCAAAAAAGGTTCTGCCGCGCGTGGTAATGCATCGTCCGATTGTGGAATCAGCGGTTGCTACCGTCATCAAGGATGCCGGTGACGATCCCGACGTGACCAATGGACAGGAGATCGTCGCCACGGTGGCTTTCAGTGACGAGCCGGGGATTCATTTCCTGCAGGGGGAGGGCGTCGGCCGCGTCACGCTGCCGGGCCTGGGCCTGCCGATCGGGGGCCCGGCCATCAACCGCGTGCCGCGCCAGATGATGGAGCAAAACCTTTCCGCGCTATACGATGGGGGTCTCGATATCACCATCTCCGTGCCCGGCGGCCGGGAACTGGCCCGCCGGACGTTCAATCCGAAGTTGGGTATTGTTGACGGCATCTCCATCATCGGCACCTCCGGAATCGTCCGTCCTTTCTCGAACGAAGCCTTCGTCGATGCCATCCGCCGTGAAATTGAAGTGGCCATGGCCGTCGGTGCGCCGATGCTGGTCATCAACTCCGGCGCAAAAAGCGAAGCCTTCCTTAAAGCCCGCTTTCCTGACCTCCCGCCCCAGGCCTTCGTCCATTATGGCAATTTCATCGGCGAGACCCTGAAGATCGCCGCCGACCTCAAGGTCCCGCAAGTCACCATGGGCATTATGTTGGGCAAGGCTGTCAAACTGGCCGAAGGCCATCTCGACACCCATAGCAAAAGTGTGGTGATGAATAAGGCTTTCCTGAAGGAAGTCGCTGCAGCCGCCGGCTGCTCGTCCGCTACCGCGGAAGCGATCGACCGCCTGACCCTCGCCCGCGAACTCTGGCACGGTCTCCCTGCCACGGACGCTCAACATTTCTTCTCTGCAGTCCTTTCCCGCTGCTATACCACCTGCACAAGCATCTATCCAGGAAACGGCCCGGACACCATGTCCGGCTCCGCCAAAGAATCTCTCGCTATTCTCCTTCTCGACGAGGACGGCAACCTCTTCGAGTAGCTGGTCAATTGCAACTGGTTTCGTCGGCGCAGGGATGGCCTTCCTGCTCGGTTTCAAGGGTAGCGTGGAAGATGCCAGCTTTGCGCAAGGATTGCTTGACTGCGTGGACCACATCTTCGGGCTCTGCGGATGCGTCGATCACGAGGTGGGCGGTCAGTGCCGTTTCGGTGGTGCTGATGGGCCAGATGTGCAGATGATGGACACTGTGTACACCCGGTGCCGCTTCCATCTGCTGCCGGACCTCTTCGGGATGGATGCCTTCCGGGACGGCATCCATGCTCATCCGGATGCTTTCGGAAAGCAGTTCCCAGGTACTGATCAGGATGACGACGGCGATGACGATGCCAATGATCGGGTCGATGACGGTCCAGCCAGTCAGCGCGATGACGATCCCCGAGATGACAACGCCCACCGACACCAGCGTATCGGCGGCCATATGCAGGAACGCCCCGCGGGTATTGATGTCGTTCTTCTGATGCCGCATCAGCAGAAAGGCCGTCAGGCCGTTAATCACAATGCCAACACCGGCCGTCCAGGCAATAGCCCCGCCGTCAAGGTCTGATGGATTGCGCAATTTGTGGATACTCTCGACAAGGATAGCTCCTACGGCGACCAATAGAATGACGGCGTTGAGCAGTGAGATCAGAATGGATCCCTTCTTGTAGCCATAGGTGAACTTCGGTGTGCTCTTGGAAGCAGCCAGTCGGAAAGCGATGAGCGCCAGGATCAGCGAGAAAACGTCGCTCAGGTTATGACCGGCGTCAGAAAGCAGTCCCAGTGAACGATTCCATAAACCCACGCCCGATTCCACCAGGACAAAAGCCAGATTCAACGCGATGGAGATCCAATAGATTCCCCTGAGCGAACCGACATCCGCCGCTCCGGCATGATGAGGGTGATGGTGGTGAAGGTGATGATCTTCGTGATGCCTGTGTTCCATAGTGATTGCAAAGTTAGCGCAAAAAGAGCATTCTGCCCATCCCCATATGTGGGGAGGACAAGATCTGCGTGAGGCGGGAAAATGTCCTGCTGTATTCGGATGAATCGGTTTTTTTGGTATTTTTGTGTGCTGAAACAATCTAATGACAATTCAATGAAAAAATGGTTTTCTTTTTCGGCTGCCGCAGTAGTCATGCTGCTTATGCTGACTTCCTGCATGACTTCGCGTTATTCTGGCACCAAGCCTTCTGAAATGGGCGAACTCGCGTTCTTCCAGCCTCGTGCCAACCAGTTCTATTTCGAGTCATCCACCGCGCCGCGCGAGCCATCCCTTTCCGCGGCTTCCGAGGAACTGATGGCCGATCTGATCAATTCCCGCCGCTATCCTTTCTCCGAGATGATTCCGATGGATTATGCGGATGCGGATTCAGATATCGCCAACTGGATCAACGGTTTCTACGCCATGGAAGTGAGTGACGCCAAGAATCTGCGTGTTCCCAAGCGGCTGACCGAAAAGATCGTGGCGAGCGGACATCGCTATGGTATCGTCGTCCATGCCTACGGCTATATCAAGAGCAATGAACGGTACGACAAAGAGAAGATGGCCGAGCTGGTGGGCAATATCATCCGGGCC
>JAEEOM010000138.1 GCA_016284265.1 Bacteroidales bacterium | reverse complement strand
GCCGCATCTACCAGCATTTCGGCTGTCGCGGCCTGATCCGCTGCGACTACATCCTGTCGGAGTCGGGCAAGGTCTATTTCCTGGAGATCAATCCGGTGCCGGGCATGACGAAGATGTCCTTGGTGCCTGCCCAGATCCGCGCAGCCGGCATGTCGGTCGCCGAGGTGCTCGACTGCCTGATCGAAGAGGCGCTGGAAACATCCAACTAGGAGCTACGCGCGGCAGAACCTCATGACAATCGCAGCATTCGTCCATCTCTGTATTGACCGGCTGTCGCCGCTGTATCCGGAGGCGGAGGCCAAAGCCATGGCTTTCAGGCTGTTGGAGCACTATTGTGACATACCTTCTTATAAGTATGTTTCCGAACCGGATACGCCGTTAGGCTCCGCTACGGACTCCCGTCATTCCCAACTTGACCCCGACCGTCATTCCCAACTTGACTCCGACCGTCATTCCCGGCTTGACCGGGAATCTGAGGCCCTGGCGGCGCTCGACGAACTCTCGACCGGCCGTCCACTGCAGTATGTATTGGGTTTCACGGAGTTCTGCGGCCACCGCTTCAAAGTGGGCGAGGGGTGTCTGATTCCCCGGCCGGAAACGGAGGAACTGGTCTCCCGCATCATCGACGACCTCTATGCCGACGACGATTCCGCCGTGCCTGGCTCGACTTCTGCCGTCATGCCCGGCTCGACATCTCCCGTCATTCCCGGCTCGACCGGGCATCTCGAGGCCGACGACGATAGCCCGTTCAGCATCCTCGATCTGTGCACCGGCTCGGGATGCATCGCCTGGTCGCTGGCGGCGGAGTTTCCCGAGGCGATGGTCTACGGCTGTGACCTTTCTGACGCAGCCCTGCGTTATGCCTGCCGGCAGCGCATCAAACTTCGGGGAGCCAAGCCGATCTTTTTCTCGGCCGACGTGCTGGCGGCTCCGCCGGCCGGACTGCCGAAATTCGACGTCATCGTATCGAATCCGCCCTATATCTGCAACAGCGAGCGCGCCGCGATGCGGCCGAATGTCCTTGACTTTGAACCCGCCGAGGCCCTCTTCGTCCCCGACGACGATCCGCTGCGTTTCTATCGGGCCATCGCACGCTGGGCCGATGCCCTCCTGCGCCCTGACGGCCATCTTTATCTGGAGATCAACGAGCGATTCGGTCCCGACGTGGCCGCCCTCTTCCCCGGCTCCCGTGTCGTCGCCGACATCACCGGACGCGACCGCTTCGTCATCCGCTGACAGCCCACATCCTCCGTTTCCACGTCGAAGAATCCCACGCAAACCTCCCGGCCATGAAAACCCGTTGAATTCATGGCCGGGAGGGTGTTTTCAGCAGGGTCGGCCATAAAAACGGCCGGTTTTTATGGCCGGGAAGAGGGGAATAGTTCGTTGAGTGTTTCGACGGGCAGTTTGATTAGGCGTGCAATCTTGGCGTTGTCGGCGTTGTAATCGAAATGAAGCATCCTGGCGAGTTCCATCTTCTCATTCCGGCCCAACAGGGATGCCCGCTGGCCGCCATGCTTTTCATGGCAATACTGCTTGATAATGTCAAATAATTCTTCATCGGTGTAGAAAACTGTATCACCCAGCATGACGGCAATATCCCGATAGGATTCCACCCCTTTAGAAAGCTTGTGGAAATAGTGGCGGGCATCCCGGAACACCCCTTCTCCGATATCCAGTCTACAATAATTCATCGGGGAAAAATAACCATCGACGATTGTAAAGGTATCAGGATAATCGATCTGTTTTGAGTGGACGAATTCTCTTTTCTTGAGAATACTCAATTCCCCGAAACGGCCATGCTGCCGTTCTTTGGCAATCGGCAGGAAGAAATAACTATTTGCCCCATAGGGATATCCGAATGGTAATTGGTCCGGATCCACCACAAAGTTATTGCGGTTCGTATAAGCAATCTGGTTTCGCAGCGATTCCAGGTTATCGATGGGATGTGGCTCCTCACAATCGAAGTTAGAAAGGTCGACGGTCTTGCCGTTAGATGACAGATAACGCTGTAAACGCTTTTTGAATAAGTCAAAGAAAGTCAATACCTCTTTTTTGCTGCCGCAAATGATAAAGTGCACATGATTGCTCATCAATTCGAAAGTGATGATCTTGATGCCCGGACAATCGTGGGCACACATTGCCACAAGTGTCATTGCGTAGACAAAGTCTTCGGGATCATTGAAAATGACCGACTGTTTTTGACCGGGTGTGCACAAGTGCCACACACCACCATATTTGTGTAATGTCCATTCGAAGACCCGTCTGCAGCGTTCCTCCTTCTCAAAAAAAGAATGCTCCTTAGCCATACTCCTTTTCACATCTATCTCCAACGCCACTTAGGCTATGGATACAACAAATATACATCGCAGAAGATCGTTTTACAAGTACTAATTGACGTAAAACCCCTCCCGGCCATGAAAACCCGTTGAATTCATGGCCGGGAGGGTGTTTTCAGCAGGGTCGGCCATAAAAACGGCCGGTTTTTATGGCTGGGAGATGCGTTTGGCAGCGCGGTCGAGCAGGAGGATGGTGACCAGACGGGTGAGGACGGCCAGGGCGATGAAGTTGGTGCCCATCTCGAGGCGCATGACGATAAAGCGCGAGTTCATCTTGAAATTGAGCAGCAGCATGGCGACGAGGAACACGTCGATCATGTTCCATTTGTCCACCGACTGCAACTTGAGGAACTGCCGGCCTGTGGCCAGCCTGAGCCCCAGCTCGATGTATTTGAGGACGGGAAAGACGAACGTGAAGATCAGGATGATGCCCGAAATCAGGTAGTCGCTGCTCTCCCAGAACATCCGGACCGAATCGAACAGCGTGACCTCCTGGCTCCGGATCTGGAAGCCCAGAACCTGATACTTGGTGGACATCAGGGGATAGCAGAGTCCCAGGATGTAGAACGTAACGGAGGCGGCCAGGAAGGCCAGCGCCACGTATTCGCGGGTCTGAAGGGACCTGTGCTGTTTGACGGGCAGGACTTCCATGGGCGTCAGTCGGCTATTGGAACAGCTTCCGGCAGAGCGCGGCGATGTCGGCTACGGGCGTGACGGTGATGCCGCGGCCGTCGGCCGATTTCGTACGCTTGGCAAAGGAGGATTCCTTGTTGAAAGAAGAGATGTAAATCTGCTCGAAACCAAGCTTTTCGGCCTCGGCGATGCGGCGCTCAACCTGGCTGACAGGGCGGATTTCCCCGCTCAGGCCGACTTCTGCGGCGAAACTGACTTTCGGCGAGATATACAGGTCGAAGTTGGACGAGAGAATGGAGGCAACGATGGCCAGGTCACAGGCCGGGTCGGCCACCCGGAGGCCGCCGGCGATGTTCAGGAAGACGTCTTTGGCGGCGAGTTTGAAACCGGCACGCTTCTCGAGTACGGCCAGCAGCATATTGAGCCGGCGGCCGTCGAAACCCGTAGCGGAGCGCTGGGGCGTGCCATAGGCTGCGGTACTTACCAGAGCCTGGATCTCGATCAGGAACGGACGGGTGCCGTCCATCATGGCGGCGATGGCGATGCCGGAAAGGTCGTCCTGGTGCATCGGGATGAGGATTTCGGAAGGATTGCGCACTTCACGCAGGCCTGCACCGGTCATTTCGAAGACGGCCAGTTCGTCGGTCGAGCCGAAACGGTTCTTGATGCTGCGCAGGATGCGGTAGGCTCCTTTCGTGTCGCCTTCGAACTGGAGGACCACGTCGACGATATGTTCAAGGACTTTCGGACCAGCAAGCGTGCCGTCTTTGGTGATGTGGCCGATCAGAATGACCGGCGTTCCCGTCTCCTTGGCGTAGCGCAGCAGGGAGGAGGCGCATTCCCGCACCTGGGACACGCTGCCGGCAGAAGAGTCGAGCGCCTCGCTGTAGATGGTCTGGATGGAATCGACGATCAGCAGGGCGGGCTGGATCTCCCGGGCCTGGGAGAGGATGTTCTCGAGAACGGTCTCGCTGAGGACAAAGCAGTCGTCTTCGCTGCCGCCGAGGCGCTCTGCGCGGAGCTTGATCTGCTTGGGGCTTTCCTCACCGGAGACATAGAGGGTTTTCAAATCCTTGCAACAGAGTGGGATCTGCAGGGAGAGGGTCGATTTGCCGATGCCGGGCTCACCGCCGATCAGGATCATCGAGCCGGCGACCATTCCGCCGCCGAGTACGCGGTCGAGCTCCCCGATGCCGA
>JAEEOM010000137.1 GCA_016284265.1 Bacteroidales bacterium | reverse complement strand
CGATTGTGGGATTCATCAAGAATGTGAATATCACTTCCATGCGCAAGGCCGATTCTCCGGTGGCGTTCCAGGTGCATACCCCAAAGGGGCACACCATGCCGTTCGCTTATCTCCGGCTGACAGAGGGGGCGGATCGCCTGGCGGCCACCGAGAAGATCCAGACCATCCTCCAGGATACGGACCCGACGATGCCGTTTGAAGTGCAGTTCTACGATGCCATCGGCAAGAGCTTGTACAGCGGAGAGGAGCGCCTGAGGCTAGCCGTGTGGCTGTTCTCCCTGCTGGCGGTGCTACTCTCGTTGGTGGGCATCTGGGGTCAGGTGCTGATGGACGTGCAGTACAAGCGGATGGAGATTTCCGTGAAGCGGGTGTTCGGGGCCGATATGGGCCAGATTACCAGCGAAGGCTTGATGCTGTATCTGAGGACAGTGGCCTTCTGTTACGTGATTGCGGCGCCCATCGGCTGGCTTGTGGTGAAGTATTACCTGCAGCAGTTTGCACACCGAGTGGGATTTGCGCCGTCAGTATTCCTGCTGGCGCTGGTGATTGTGGGGGTGCTGTGCTCGGCCGTGGTGCTGTATCACTACCTCAAGACCGCCAGGATGAATCCGGCGGAGGCACTGAAGAATGAGTAGGCTTCATTAGCAGTCAAACATATCTTGATGCCGGACGGAACCCTTTCGGGCCCGCCCGGCGTAATGAGTAATAATCGTCGTTGATTATAAACCGAACTCCTTTTTTACTCGTTGGACCGAAGATAGTGAGACATCGCAGATCTTCGCTACGTTCCGCATACTCTCACCCTTCCGGAGTAGCTTGATGACCTTGGCGTATTCCTGCTCCTTCTGCTCACGGGACTTGGTGCTGCCTACCTTCCGCCCCATCTTTACGCCCTTCTGCTTCGCCAACTCCCTTCCTTGCGACAGGCGGAAGTAGATGTTCTCTCGCTCCTTCTCGGCACAAAACCCGAGGCAACTGATGTAGATTGCCATGATGCTATCCACCTTCCCGTCCCGGAACAAAGTCAGCCCTTCCTTCTGGAAATGGATGTTGATGCCGTTGTCTGCGCAGAACTTGATTGTCTCCAAGACCTCCCAGATAGCACGACCGCAACGGGATAGCTCGCTGAACAGGATGAGGTCTATCCGGTTCTCTTTCGCATCGGTCAGGCACTCGGTCAGCACCTTCCGCTCTTTGTTGGTTTTGGCTCCGCTGATGTGCTCCTCGTAGATACCTTTGACTTCGTACCCTCTGGATGCTGCGAGTTCGTTGAGGTTCTTGACTTGTCTCTCGGTGCTCTGCCGGTCCCCGATGGAGGAGACCCTTGCGTAGATGTAGCAACTGGTCATATAATTCAAAGACTTGCTGGAATACGATTTCGTGGATGTGTTCTGGGGGCGTACTGGATTTGTTTGACTACACCCCCAACTTGACTACACTTGTTAGCACACCTTGAGGATGCTTTCCCAGCGAAGGGAGCGCCACTCTCCACTCTCAACGCAGAAAAACGGAGTGGTCTTGACGCTCTCACGGGGGATGCCTCTGCCGTTGATGTGCTTTGCCGCGAGGGATGGCATTGTGGTCCCGTAGGCGTGGCGAAGGGTCCCGTCCCGCTTGACGAAGTAGAACTCTACGACAGAGGTCTTCATCCTCTCTTTAAGCTCGTGTATCATCTGCATCTTCGCCCCAGCCATAGCGATTTCAATGGCGGTGGTGGCGTGGGTGCGGGTAGCGATGACGGAAAGTCTCTGTGCGTCCTTGGTGGTGATGGCGATAGCGTTCATCTGTGTCATATCCTTGTCTGTTTGCTTGTTGAACTTTGTTTCCTTAACCGATACAAAGATATGACATTTATCTAATATATGCAAATATTTTATGACTTTTTTTGAATAGTTGTCATATTTTTTTACCTTTGCTGAAAACGATAGCACGATGGCACAGGAAAGACAAGTTATCCACCTGCAACGGGGCGAGGAACACTACTACTTCGGCTCCGTAGCGGCGATGTACGACCACTTCAACCGGGAGGAGATAGGGATTTCCTACGGCTCCCTACGCAACTATGGGCTTTCCCCAGACAAGCCGTACAGGAACGAGAAGACCGGCGTTGTTATCCGCGTCGGCGTGCTGATTGCGAAGGAGGGGAACCGGGGACGGAAGACCGAGAGTTAGTTCCCCTCTTTCGTCTCCGTGGTTTTGCCTCCGGTGGTACTGCGGCGTATTGGTTCTCCAGCCACTCAAGGATGGAGTTGGATACCCCAAGGACACTCTTGTAGTCGGGCTGGATGAGCGGGAACGCTTGCTCTTGCCCAACGTAATACACGTCCAGCATAAACGCCTCATTATCAGTGGCATACTCAAAGTAGCACGGAAACTCGTAGAATGGGATTTTGAAGAAGTGGTCCTTGCTATTCAACGCCCGGGACCAGATAAGCCCAGCCATCACCTCCTGCGGCGTCATCGTTTCTTGTCGCCGAATAGCCTCTATGTGCCTGAACTTCATATAATTAGCCCTCCTCAACGCTTAACCAGTACTTGCGTAGTCCCTTGCTGATGCGTCTGCATACGTCCTTCGGCTTGCGCCTGCCACGTAATGCTGCTGAAATCTTGTCTCGTGTCTCTTGCGAAAGATGGCGAGTAGTACGTTTGTATTCCTTTATCATAACTTGTTGTTTTTCAAATAAATAGTTGGTTGGGATGGAAAGTATGGAAGGAAGCCCTTTTTTGAGGCGATTTTTTGCCGGAAATTCTTTTTGACGAATTGTTGGCACGGGGGGACATACCTCCACAGGGGACCGGCAGGGAGGGGGTTCAGGCGGGTAGAGAGGACCGATCTGGCTCGTACAGGGCGTTTTCTGCCCATTTCAGCCACTCAGAGCGTGCTGGAAATCATTTCCATACTCTGCCCCAAAATCGCCCCCAGAAGGCGGTGAGATTGAGAAACCGAGATTAAGAGATTGCTGGGGGAACTGGGCTTTTCTCCTTCATTTCTTGGCTACGCAAAACGCAAATCAGAGTTCATATTTGCTCATCCTCATGCACTACGAGCAAATCGCATTGGAATTATTGTTATATTTGTATGATTGTTGACGGAACAAGATGAAGTGCACCCATTTTTTGCACCCAGTACAGATTGACAAGAGGGAAGAGGATTTGTATTTGCACCCGGAATATGCACCCCGTCACAATTACGGCATCAGTACTACATTGAATATAAAATAGATAGCATTAAACGACTATCATTGAGTGGGAATAACGGCCCGTCCGTTGACGAAAAGAAGTGGGAATCCGATCGGATTCCCACTTCTCTGAAAGGTCTGGATGATGGCTACTGAATCTGATGTAAGTGTATCTTATCACGAATGGCTTCATTCCAATCAACCCGGAGACGGGTGTAATACTCATCCAAAACATCTCGGGATTGGTTTTGGACCCGTATACTTTTTGGCCAGAAATAATTGGTTGGGCTGGTATAGCCAAAGGTCGGAGACGTCGAGTTCAGGGCTGAAACCAAAGTGGGGTAACTGCCGTTGAAATAAAGCGTCAGTTTATCGTAGTTCCGAACGCTGTTGTCGGTACTGTTATCGTAGAAAATCAGTTCTCCCAATGTATTGAGGTACTTACCGAAATGAATCTCACTCATCTTGCGGGTAAAGCCAAAGGCCTTGTCGCCGACAGAGTGAACAGTGTCTAAGTGCAGTTCCAAAAGATTCTGGCATTGGTAGAAACACAAAGCTCCGATTTTTTTGACATACGGTATCGTCGCTCTTAACAGAGCGGTGCAACTATTGAAAGCACTCTGTCCCAATGTGGGATAATGTCCTGAAGATCCGACACTAACGAATTCGATTGCCTCACAACTTGCAAAAGCGTTATCACCAATTGTCGTAGCCAAGGGCAGATTGACACTGTCTACAGAATCACCCCATTCGGTAAGCGCTTTTAATTTTTTGCAACCGGAAAAGGCAGCCCTGCCGACAGATTCTATAACATTGTCACTGAGATAAATATGGGTTAGTTGTTCGCAATTTTGGAACGCGTATTCCGGAATCGTTGTGACCGGTCCAAACTTCAGGATGGATCCGGCCTCTTCCGAGCCACTACCAAAATTCACACAACCTGAGAATGCATACGCCCCGATGGATACGACGTTCTTTAAGTCCATATAGTTGCTGTTTCTTCTGAAAGTCATATTGGAACAAGTACAAAACGCGTAATCGCCAATGGAAGTCAATCGCGCTCCGCTGCTCGGGAATACCTGTAGGCTGGCGCATTGATAGAAAGCGCTATTCCCGATAGACGTTACACCATCAGGAAGTGAAATATATTGGTTCGATACTTGCCGGAAGGCTTCGGCCCCAATTCCACAAATGGCTTTTTGGTAGACATTGACGATAATCGGCATAGCATGAAATTCAGCCGGGAGGGGCGTACAAGGCTCTGCTTCCAATTTATCCGAGAAGGTGGTTCCGCTCGGATAGAAATTTCCTACAGCCCAAAACGGCAGGGGCGAGCCGTTTTCGCCAAGGATACTATTTTCTTTCGCCAATTCACTGCCACCACCACCGGTTAATTGGCTGTACCAAATTTCGTTGTCGGCCTGATAGGCGACGATATAGTCCTTATACCCCAACCACGGACTATTAGTAAAATCTGCACTGGTGAAATAGAGGGCATAAGCGCCGGGAATTCTGATAACGCGCTGACTACCATTTGTATCGAATGCTCTGGCTCCTATAGACGGGATATCAAAACGAGGAATATCCACAACGCCATCACTGAAGCGGACAGGTGCAAATGTGATTTCATCCAGAATGGCATAACGGAAAGCGCGCCTCCCGATGGAGTCAACGGAGTGAGGAATGGTCAATGCTCTTGAAAGAATCTCACAGGACTCAAAGCAAGATTCCTCGATCTCTTTCACTGTCTCCGGAATCGAAACTGAAGCGAATTTTCCGCCCGCAAAAACGCCCTTACTGAGAATTTCTATCCCTTCCGGAATGATTAAATCCTGATTTTCAAAGGATTTCAACGCACAACCCATCAGCCAATCCTCATCGTTCCAGTATAGGTGCAAAACAAGTAACTTACCGTCAGCACTTGCATGGGGACCGCTGAAAGAACGCAAGCTGAGACAGTTGGCAAAAGCAGCCACCCCCAATCCGATCAACTCTGGGACATAGATATGGTCCAAACTAATGCATCCACTGAAAGCTTCCACGCCAATTTGATTGACACTTGAAGGGATATCTACTGAGACCAGATTCGGACATTGGTAAAATGCACGGAATTCGATTTCCTCCAACCCCTCAGGAAGGGTGACAGATATCAGATTTTCATTGCCAGAAAAAGCATCGTGGTCCAAACCTGTGATCGCATTGGCGAAAGTGATGGTCCCCTTGTGAGTTGTCGCATCGAAAATATTGGATTCGACCACATTGCCGTAATTGATGATGCCTTCGCCTGGGGTGTAATCGACCTTTGCCGTTGCCGTGTAGCGGATCTGGTTGTTTTCCAGTTGAGGATAGACGAACTCTACGCCATTGTCGAGGGAATTGGAGCGGATGCGGGTAAATTTGTTTCGCGTGATGGTACGGGAAGGAAAATCCCTGACAGCATAAGTGCCGTCATTTTTGTAGAAAGTGATTGTATGCCCCCCTGAATACACGCGCGGAGGCAACGTCATGAAATACCAAGTCGTATCTTGGGCCGTAGTCTTTTTGAAAGCCTGACGCGTATAGGTGGATGGCGGCAGGAGATGAAGACTCGCCACGGTATCCTGATAAGCGGTGATGGTGGGCGTATTCCCGTTGAAAGCCACTGTTACAGAGCCGGCTATCGGCTCATTATTTTTCCCGCGGAAGACAATCTCCCTGATGTCATCGTTGGTGACATAAAAGATAATGCCGCCCAACAAGTTGTAAAAGCCCATAGCTAGACCCTGAGAACGTCCGACGGAGACAAGGGCCCCTTCACCCCAGGAGTTCTCCCCGCTTCGTTGTATATCGGGAAGCAGGATATTGGCCGACTCGCCCGTACATCTGTTGGCGCTGTTGTACGGATAAATCCCCCAGAAGAGAAGATCGGTTGATCCTTCCACGGTACCCGTCACGACATCGATATTGCCACGGAACGTGGTGATGGAGGACGGCTCGGTATTCTGCGCTACAAAAAAGCTCCCTGCACCTGAAGAGGGCCCATAAAAAAGGTTGATAGCATCGCCCGGGGACCAAAGGACTCCGCCTGTGGATTCGTCACGGACGGTTTTGGTTGACAGCGCTGCATCCGCATCGAAAGCATTGAGAATGACCTCTTGAGAGGTCGTATTCTGACGGGCTCGCTCCCGGCTGTCAACACCGTTGTCTGCCATCTCCTGTGTACAAGAAACCAGTGATAGCAGAGCACAAATGAATGAAGCAAAATAGAATTTTTTCATAGGCTGTTTTTGTTGTTTAATCATCATACTGTTGTCATTCTGTCTTCAGATCTGTTTTTGCGATTCTCCGATGAGATCTCGCAAAGTACAGGATGGCAGAAAGGAGTGGAAGGAAAACCCGGCAGAGAGATCAGCGTCTCTTCCAACAGGATTCAGAATCAGAAAATCCGCGCGGGATTAACAGTACGTACGCTCCGCCCTTCCCGTCGTTTCAGAAGGGTACACAAGTTCGTGTAGATGAGCGTATTCTTCATATTCGCAAATATACAAAAAAATTAAAACTAAAACAAGTAGCTATTACTTGTTCTAGCTATGATAGGACGGAGACCCAAAAGCACCATTATTTCGAAACGAAATAGCCGACGGAGATGCCGCCGGTGTAGGGCTGGTAGCACGGGAACAAGAAACCTGCGACGCGGAATTCGTCGCAGAGAGACTCGTAGCGGGGAAAGGCCAGGACGGAGTCGACGAGGTAACCATATGCGTCGGCGCTGCCGACGAGGCGGCCGATCAGCGGCAGGATGTTTTTGAAATAGAACAGATAGATTTTGTTCCAATGACGGTTCCGGGGGACGGCAAACTCCAGGACAGCCAATTGACCGCCGGGCTTGAGCACGCGGCGAATCTCGGCGAGGCACCGGGCGCGATGGTCGAAATTGCGCAGGCCGAAGGCGATGGTCACGGCGTCGAACGAAGCGTCGGGAAAAGGAATCTGCTCGGCTGATCCGAGAACGAAACTCGGCTTCGGCGAAAGATACCGGCATTTCTCCCGGCCGATTGCCATCATCTCGGCGGAAATGTCAAGCCCCGTTACGTGATAGCCTTTGTTGGACAAAGCTTTCGTCAGGTCGCCCGTACCACAGGCCAGGTCGAGTACGGCGGCTTTCTCCGGAAGCTTCTTCCCCAATTGCCGTACAAAACGACGTCGCCACAACCGGTCGATGCCCAGCGACATGCCGTGGTTCATCCGGTCGTACTTCGAAGCGATCGAATCGAACATCCCGGAGATCTTTTTCTCGTCTTTGTCCAAACGTTCCGTCATCGGGGACAAAAATACGAAAAAATCCCTATTTCGCCTTGAATGTGCAATAGTCGGCGTAGACTTCCTTGACGACGTCGTCCCAGTTCAGATACAGGTCGGAGCGGGCGGCAGCGGACACACGCTCGTAACCGGCCGGATCCGAGAGGATGTCCAGAATCATTCGCGCATAGTTTTCTTCCCCAGGCTGCGAGACATAGGCGTTGACGCCCGGCGTGACCGTGGCGGCGGTTTTTGCACCCTCCAGAAAAACCGTGGGTGTTCCCTGACAAGCTGCCTCGATCTGCACGAGGGAATTGGCGTCGTAGAGTGACGGGAAGAGGAACAGTATCGCGCGGGAATACAAGTTCTGCAGCATTTCTCTATCGGAGACGAGGCCGCACAGAACCACTTCATTCGCGAGACCGTATTCTTTCACCAGCGCGGCCAGTTTCTCCTCATCCTGTCCCTTCCCGACAAAGAGCATACGGAAGTTCTTCAGGCCCATTTCCTTCGCCCGGGCCAACGCCCGCACGGTAAAGTCAATATTCTTGATGAAATTGATCCGGCCCACGAACAGGAAGACCGTAGCGTCTGCCGGAATGCCGTAGGTTTCATTGACGATGGCAGCCGCCTTTGCCGGATCGGCCACGGGAACGTGGTCGGTCGCATTGAGCCGCACCTTGCACGGAGCAGTAAGGCCGTATTCGTTCTCATATAATTCCTTGATCCCTGCATTGACGGCCCAGCATTCGTCGCACGCATTGAAAACCCGCATGACACCCCCCATCGCAAGATCCACGGCGCCCTTGATCTTCAACGGTTTCTCAAAGTCCTGACGATACTGGCTATGCAGCGTCGCCACCACGGGAAGATGTCGGATTCTTGCATACAACACCCCGGAAAGGCCCAGGGTAAAAGGAGAATGGATATGGACCAGATCAATCCCGCTTCGGAGTATGCGCGCCTCAAAAACCGGATCAAGGGCAGGTGTGGGAATATCATAGTCATTGCCGATAAGAGGAATCGACGAGCAACGTACCACTTCATAAGGAAGAGCCGCATCATCCTCTTTTTTATAGCCCCGGGTCTCCGGGCAGAAGACAACGACGTCGCAATACTGCATCAAGCGGCGGGCATAATTGTCCACCACCTTGATGACACCATCCACCATCGGGTACCATGTGTCGATGAAAAGGCCTACTTTTTTCATTTCAACGACAAAGTTAGCATTTTTTCGGCCATCCGCAACAAAGTGAGCCGTTGCAGGAAACAGTAAATATCCATAACTTTGCAAAAATCATACTACCCTGAAATGAACAGATTCTTCCTTACCCTCATAATTGTCATGGCATCCTCTCTGACGGCCTTCGGACAGCATCCCCAGCCTACTTACAGCTATCTGGAAATCTTTGACGTGGAAACCGGCACCCACCGGGTGGTGAAATCGTTCCCCTATGTGGTCGAGGCACCCAACTGGACGCCCGACGGGAAATGGCTGATCGTCAACAAAGACGGGCGGTTGTTCAAACTGGCTCCCGACGGATCCACGGATCTGCAGGAGATTGATACAGGCTCCATCGTCCAGTGCAACAACGACCACGTGGTGACGGCAGACGGCCGCTGGATCGGCCTCAGCAGCAACGATCCGGCCAACGTTCGTTCCTACAATTCCTATGTCTATGTCGTTCCTTTTGAAGGAGGCGAACCCCGACGGATCACCCCGCTCGGCCCCAGCTATCTGCATGGCATCAGCCCCAATGGAAAACTGGCTGCCTACTGCGCCTTCCGCGGGCCGAAGATGGAACAGGATGTCTATGTGATGCCACTCAAAGGCGGTGCCGAGAAACGGCTGACCGACGCGCCCGGCCTGGATGACGGCCCTGAATTCAGCCCCGATGGGAAAACGATCTGGTTCAACAGCGTCCGGACCGGCCGCATGCAGGTCTGGAAGATGAAGACCAATGGCAAGGACCAGACGCAGATGACCTTCGACACGGATATGAACTCCTGGTTTCCGCACATTTCACCCGACGGGATGAAGGTGGTGTATCTGGCTTATCACGACTACGAGGTCGAACCGGGCTCCCACATCGCCGACCTCAACGTCCAACTCCGAATGATTCCTGCTGCCGGCGGAGATCCCAAGGTACTGCTCGAGTTTTTTGGTGGACAGGGCAGCCTGAACGTGAACTCTTGGAGCCCGGACAGCAAGCAATTTGCTTTTGTCCGATACCGCCTGGCCGAAGAAATCACCGCCCCGCGCAAAGAAATGGCAGTGCAGTTATACTCCGTGCGCTCGCTCCTCGGAACGCCGGAACTTTTTGCCCGCAACCACGCTTATGTGCTCTCGCGTCTGTCGGAAATGGGATACACGGCCTCCGAAGCGGCCAGTTATGCAGACGGACGGTTCTCCGGGCTCACACCGAAGGAATTCGGACGGATCCTGCAGGAAGCAGGTTTGCCGCTGATCTCTTCCCATACCACTCGGCCGCTTACCCGCGAAGAGTTGGCCTCCGGCGATTTTTCCCAGGCGCTGGCTTGGTGGGACACCTGCATTGCAGCCCATCTGGCAGCAGGCACCCCCCGGCTGGTGATGTCCTGGTCCCAGCCTTTACAGACGAAAGCGGAATTGGAGACAATGGCCGCCTACCTGAATACCATCGGGAAGAAGTGCCGCGAAGCGGGCCTCCGTTTCGGCTACCACAGCCACAGTCATGAATTCCAGAAAGTGGATGACACCACTATGATGGACTATTTCATTGCCCACACGGATCCCGAGAATGTCTTTTTCGAGATGGATGTCTATTGGGCCGTCGTGGGCGGCGCCAGCCCCGTGGAATATATGCAGAAGTATCCCGGCCGTTTCGAATTGCTGCACGTGAAAGACAAGCACGAGATCGGTCAGAGCGGCATGGTGGGCTTCGACGCCATTTTCCGGAACATGCCCAAGGCAGGAACCCAGGCCTTCGTCGTCGAAATGGAAGACGCCTCTACCCCCAACATCCTGAAAGGCCTCCGCGAAAGCGCTCTCTATCTGCGGAACATGCCTTGAAACGCGAAGCGAAGGGGGTTCGGGGGATATGCCCCCGTATAAAAGGTGCCCAAGGGCACAAAATAAAAATCCTGCTCTTGAAGAGCAGGATTTTTATTTGAGTGCCCAGGACAAGACTCGAACTTGCACGCCCTAAAGCGGGCACCAGCCCCTCAAGCTGGCGTGTCTACCAATTTCACCACCTGGGCGGGGATTGGGATTGCAAAGGTACAGCTAATTTTGAACTATGCAAATTATTTTTCGTTTTTTTTGATGTTGCGTATCTTTGTTGTGATTATGAAAAAACTGATTATTCTCCTCCTGCTGGCTGGAGCGGTGATTCCGGCGGCAGCGGCCACAGGTGGTCCGGAATCGTTGTTGCCGGCGCCGGCCCAAGTCATCTATGGTAACGGCACAACGCCCTACAAGACCCCAGAAGTCATCGTCGGAAGTCGGACATTCAGCAAAGCCACAACTTCTCTCCCCTCCTTCGCACAAGAGGAGGCCTATCGGTTGACCATCAGCAATAAAGGCATCCGCATCGAAGCCAATACGGAAGCCGGCGCTTTCTACGCGCAAAAAAGCCTCGACCAGATGCGCCGCAGCGGCGACACGCTCGCTTGCTGCACGGTCTTCGACTATCCCCGCTTCGCCTATCGGGGCGTGATGCTCGACATTTCCCGGCACTTCCGCGACAAGGCGTTCATCTTCAAACAGATCGACGCCATGTCCGAGGTCCGGCTCAACCGCCTGCACCTGCACCTGACCGACGACGCCGGCTGGCGCATCGAAATCAAGGCCTTCCCGCGCCTGACGAACTATGCCGCCTGGCGCCAGGGTAAGACCTGGAAACAGTGGCGTTCCACCGGGCGCCGGTACGCAGATGAACACGATTCCGACGCCTACGGCGGCTATCTGACGCAGGATGACGCCCGGGAAATCGTCGCTTACGCGGCCGCCCGCCACATCACCGTCATTCCCGAAATCGAGATGCCCGGCCACAGCGCCGAAGTGCTGGCCGCCTACCCCGAACTCCGCTGCATGACCACCGACAAATCCGGTTCCAGGCACAGCAGCGACCTCTGTCCCGGTAGCGAAGATACCTTTAAGTTCCTGGAAAAAGTCCTGCTCGAAATCATGGACATCTTCCCGTCGAAATACATCCATATCGGCGGCGATGAGGCCTCCAAACGCAACTGGCCGGATTGCAAGCTCTGTCAGGAGCGCATGAAACAGGAAGGGCTGAACTCTCCGGAAGAGTTGCAGAGCTACCTGATTGCCCGCATCGAACGCTTCCTCAACAGCCACGGCCGCTCTCTCCTGGGCTGGGACGAGATCCTGGAAGGCGGCCTCGCGCCCAACGCTACCGTGATGTCGTGGCGCGGTACTGAAGGCGGCATCAAGGCCGCCACGATGGGCCACAATGTGGTAATGACGCCCGGCAACTGGTGCTACCTCGACAAATACCAGGACGCCCAGTTCAAGGAGCCTGAAGCCATCGGCGGCTATCTGCCGCTGGAGAAAGTTTACGAATATGACCCGTGCGACGGCATTCCCACTGAGGCGCAGGGGCATGTGCTCGGCGTCCAGGGCAACCTCTGGCACGAATACATCCCCACCCCCGACCACACCGAATACATGCTCTGGCCTCGTGCCCTGGCCATTGCCGAAATCGGCTGGACCCAGCCGGAAAACAAGGATTGGCCCGCTTTCCACGGACGCGCGCTGCGGCAAGCCGATTACCTGACTGCGGCAGGCTATCATCCCTTCAATCTGCGGGAAGAATACGGAGAACGCAAGGCTTCGTTGGCTCCAGTACCCCATATGGCCGTCGGCAAGCCCGTACAGTATAACCTTCCCTGGCATCAGAATTATCCGGCCGCTGGCGAAGCTACCTTCACCGACGGACAGATGGGTTCCTGGAGCTATGGTGACGGCCGCTGGCAGGGTTTCCTGTCCGATGTCGACGTGACCATCGACCTGGGCAGCGTGCAGTCCATCCACTATGTCGGTGCGACCTTCATGCAGCAGCCCGGCCCGGAGATTTTCCTGCCGAAGAATGTGGAAATCTTCGTCTCCAAAGACGGAAAGACCTTCGATAAAGTAGGTGAAGTCTGGAATGAGATTCCCATTGCCGACAGGTCCGTGTTCTATACCCTGTTCGGTACGAGCATAAAAGCAGACGGCAGGTATGTGAGATACCATGCCGTCCGCAGTAACGCTTGGTTGTTCGTCGACGAAATCGTCGTGAACTAACGCACGCCCGAGTGGCCGCCGCCGGAGAAGCCGCCGCCTCCGCCGAAGGAGGAGTGGCCGCCTCCGCCGCTGCGGCTGAAGCCGCCGAGCGAGCCGCCGCCCGAATACGAATGCGTCACCGCATGCGAATCCAGCACCCGTGAGTAGGAATTCGACAGACGGATGACCCGCGACATGTCATTGTAAGGCATCGTGTAAGCCTTCTCGAACATCACCGGATCGATGTCCTTGAGTTCCTTGGCCACCTGTTCGGCAATGCCGAGGAGCGAGGCAAAGATCAAGTATTCGCGCCACAGAGTGACTTCCGGAGTCGTACGCTCCTTGATGAGCGTGGTATCTTCCAGGAATTTCTTGAAACCGATGACTTTCCGGTTTTCAGCGCGACCTTGGTCCGTGTATTTGCTCGCCTGGTAGTACCCACCGGTGCGCAACTTGCTCAAGCCGGTGGCCTTGATGGACTGGGTCCAGTTGTACAGCCGTGTCTCGTGCTTCGAGGCCCAGTTCGAGAATTCCTTTTCTTCCAGGATCCGGTTGGGGCCGCTGGCCTCGAGCATCATCGACCAGAGTCCTTTTTCCGTGCTGTCAAGCTCGGAAAAGTCTGCGTTTTCCTTGAAATAGATGTTGACCTTGCCGGTTGCCAGGTCGCGCTGGGCTTCGAGGCAACCCTCCTGCAACATATGGAGAATCATGGCCGACGCCACGGAATTATCCTTGGCCTTGATGTCCTTGGAAGTCGAAATGATGTAATAGTTCTTCAGGATGTCACCGGCATAGGGAATCTCCCGAGACCATCCGATATCGGAGAGGTGCAGCGTGCCGAACGCATTCTTACGGGCCTTGCGCCGCTGGATAATCCGGGCGATCATCGGTAAGAACGGAATCAGGCACATGAACCCGAAGAGGAGCGCTCCCAGGATGGAATAAAGCCTTTCCTTCCACTTGGGCAGCGGATTGTCCGGCTCGTCGGCTCCTTCCAGGGCGCGGTCGAGCACGACCTGGAACGGACGTTCCTGCACACTCGTGGGCTCGAAGGTCCCTTTGTCGAAGCGGATCAGCAAGATGATGTCGTGGCTGGGCTCCAGGGGGTTCTCACTTTCGGCGATCACCTTCCCGTCTTCCCGCCAGATGTAGCCGTCGAAGCCGAAAGCCCAGATGCGCGTGAGGGTATCCATCTCGAAGCCGGGCTTCTCGACGGTCACCTTCACGTGTTCGCCCATAAAATCGTTGGGGGTGTAAAACATGTAGTGGATCATGTCGTAGTCGTCGAGACTCTTGACCAGATTGGTCAGGGTGTACTCCACGGTATACGTACGATGTCCATACTCGCCGATGCCCCAGCAGATTTCATAGCCGTCACTGATGGAATGCAGGCCGCAATGGCCTTTCTTCCGCTCGAAAGAGCGGTCGACATCCCAGCCGTGGTCGGTCTTGTAGGTTTCGCCCTGGTCGTCGGAGACGGTCAGGTTGCGGATGCTGATGTCGCCCAGATTCTCGCGGCCCAGATAGACTTCCGTGCCTTTGGAAAGGGTCATGTCCCAGACCTCCCGGACCTGCGCACTGCCGTCGGTAGCCAAGGTCACCGTGATGTCCACGTCATGCACCTTGTTCTGCGCGGCAGCAGGCTGTGCGAAAGCAGCCAGGGCCAGGAAGGCCGAAAGGATGAGGGATCGGAGTTTCATGGGAAGGACCGGTTAGAATTTCATCGAAGGCATTTCAGCCTTCTGCTCGTTCACCTGCAGGTATTCGCGCTGGACAAAGTGGAACAGCGAAGCGACGATCGAGTCGGGGAACTGGCGGATCAACTGGTTGAACTTCGTCACGGAGTCGTTGTAAACCATCTGGCTCATCCGGACCTGGTTGGTGTAGGTGTTGACGGCGTCCATGGTCTTGATGTAGTTCTCGTTGGCCTTCAGTTCCGGGTACTTCTCCACCACGACGTTCAAGTGCGAAAGGGCCTGCGTGAAGAGATTCTCCTGCGCGTTGGCGTCGGCACTGGTGCTGTTGGCCGTGATGGGACGGCGCTGTGCGATGGTGTCGGTCATGGTCTTGTACTCGTAGTCGGAGTATCCTTTGGTCAGTTCGGCCAGAGCCTTGAGTGCATCCCAGCGGCTGCTCTGCTGGACACCGATCTGGCTGAGGCCGTTCTTGCAGATCTCTTCGTGTTTGACGAGTTTCCGCTGCACGGAAATCACCCAGAGCACGAGGATTGCAACGATGGCAATAATGATAATAACTGTCATAGCGTTAAATATTATAAATGAAACGTTTCCTTGATATTGGCGGCGATCTTTTCCACGAGGCAGATGCGGGCTTCGCGGCTCGCCCAGCCGATATGCGGCGTGAGCAGCAGACGCTCGGGATGCTGCATAGCCAGGTAGGGATGGCCGGCTGGAAGGGGTTCTTTCGTGAAGACGTCGGTCGCCGCACCGGCGATCAGGCCCTCGTCGAGGGCGCGGGCCAGGTCGGCCTCCACGACGATGCCGCCGCGGCCCATGTTGACGATGAAGGCGGAGGCTTTCATTCGTTTCAGCTGCGCATAGCCGATCAGCCCGTTCGTCCGCTCGTTGAGCGGGCAGTGGACGCTCACCACGTCACAGCGCGAAAGGAAGCTTTCCAGGTCCGTGTCGGCCTCATACCGGTCGGAGTGCGGCTTGCCGGATGTCGGATAGTAGAGCACCTTCATGCCAAAAGCCTCGGCGACGGCGGCGACGCGGGTCCCGATGTGTCCCAGGCCCACGGTGCCGAAGGTTTTGCCGCGCAGTTCGAAGAAAGGCTCGGTGGCGTTGGTAAAACAGCCGCTCGCGCTGTAGGAGCCGTCCTTCACGTAGCCGTCGAAATACCGAGCCTTGCCGACCAAGCCGAGGATGTGCATCCAGGTGACCTGCGTGACGCTCTCAGTGGAATAGTCCACCGCATTGCGCACGGGAATTCCTTTCGAGGCAGCATAAGCCGTATCCACGTTGTTCGTGCCGGTTGCGGCCACGCAGATGAGTTTCAGGACGGGCGACGAATCGATCTGCTCCTTCCCAATCCACACTTTGTTGGTGATCACCACGTCGAACCCGGCGATGCGGTCGAACACCTCTTCGGGGCGGGTCGAGGGATAGGAGACATATTCGCCCAAAGATGCCACAGGCGCCAGGGAAATGTCATTCCCCAGCGTCTGCGCATCCAAAAAGACAATTTTCAGCATGGCTGAAAAGGAGATTTAGTCCTTGGTGACCTTCTCCAGCCACTTCACCATGCCGAGCATGACGGACATGGAAACGAGACAGATGAGGAGGAACACGCCCCAGCACTTCCAAATCGGCCAGGCATTGAGCATGATCGGGCCGACGAAGATGAAGAGGTTGCCGATGGCCGTCGCACCAAGCCAGAGACCCTGGCAGAGACCAACCATATGCTTCGGCGCCACCTTCGAGACGAAACTCAGACCCAGCGGGGAGATGAAGAGCTCAGCCACGGTCAGGAAGAAATAGGTCACGATCATCACCCAGGGGGCTGCCTTGGACAAGCCCATCTGCAACATCTGGGCGCTGGTCAGTTCGCGGAACTCGTCGCCGGAGGGGTAGTGATTGGCGATGGAGAAGATCATCAGGAAGAGATAGGCCATCGCAGCGATACCCATACCCAGAGCGATCTTGCGCGGCGTGGACACCGGTTTGCCCTTGCGTGCGAACGATGCAAAGAGGACCATGATGATCGGGGTCAGGATGATCACGAAGAGCGGGTTCATAGCCTGCCAAATCTCAGCAGGAAGCGCTTTTGTCTCGACGAAGTCACGGGCGAAGACCGAAAGGGACTGACCGTTCTGGTGGAAACTCAGCCAGAAGAAGACCGCGATGCCAAGCACGGCGAAGAGGGCGGCCATACGTTGCTTGATTTCCTTGGCCATCGCAAGTTTCTCGGCTTCGGTGTATTCGACAT
The DNA here is from genome assembly GCA_016284265.1 of Bacteroidales bacterium. Classification (GTDB taxonomy): domain Bacteria; phylum Bacteroidota; class Bacteroidia; order Bacteroidales; family UBA932; genus Cacconaster. The sequence goes on along the minus strand of JAEEOM010000137.1, from coordinate 5,031 downwards.
TCTGGGCAGCTACCTTCTTGGCCGGCTGCGGGAAGCGATGCTTGTTGGCCAGGAAGATGCACAGCGAGGCGATCATTGCGACCGCGGAGACGATGAACGAGTAATGGACGCCCGTATTGAACACGTTCACATAGTCTGAACAGAACTGCGTGGTATTGGCGATCACGGCGTCATAGGCGGCCGGATTGATCGAGGCCTGGGCGGTCTCGATGAATTTCTGTGAAGTGGCCACGTCAGTGTTGCCATTGATGAACTGGTGGCAAAGGGCCGACATATCGGCATTGTACACGAAGTTGTGGACGCCGAGCCACCACTTGCGGAGCATCGGAGCCACGAACGGAGCAATCACGCCGCCGATGTTGATGAACACGTAGAAGATCTGGAAACCGGCGTCGCGCTTATCCTTGGCAATCTTGAGGGCCTCAGGACCTTTCTTGGCTTCTTCAATCTCGAAGTCATCGTACATCTTGCCGACAAGGGCCTGCAGGTTGCCTTTGAACAGACCGTTACCGAAGGCGATGCAAAGCAGGGCTACGCAAGTGAATACCAGAATGCCCCACCATCCGCCGGTACCGTTGGCGATCAGTCCTTCGGCCGTCTTGCTGAAGAGCGGGAGCGACAAGGCCACATAACCGGCCGCCATAATGAACAGACCGATTTGGATGGTGCGGTTGTAATTCTGGGTCCGGTCGGCGATGATACCACCCACGAGCGACAGAATGTAGATACCGAAATAAAAGATCGCGTAGATCAGGCCGGCGGTTCCATCGCTCAAACCGAACTTGGAGACCAGGAACAGGAGCAGCACGGCGTTCATGATATAGTAGCCGAAACGCTCGCCCATATTGCTGAGCGCAGCTGCCACAAGGCCCTTCGGGTGCTCTTTCGCCTTGGTCAGGTAGAAGAGCAGGAACGGGATGACGATGATCAAGATCAGGATCAGCAACAACAACGTCAGGTTGTTCTGCCACAGATCAGACAGGAAGGATAAAAAATGCATAGGTTTAGTTTATTGATTTTATTGACAATTTTCAAAGTTTATGTCTCACAAAGATATGAAAATAAACTAAAAAAATCAATAACCCTTGCTTTTGCGGACGATTCCAAAATCTGGAAGAAGATTTTGTATTTTGGAACAAAAGACTTATCTTTGGATATGAGAATATTTACAGAGCAGGCGCTGCGTGAGTATATCCAGGAGCACCCGGAAACAAAAACCGCCCTCCAGGAATGGAAATACGTAGTGCGTCACAGCGAATGGAAGTGTTATGCTGACATTAAGAAAGATTTCAATTCGGTCGATGCCGTGGGAAATCAACGCTATGTGTTCAACATAATGGGAAATCACCATCGCATTGTTGTCGTCATCAAATTTACAATCTACTTTGTATATATCCGCTTCATCGGGACACACACTGAATACGAAAGAATGAACAAGGCTATCGGTGCCAAAAACATATAAAACGATGAGAATTCTTACCCGGGAACAATACGATTGGGCCGTCGCCCGCGTTGAAGAACTGCTGCCATTGGTCGGTGACGACACCCCGACCAATGACCCGGCCAGCATCGAATTGGAAATCCTGTCCAATCTGGTCGCTGACTACTCCGACGAACACTTTGCCATCGGTGATCCCGACCTGGCTTCCGTCATTCGGGAACGGATGTTTGAACAGGGACTTACCCAAAAAGAACTGGCGGGGAAAATCGGCGTTACTCCTTCCCGTATCAGCGAATACCTGAGTGGAAAGAAAGAGCCGACACTCCCCATTGCCCGCCGCATCCACGACGTTCTTCACATCGATGCGGGCATCATACTCGGCGTTGCGTGATCAGCCCCTGCGGGCTTCGCGGAGCGGACGGTCCCAAAGGACGCGGGCGCCGTGGGCGGAGGCCAAGGCGTCGATTTCCGCGGGAAGCTGGTCCAGCAGCGCGGCCTCGCGCTTCTTGGAGCGGCGGCCGGGAGCACGGTAGAGTTCCTGCTCGAAGAAGGCATCGTAGGAAACGGCATAGTCTTCTTCGTCGCGATGCGGGAAGAATGTGACGGCGGCGCGGTAGCAGATGGTGCCGGCCTCCGAGTCGGAGACCAGCATCACCAGCGCCCCGCGCCGTTCGACGCCGTTGAAAGCGCCTTCCGCGGCGAAATACTGTTCGTAAACGTTGACAACCATACTTATTCGTCATTCCCGGCCCAACCGGGAATCTCTTACTTTACGTGGTTCAGATAGCAGTCGAGCGTGTTGCGGATGAGCATCGCGATGGTCATCGGGCCGACGCCGCCCGGAACAGGCGTGATCCATCCGGCGACCGGTTCGGCGGAGTCGAACTCGATGTCGCCGCAGAGTTTGCCGTTCTCGTCGCGGTTGATGCCCACATCGATGAGGATGGCGCCGGGCTTGACCATATCGCCGGTGATGATCTTCGGCTTGCCGACGGCGGCGATGATGATGTCGGCCGTGCGGGCGATCTCGCCCAGGTTGCGGGTGCGGGAATGGGCGATGGTGACGGTGGCGTTCTCATTGAGCAGCAGCGTGGCGACCGGCTTGCCCACGAGTTCGCCGCGGCCGACCACGAGGGCGTGTTTGCCTTCGATGGTTTCGCCGGTGGTCTTGATCAGGTGGATGCAGGCGCGCGGCGTGCAGGGTGCGACATAGCCGTGTTTGAGGGTGAAGCCCGATTTCATGCCGAAGAAGCCGTCCACGTCCTTATCGGGCGCGACTGCGGCGATGACCGCGTCCTTGTCGATATGTTTCGGCACCGGCAGCTGGACCAGGATGCCGTCGATGGTCGGGTCGGCATTGAGGCGGGCGATGACTGCGAGGAGTTCGTCCTGGGTGGTCTGTTCCGGCAGGCGGATGACTTCGGAGACGAGTCCGACCTTTTTGGCATTCACTTCCTTGTTCCGGACGTACACCTGGCTGGCCGGATCCTCGCCGACGATGATGACCGTCAGCCCCGGCCTCCGGCCGTACTTGACTTCCATCTGTTCGACTTCCTGCCGCATCTGGTCATACAGCCCCGCGGCAATGGCTTTTCCATCAATGATTTTTCCCATAGATAAACAAATGAATATTATGCGAAATTGCGGATGGGTTTTTGTTCAAGAAACCATGCCACCCTCGGCAATGTAAGAGGGAGGGGCCCAAAGCCCTGGCTTTGGGAGGGGTCTCGCGGAGCGAGACGTTTCAGGAACAAAAACCCGGAGCAATGCAGCATCATAATACGTATTTTGCGATGTCGTGACGATAAAAGAGATTGTCACAGGTAATTTGGGCGACGGCGGCGTAGCAGCGGCGGGAGGCTTCGGGCATGGTCGGGGCGGAGGCGATGACCATCAGGACGCGGCCGCCGGCGGTTACCAGACTGCCGTCATCCTGGCGCTTGGTGCCCATATGATAAATCCGCTCGGCAAACGCGGGAGCCACCGTGATGGCGACGCCTTTGGCATAGCTGCCGGGGTAGCCCTTGGAGGCCATCACGACGCCCATCACGGACTCGTCGCGCCACTGCAGGCCGGGAATCGGGCTGCCAGTCGCGACGGCCTCGAAGACATCGTAGATGTCGCTTTCGAGGCGCGGGAGCACCACCTCTGTCTCGGGGTCGCCGAAACGGGCGTTGAACTCGATGACCTTGATGCCCGTCGGCGTCTTCATCAGACCGCCGTAGAGGACGCCGCTCAGCGGCGTACCGGCATCGGCCATCGCGTCGGCCACCGGCTGGAGGATGTGCGATACGGCAAAGTCATAGTCTTCGTCCGAGATGAACGAGAGGCCACTCTTTCCCGTCGCAAACGACTCGGTATAGGCGCCCATGCCACCCGTGTTCGGACCTTCGTCGCCGTCGAAGGCGCGCTTGTGGTCCTGGGCGGCCACCATCGGCCGGACCTGACGGCCGCTGACGAAGGCCATCAGCGAAAACTCGGGTCCGGTAAGGAACTCTTCGATCACAACCTTCCCTTCCCCATAGCGGCCGTCAAGCAGCATATCGCGCAGCGCGGCTTCCGCTTCTTCCAGCGTCGGCGCCACGACGACGCCCTTGCCGGCGGCCAGACCGTCGTACTTGATAACCGTCGGGAACGAGCCGGCCTTGACATAGGCCAAGGCTTTGTCGAAATCCGTGAACGTGCGGTAAGCGGCCGTCGGCACCTGCGCGCCAGCCATCAGCCGCTTGGCGAAATCCTTGCTTGACTCGATGGCCGTAGCCGCCTGCGTGTGGCCGAAGATCTTCAGCCCCGCCGCGCGGAATTTGTCGACAATCCCCGCCGCCAGCGCCGCCTCCGGCCCGACGACCGTCAGGTCGATCTGATTCGCCTTTGCAAACGCCAGCAGACCATCGACATCCGTGTCTTTCAACGAAACGCATTCCGCCTGCTCCGCGATACCCGCATTCCCCGGCGCACAGTAAATCTTCGCGACCCGAGCCGACCGGCTCAGCGCATCCACAATGGCGTGCTCCCGTCCGCCGCCACCTACTACCAGAACCTTTTTCATAGCGATCAGTGTTTGAAATGCCGGACGCCGGTAAACAACATCGTGATGCCCAGTTCGTCGGCTTTGGCGACGGATTCTTCGTCGCGGATCGAGCCGCCGGGCTGGACGATGGCGGTTACGCCGTATTGCGCCGCGAGGGCGACCGTGTCGCCGAAGGGCAGGAATCCGTCGGAGGCCAGGACCAGGCCTTCCGTAAAGCCTGCGGCCTGCGCTTCCTTCAGGGCGATTTCCGCCGAGCCGACGCGGTTCATCTGACCGGCACCCACGCCCAGCGTGTGGCCGTCGCGGACCACCGCGATGGCGTTCGATTTCACGTGCTTGACGATCCGCCAGCCGAAGTCGAGGTCGCGCAGTTGCGCATTCGTAGGCTTGACGCGGGTGACGCACATCTCCGCAGAAATCTGCTCTACCGCGGTGTCGAGCTGCTGCACCAACATACCGCCGTTGACGCCCACATACTGCATCGGCGCCTCCGCCATCGGTTCCATCGCAACCTGCAGCACCCGGAGATTCTTCTTCGTGGCCAGGATTTCGAGCGCTT
>JAEEOM010000136.1 GCA_016284265.1 Bacteroidales bacterium | reverse complement strand
AAGAACTCCCGTTCTTTCCGAAACGGGCTGCAAAGGTAAAAACCTTTTTTTAATCTGCAAAAAATATTTCAAGTTTTTTTGAAATATTTTTTCTCTCGCCTCTACCTGATCGCTCTGTCAAATCACTCGCTTCCCGAACGGGACCGCAAAGGTAGACATTATTTTGACAAAACAAACTTTTTTTTGATTTTTTTCAAAAAAGTTTCGGGTAATTGTCGTCAAGCTGCTCCAGAATATGGGAAATGACGATTTCACGCATGAATGCGGACTGGTTTTTTACCGAAAACTTCTGGCAGTACTGGTTGATCACGGAACGCTCCCGTTCATTGAAAAGAATCGTTTTCCGGTATCGCCGGACCAGTTTCTCACGCTGTTCGCGGCGGAATTCAGGGGAAAGATTGTGTTTCTGGGATCGCTTCTTCCGTGCCATACCTATTTATATAATAAAGTTTGTCATTCAATCGGCTCACCACCGGCATTGCACCAGGTAGCCTGCAGCAGGGAATAGTCGCTGCTTCCCTCGATCTTGATCTTGCATCCATACTTGCGGCACCATTTCCGCCGGATGCTGTTGAAACCCTTCGTCAGGTAGGCCTCGAATATCGGGCTGACCCGGAGAACGAAGGAATCCAGCTTGCGTTCTTTCACATAATAAGCGAGCTGGCGTTCGACAGTCTCGTCGAAAAGGATGGTCGGTCCCACCTTGCCTGTACCGTTGCAGGTCGGGCACACTTCTGTCGTGTTGATCTCGGTGGCGGGACGGACCCGCTGCCGCGTAATCTGCATCAGGCCGAACTTCGTGAGCGGCAGAACCGTATGCTTTGCGCGGTCGCCTTCCATGAGCTCCTGCATGTGTTTGTAGAGCTGGAGGCGGTGGGCACTGTCGTCCATGTCGATGAAGTCGATGATGACGATGCCGCCCATATCCCGCAGACGCAACTGGCGGGCTATCTCCTCCGCTGCGTTCTTGTTGACTTCGAAGGCGTTGTTCTCCTGGTCCTTCTGCTTGGCACGGATGCCGCTGTTCACGTCGATGACGTGGAGCGCCTCCGTGTGTTCGATCACGAGATAGGCGCCCGACTTGATGGAGACAATCTTCCCGAAGGAGCCTTTGATCTGGCGGCTCACTTCGAAATGATCGAAGATGGGTTCGTGCCCTTTGTACAACTTGACGATCTTTTCCTGCTCCGGCGAGATCATCGTGACATAGTCGTCGACCTCCTTGAAGACAGCCTCGTCGTTGACGTAGATATTGGTGAAAGAATCGTTGAGCAGGTCGCGCAGGATCGTGGTCGTCCGGCTGTTCTCCGTAAACAGGAGCTGGACGCCCTTGTTCTTGGCCAGCTTGGGCCAGGAGTCCTCCCACTTCTTGATGAGGCTCTTGAGTTCCGCGTCGAGCACCGCGGCCCGCTTGCCCTCGGCAGCGGTCCGGATGATGACGCCATAGTTCGGCGGCAGGATGCTGTAGACCAGCCTTTCCAGCCGCTTCTTCTCTTCACGCGAAGAAATCTTCTGCGAAATGTTCACCTTGTCGGCGAAGGGCAGCAGGACCAGGTTCCGTCCTGCAATCGATATTTCGGCCGTCAGGCGCGAGCCTTTGGTCGAGATGGGCTCCTTGACAATCTGGACGGCGATGGGCTGTCCGGGCGAAAGGAACCGTTCGATCTTGCCTTCCTTCTCCAGGATGTCGTCGATCCGGGTGCTGCGGAAGAGCTGCGTGAAATCCGTATTACCGTTGATGTTTCTGACAAACTGATCGAAGGCCTTGAAATTCAGGCCCAGATCGAGATAGTGGACAAATGCGTCCTTCTCGTCTCCGATGTCCACGAATGCGGCATTGAGCGAAGGAAGTATTTTCTTGACTTTTCCAAGATAGACATCTCCCACACTGTAGCCGCGTCCCTCGGTCTTTTCCCGATTGAGTTCGATCAGCCGCTTGTTTTCCAGGAGCGCGATCGAGATCTCGGACTGCCCTACATCAATGATCAAATCTTTGTCCATACTTGTAAAACAAAAATAATCTAAAGCAGCGCGCTGTCTGCTTTAGATTAATCTGTAAATAAGAATACCGGAGACAACCTATTTCTTCTTATGTCTGTTCTTGCGCAGGCGTTTCTTACGCTTGTGCGTAGCCATCTTGTGTCTCTTATGCTTCTTTCCGTTAGGCATAATATGTTAATTTAAAGGGTTTCCTCTTTGCTCACTTTCGCGATGAAGGTCTTGGCGGGCTTGAACGCAGGCACGTTGTGCTCGGGGATCACGATCGTGGTGTTCTTGGAGATATTGCGGGCGGTCTTCTTCGCACGTTTCTTCACCGTGAAGCTGCCAAAGCCACGAAGATACACGTTCTCACCTTCGGCCAGGGAGTTCTTGACACTTTCCATGAAGTTTTCCACCACGCTCTGCACTTTGATACGCTCGAGACCAGTGCTTTTCGCGATTTCATTTACGATTTCAGCTTTAGTCATGATATATTTCTATTTTATTTTTAAGGTTAAACTCGATTTTGAGGGATGCAAAAATAGGTCTATTTTTTTAATTATCAAAAAACTAGTGCATTTTTTTTCGTTTTTTTGTTTGGCATAACTATTGACCAATGTAACCTCCGGCCCGTTTTGGGCCGACGAACTGACAATTTGACACGAATATGGAGAATAAAGATATATTGAAAGAGATTTTCGGCGGTTCCGGCAGTGAAGTAAACATCATTCCCGTCATGAACATGGAGGGTTCCGGCAGTGACCTGAAGGAAGTGGATCTGCCTGCCCTGCTGCCAGTTCTGCCCCTGAGGAATGCCATCCTGTTCCCGAACACGGTGATCCCGGTTACCGTGGGCCGGCCGAAGTCGATCCAACTGATCAATGACGTTTTCCGCTCCGGGCGCCTGCTCGGCGCCGTCACACAATTGGACGCCAAGGTGGAAGACCCGACGCCCGACGACATCTACCGAATCGGTACGCTGGGACGCGTCATCAAAACCATCGAGATGCCCGATGACACCATCACGGCCATCATCCAGGGCGTACGTCGGTTTGACATCCGCCAGATCAACATCACCGCTCCCTACATGATGGCGGAAGTGACCTATCGGCACGAGATTATCCCGGCTGCCGGCGACGCGGACATGGACGCGCTGACCGGCTCCATCAAGGATGCCGCCATCCAGATTGTGAAACTCTCCCCCAACCTCCCCCAAGAGGCGGGCTACGCCATCAAGAACATCGAGGGATACGACTTCATCGTCAACTTCATCGCTTCCAGCGCCGAAATCGACCCGCCCACCGACAAGGTGCCGCTGCTGGCCATCGACGACCTGCGGGAACGCGCGCTCAAGCTGCTGGAGCTGCTCAACAAGCATATCGACTTGCTGAAGATCAAGGATGACATCCAGAAGAAGGTCAAGTCGGAAATCGACCAGCAGCAGCGGGAGTACTACCTCAACAATCAGCTCAAGACCATCCAGGAAGAACTGGGCATCAACGCCGAGGAACAGGATCTCACGGAGTTCCGTGCGCGGGCGAAAGACAAGAAGTGGCCCGAACGCGTGGCGGAAGCTTTCGAAAAAGAGCTGCGTAAACTGGAGCATACCAATCCCAACTCGGCAGACTACAACGTCCAGTACGCCTACGTGGACTTCCTGCTGGAACTGCCATGGGATGAACTTTCCACCGACAACCTCGACATGAAACACGCCCAGCAGGTACTGGACGAAGACCATTTCGGCCTGGAGAAGGTCAAGGAACGCATCATCGAATATCTGGCCGTGCTTAAACTCAAGGGAGACATGAAGTCGCCCATCCTGTGCCTCTATGGTCCTCCGGGCGTAGGCAAGACCTCGCTCGGCAAGTCGATCGCCCGTGCATTGGGCCGCCAATATGGCAGGATTTCGCTCGGCGGTCTGCATGACGAGTCTGAAATCCGCGGCCACCGCAAGACCTACATCGGCGCTATGCCGGGCCGGATTATCCAGACAATCAAGCGGGCAGGAACATCGAACCCCGTCATCGTCCTCGACGAGGTGGACAAGGTGCGGGAAGATTTCCACGGCGATCCTGCCTCCGCCCTGCTGGAAGTGCTGGATCCTGAGCAGAACACCACGTTCCACGACAACTACCTCGACATCGACTACGACCTGTCGAAAGTGCTTTTCATCACCACCGCCAACGACGTGAGCGGCATCCATCCCGCCCTGAAGGACCGCATGGAGATGATCAATGTCTCGGGATATCTGGCCGAAGAGAAAGTGGCCATCGCACAGGGCTACCTGATTCCCAAGCAGCAGAAAGCCCATGGCCTCGAAGAGAAAGACCTCCGGATCAGCCGCGAAGCCATCGAGACCATAATCGACCAGTACACCCGTGAATCGGGCGTACGCGGCCTCGACAAGCAGATTGCGAAAGCCGCCCGCATCACGGCCAAGAAAATCGCGCTGGAAGAGCCTCTGCCGCAGGAACTTGGGCCCGAAGAAATCAAGGAATACCTCGGTCTCCCCACCAACTTCCACGATCTGCAGGAAGGCAATGAAGCACCGGGCGTTGTGACCGGTCTGGCCTGGACCCAGGTCGGCGGCGAAATCCTTTTCGTGGAATGCAGCCTGAGCGAAGGCAAGGGTGTCCTCTCGACAACCGGCAGCCTGGGCGATGTGATGAAGGAATCCGTGACCATCGCCTACCAGTATATCAAGGCCCATCCGCAACTGGCCGGCACGACTGCGAAGGAGTTGTCCAAGAAAGACATGCACATCCATGTGCCGGAAGGCGCCATCCCGAAGGACGGCCCGTCAGCCGGCATCACGATGGTCAGCGCCATGGCTTCGGCACTCCGCGGGAAAGCGATCCGCAGCCACGTCGCCATGACGGGCGAAATCACGTTGCGCGGAAAGGTGCTGCCCGTGGGTGGCATCAAAGAAAAGATCCTGGCCGCCAAGCGAGCCGGTGTCAAGACCATCGTCCTGTCGAAAGAGAATGAAAAGGACATCCTCGACATCAAGCCGATGTATGTGGAGGGGCTGGAATTCCACTATGTGAACACCATCGACGAAGTGCTGGACTTCGTCTTCGAGGACTGAGCCATGGACGTCAAGATTGAAGAGAGCTGGAAGCGCGTGCTCGCGCCCGAATTTGAGAAGCCCTACTTCCAGGATCTGGCGCGTACTCTGCATGAGGAGAAAAGGGCCGGCAGGACCATCTACCCACCCGGCCCGCTCATCTTCAATGCCTTCAACCTGACGCCATTCCCCCAGGTAAAAGTAGTGATCATCGGGCAGGACCCCTACCACGGGCCCGGACAAGCGGAAGGACTCTCCTTCTCCGTGCCGCATGGCATGCCGCTGCCCCCTTCGCTCGTGAACATCTACCGGGAAATTGAATCCGACCTCGGTGTCCGCCTGCACAAAGACGGATCGCTGCGGGGATGGGCGGAACAAGGTGTGTTCCTGCTCAACGCCGTCCTTACAGTTCGCGCCGGGCAGCCCACCTCCCATAGCCGTATCGGCTGGGCCGAGTTCACCGACGCCGTGATCCGGACGCTTTCAGAACAGCGTGAAGGACTGGTTTTCCTGCTCTGGGGCAACTTCGCCCGCTCGAAACGCGTGCTGATCGACACGACAAAGCACACCGTTCTGGAAGCACCGCACCCCTCACCTCTCGCCCGGGGAGCCTTTTTCGGCTGCCGGCATTTCTCCAAGACCAACGAAATCCTGGCCGCTCAGGGCGAAACGCCCATCGACTGGACGCGTTAAAAATGAGAAAAAGTGCCCCGCGGCACTTTTTTTGTTTTTTTCTCTGCTTGTTTTTTCTTTTTATTAACTTTGTATGATTGATGATCTGAATTATCAACCAATAAAACCATATCAACAATGAAAAGAATTCTTTCTGCACTGATCTGCACGGCCCTCATTCTCTCGGGCTGCGGCAACATGTCGAACCTCGCCAAAGGTACCGCCATCGGTGGCGGCTCCGGCGCAGCGCTGGGTGCCGGCGTAGGTGCCCTCATTGGTAAAGACGGTAAGAGCACCGCCATCGGCGCCGCCATCGGAACGGCGGTCGGAGCCGGCGTCGGCGCCCTGATCGGCAACAAGATGGACAAGAAGGCCGCCGAACTGGCCGCCGCCATGGAAGACGCCAACATCGAAGTGGTGACCGACGCCAACGACCTGAAGGCCGTGAAGGTCACGCTCGAGAGCGGCATCCTCTTCAACACCAGCAGCTCCACGCTGAACGAGACCTCGAAGATCGCCCTCAAGAAATTCGCCGCCAACATGGCCGACCTGCCCGACACCGACCTGACCATCCTCGGCCACACCGACAACACGGGTTCTCCTGAGTACAACGACAAACTTTCCGTGCAGCGTGCTGCTTCGGTGGCATCCTACCTCCAGAACTGCGGCATGTCGATCGACCGTATGACCATCGAAGGCCGTTCGTTCCACGAGCCGGTGGCTGACAACAGCACCAAGGAAGGCCGTCTCCAGAACCGCCGCGTCGAGATCTACATCACCGCCAATGAGAAGATGATCAACGAGGCCCAGACCGGTAAGCTCAACTAATCGACGGACTGCCAACCAACTTAAACATTATGGCTTATCAAGAGACAACACGGCAATCCTATGGAAGCAAGGTAAAGAACTCCTTCCAGGGGATTCTGTGGGGCATCATTCTGATCCTTGCCGGCACGGTCATCCTTTGGTGGAACGAGGGCCGTGCCGTCAAGGCCAGCGATGCTTTGAAAGACTTCCAGAAGAACTACGTCGAACTGTCTGACATCACGACCCTGGATCCTGCCTTCGAAGGAAAGGCCGTCCATGCGACCGGAGTGGCCGTCACGGCCGACACCCTGCGCGACGCTGCCTTCGGCATTGCAGTCAACGCGATGAAACTCGCCCGCAACGTCGAATACTACCAATGGACGCAGCAGAGCGAATCTGAGCGCAAGGACAAACTGGGCGGGAGTACAGAGACCACCACGACCTACACATACGAGCCTGCATGGTGCAACGAGCCGGTGAATTCCAACGAATTCAAGGATCCCGACTATAAGGGCAAGAACTTCGTGCTCCGGGCCGTGGAAGCTACGGAACAGACGGCTTCCAACGTCAGCTTCGGTGCCTACCGGCTGACAGAGGGAATCGTCTCGCGTATTTCCGGAGAAGAACCTGCCTACCCGGCCCTCACGGAAGCGCAGAAGAAACAACTGCTGGCCAATATTACCGACTCCACCGTCGTGGTGACGGTCTCCGGCGACCAGGTCTATATTGGCGCCGATCCGGCCAACCCGCGCATCGGCGATGTCCGCATCACGTTCACGCAGGTAACTTCGCCCAAGACGGTTTCGCTGCTGCAGAAAGTAGTGAACGGCACATTCGAGAGTTACATTGCCAAGAACGGCAAGGCGTTCTCGAAAGTGGAGATGGGTACGGTGAGTGCCGAGAACATGATCGAACACCAGAAGTCGGCCAACAAGACCCTGCTCTGGATCCTCCGGATCGTAGGTATCATCCTGATTGTCGCCGGAAACAAGTCGCTGCTGGGATTCCTGAGCACGGTCTTCGCCGTGGTTCCGTTCATCCAGCGGATCATCGGAGCCGGCGTAGGATTCGTGGCAACTGTCATCGGCCTCGTCTGGAGCCTCATCGTGATCGCGATCGCCTGGGTGACGCACCGGCCTGTCCTGGCCATCGCACTGCTGGCCGTGGCCGTCGTTCTGACCGTATGGCTCGTGGGCCGTTCGCGTAAAAAAAAAACAGCTGACGTAGTTGCTGTGCTGATCATCTGCCTGATGATCGGCGTAAGCTGTACGGGGGGCAAAACCCAACAACCTCAGGGAGGCGACTCACAGGTCGCCTCTACTGATGTCAAGGGGCCTGTCAAGACCATGACGGTCATGACATTGTATGGAGAAGGCGAACCTGGCATCACCCAGTACGAATTCGATGAAAAGGGGAAACTGATCTCAGAAAAAGAGTTCATGGAGTACGAGGAGGATGAAGGGATCAATGAAGCTTTGTCCGAGAAAGACGAGAAGGGCCGGTACATCAAGGAAGTCTGGGGCTCCGGCGATGAGATATACTCCTACCAACTCTACCAATACGACGACAAGGACAATGTCACCTTCGTTGAATACCACCAGGGAGACGGGACGCTGAGTTCAACGAACTGGAACACGTATGATGAAGCAGGTCATCTGCTTACATCGACCACCCAGAACTCCTACGGCACGTATGAGGCCACCTATGAATACGACGACAAGGGGCTTCTGGTGAAAAACACCAGTTCCTTCAACGGAGAGGTCTCCAGCTATTCGACGTACGAGCACGACGAAGCAGGCCGCGATATCCATGTCTATTCGAACAATCCGACCACCGGCCATGAGAGTTGGAATTATACGAGCTACGACAAGAACGGCGAGCTGATCGGCTATACCTCCTATCAAAAAGATGAAAACGGAACCCGGATGAACCGGCAGGACACCATTTTCTTTGGCAAGGACGGCATGAAGCACGAGCGGATCTACGAACACTATGCGGAAAACGACGAAAAACGCTATGAATCCATCTTCAACAAGCAAGGGTACATCACCCACTTTGAACTTTTGGATCCAGCAACGGCCCAGCCCGCATACGTGATCGATTTTACCTTTGGTCCTGATGGCACCACGCTTCGCGAAATGAACTGCAGGGAGGTGGTACCAGGCCAGGAGAAATCCGTCTATACCAAAACATTCATCGAAGAAGTCGATACCTTCGGCAACTGGACCCTGCGTACGCAAGGGCTTTCCTATTGTTTTGACATGATGGACATGGGCCCTGAAGGTTTGGTGGAACTCTTGCCTGCGATTCACCGGAAGCTGGAATACCGGGGCGAAGACCAGGGACAGAACTACGGCTTCGAAGGCAGGAACGGCGACAGCGAACTCCGGCTGCGCTGGACCAACGACGACGGGGTTCTTTTTGGTGAAGCCACCCTTGACGGCGTCACGAAGCGCATCGTGGGCGACAAAAATGAAGATGAGACCGCCTGGCACATCGTAGCCCTGGAGAAAGATGGCACGATTCCCTGGCATCTTTATATGGATCCCGGAGAAAAGCCGTGTACGGCTACGATCGTCAAGGGCATGGACGAGCGCAAGTTCCCGATGACCGCCACCCGCGATGGCCTGAAGACCTACCGTTTCAAGGCCGATCCCGATGATCTCGTAGGTCTCTATGAATACAAGGACGAGGGCGGTGACACGGGCGAAGGCACGCTGGACGTCTCCCGTTGCGGCGAAGACTGGGAAGATTATAAATTCGAGATTGCCAATTGCGGTCCTGCCCCGTCGCACAACATGGCCAGCGACACGTTTGTCAGCTCCCCCAGCGAGACGCTCGAGTACTACAACTATCTCTGGGACGAGAATTCGGAGACGAATTTCACCTACAAGATCCGATTCTTCGACGGCTTTGCCGTTATCCAGCGGACAAGCGGCTCACCGATGGGCTTCTTCGGTATGGGCATGACAGTCGAAGGTATTTACGCAAAACTTCCCTCCGTCGGATAACGCAATGAGAACCGCTCTCTTTCCGGGATCTTTCGATCCCTTTACGTTGGGTCACATGGACATCTTGCGCTCCGCGCTCAAGATGTTCGACAAAGTGATTGTCGCCGTGGGGTACAACAGCGCCAAAAGTGGATTCTTCCATCCCGATCTCCGCGTCCAGATCATCAAGGATGCGGTGGCGGGAATGGAGAACGTAGAAGTCTGTTCCTACCGCGGACTGACCGTCGAGTTCTGTAAACAGATGGGCGTCAGCTGCATCATCCGCGGCCTGCGCACCACAACCGACTTCGAGATGGAAAGCGTCATCGCCCAGGCCAACCGCAAGATGGCTCCTGAAATCCTGAGCATCTTCATCCCGGCCGGACATGAATACTCCTTCATTTCCTCGACCGTCGTCCGCGATGTACTCAACAACGGAGGCAGCGCCCGCTGCTTCCTTCCGAAAAACGTAGATATCGACAAGTATCTCAAATTGCGGGAGGTGTAAGGAATGCGACGGATGTTCGCCATCGGGATGTTGATCGCAGCCCTCGTTTCGGCGGCAGCCCAGGAACCCGCCGTCAGCCATCCGTCCGTCACCGCCTACCTGCAGACCCTGCTCGAAAAGCCGGTCGACACCATCAATTTGTGTGTCGACCGGCTCATCGACTCGGTCGGACGGCAGCAGCCCGAATTGCAGTCGAAAGTGGCCGGCATTGCCTTCGACTTCTTTACCGAATCTCCCGTGATGGGACATGAGGCAGTCGCCGTCCACATCGCCGACAATTGGTTCCTCAACAACCGGCTCAAACTGGAGAACGAGAGCCTCTACCCCATCCTCTACACCTACGCCGAATTCAACCGCAGTTCGCTGGTCGGCGCTCCGGCACCTCCGCTCATGATGGAAGACATCACCGGTCGGCCGACGGATATCCGTGCCGCGAACGCATCGGGCAAGATCCTCTTTTTCTACGACACGGAATGCGCCACCTGCCGCCGCGAAGCCCCGCTGCTGGCAGACCTTGTCCGCAGTTACCAGGGCGAGCCCCTGATTCTCTATGCCGTTTACACCCAGAGCGACAGAGCCGCCTGGGAATCCTATGTCGCCGAAACCTTCGGTGACATCCACAACCCGCAAGTGACCGTCATTCACCTGTGGGACCCGGAAGCCGCCACTGGCTTCCACAAGAAATATGGCGTGCTTTCCACGCCGATGCTGTTTCTGATCGACAGCCAGAATATCATCCGGGGACGTGGCCTCAACTGCGAGGCGCTCTCCGGCATGATCGAGTATGACAATTCCCTCGCCCTCCAGTACAAAAGGCTGTTCGACAATGTTTTCAGCGCCTTCAACCCCTTGGAAATCTCGACGGTCGAAGGCCTTATCGATGCTTTTGGAGAGAAGACGGCCGGCGATCCGGCACTTCATACAGAACTGTTCCTTCATCTTTTCAATTACCTGCGGACCAGCGATACCTACGCCAAACAACAAGGCGCGCTCTATCTGGCCGAACACTACATTGCTTCCGACCCGGACGCCTGGTCCACCGAATTCGTGGAACAGACCATCCATGCCCTGGCCCAGGCAAGGCTCAACCCTGCCGGGGCAAAGGCCACCCAACTCGTCCTGCAGGACAAACGGGGCAAAGATACCCCGATGATCGGGAAGCGGAAGCATTACGGGACACTGATCTTCTTCCATCTGATTGACTGCCAGCAATGCCAGAAGGAATTCGAAGCGCTCAAGAAACTGAGAAGCGATTTCTATGACCTGGACATCCAAGTGGTCATGGTCTATGTGGGCGAACAGCGCGACATCTGGCGCAAATTCGTCCGGAAACAGTGGCCCAGCCGCTGGAAATATCTCAACGACTTCAACCATACCAGCAATATGAGGACGCTCTACGACCTGGAATATGTTCCTCATCTCTATCTGCTGGACGAACGTGGCATCATCATCGCCAAAGACATCAAAGTCAGCGAGTTGAAAGATTTATTACCCTTGTTATGATAAGCGGAGAATACAAACGGCTTTACGAAGCGCTGCTCCCGGTGATTCCGAAAGAGCGTATGTTCCACGACGCCCTCAGTACCCTTGCGTACGGAACGGACGCCTCCTTCTACCGACTGATACCCAAACTCGTGATCCGGGCGCGGGATGAGCGGGAAATCGCAGCCATCCTGCACCAGGCTGACGCGCTGAACATCCCTGTCACCTTCCGGGCAGCCGGCACATCGCTCTCCGGCCAGGCTGTCAGTGACTCCGTGCTGGTACTTGTATCGCACGGCTGGCAGCACTGGAAAGTGCTGGATGAAGGCCGGAAGATCCGGCTGCAGCCCGGTATCCGGGGCGGACGAGCCAATACCTACCTGGTCAAGTACGGCCGCAAGATCGGTCCCGACCCCGCCTCCATCGACTCCGCCATGATCGGCGGCATTGCCGCCAACAACGCCAGCGGCATGTGCTGCGGCACCTCCGAGAATTCCTACAAGACGATGGCGGACATCCGCATCATCCTGCCCGACGGAACCATCCTGGACACGGGCGACGAAGCCTCCTGCACGGAGTTTCGTCGCACCCATGCGGCGTTTCTGGCCGGCATCGCGGACATCGCGGCTGAAATCGCCGCCGATCCGGAACTGGAAGCCCGCATCCGCCGCAAATACAAGATCAAGAACACCACGGGCTATTCGCTCAACGCCTTTGTGGACTACAGCGACCCGATCGATATCGTCAAACACCTGGTCATCGGTTCCGAAGGCACGCTGGCCTTTATCTCCGACATCACCTACAACACGGTCATCGACCATAAGCACAAGGCGTTGGCGATGATTACATATACGAACATCGCCCTGGCCTGCGAGGCCGTGCAGATTCTCAAGAAGCAGGGACTCGTTTCCGCCGTGGAACTGATCGACCGCACCGGCGTGCGCAGTGTCGACCAGGCCCCCGGCATCCCTGCGTTCCTCAAGACCATCGGTCCGGAGAGCTGCGTGATCCTGGTCGAAACACGGGCCGCCTCTGCCGAGGAACTGTCCTCCCGCGTCAAGGCCATCACGGAAGGCATCGCCACCGTCCCCACCGAGCTCCCTTACGCGTTCACGACCGACGCACGTGAACAGGCGACGCTCTGGAAACTCCGCAAAGAAATGCTGCCTACGGTGGCTGGCCTGCGCCGCAGCGGCACAACGGCCATCATCGAAGACATCTGCTTCCCGATCGAGAAGCTGGCCGAAGCGACGGTACGGCTCCGCGAGGTCTTTGCCGCCGATGGCTATGCGGACGCCGTTATTTTCGGACACGCGCTGGCCGGCAATCTTCACTTCATGTTCAACCAGGACTTCTCGACGGCCGCCGAAGTGGAGAAATACAAACGGTTCATGGACGATGTGGTCCGGCTGGTGGTGGACCGTTATGACGGCTCGCTGAAGGCGGAGCACGGCACCGGCCGCAACATGGCCCCGTTTGTGGAATACGAGTGGGGCCGTCAGGCCTACACGCTGATGCAGCGGGTCAAAGCCTTGTTCGATCCGAAAGGCATCCTGAATCCGGGCGTAATCCTCAATACCGATCCGCTGGCGCACATTTCGAATTTGAAGCCCTGCCCTTCTACGAAGCAGATCGTGGACAAATGCATGGAATGTGGTTTCTGCGAGGGTTACTGCGTAGCCGAAGGGCTCACGTTGTCACCGCGTCAGCGCGTGGCAGCCTTCCGCGAAATCGAACGGCTCCGCGCTTCGGGCGAAGAACCGCACCGGGCTGCAGAGATGCAGAAACTGTATAAGTATGCAGGAGAACAGACCTGCGCAACCGACTCTTTGTGCAACCTTCACTGCCCCGTCGGAGCGGATGCCGGCAAGTTGATCAAGGAGTTGCGGCATGAGAGCCATTCGCCGCGCGGCGAAAAGCGGGCGGTCTGGCTGGCCGGACATATGGCGGGCGTGACGGCTTTCCTGCGCGGCGGGCTGAAGTGCCTCAACGGACTTCGGACAGTCTTCGGAACGAAGGTCTTCGGCGCGATGGCCCGGGGACTCCGCACGGCGACGGGCAAGGCCCTGCCGCTTTGGAACGAGTATATGCCGACCGGGGCGACGAAGATCCAGATGCCCGGTCAAGCCGGGCATGACGGAGCCGTCACCCCCGACCTGATTGGACATGACGGAGCCGTCACCCCCGACCTGATCGGGGGTCCCCGGCGGAAGGTGGTCTATTTCCCTTCTTGCATCACCCGGAGCATGGGCACCACGAAAGCTTATGCCAAGGAGAAGGAAGTCACACAAGTGACGGCCGCCCTGCTGGAAGCGGCCGGATTCCAGATCATCTATCCCGAAAAGATGGATTCGCTCTGCTGCGGCATGCTTTTCTCGAGCAAAGGTTACGTGGAAGCGGGCCAAAAGGCTTCCAATGACCTGAAGGCCGCTTTATCGAAGGCTTCCGACAGCGGCCGGATTCCGATTCTCTGCGACATGAGCCCCTGCCTCTATACCATGAAGTCGAATTTCGGCGACGAATTACCGTTGTACGAACCTACGGAATTCATCGAGAAATTCGTATTGGAGCATTTGACGCTCAAGCCGGTCGATGAGAAAGTGGC
>JAEEOM010000135.1 GCA_016284265.1 Bacteroidales bacterium | reverse complement strand
GCCATATCCGTGTCAAGGTCAGGGTCTTCACCGAACGTGCCGACGAAGCGGTTCCAGCGCGGCTCGGTGGCCAGGTCGATCTGCGGGCTCAGGGCCGTGGCGATGCCCAGGGCCCGGTACTCTTTAGAGGCGATTTCTCCGAATCTGTGGACGACCGCAGGATCGAACGTGGCGGCAAGCCCGAGCGGCGTGGGCCAGAGTGAGATCTGTCCGCCCGCTCCGGCGTTGTATTCGGCTGTCACGGCGGTCTCGTTGCGGGGATCGGAGCTGTTGTTGGCCGGGATGCCATGACCCAGTCCTTCCACGAAGGACTGCACATTGTTGTTCCAACGGGCGGCCACTTCCGGGCTGGCAACCGTGGTCACCAGCACATGGCGCAGGTTGTCGTCTGCCAGGAATTTCTGCTGGGCTTCGGTGATTTCGGGCGCCGGGACTGCCTGGTGGGCGCTGTAGAGCATCAGGCCGGCGATTTCTTCGATGGAGAGCTGGGCGGCCAAGTCGCGGGCGCGCTCGGCGGCAGGCAGCCGCCAATCTTCGTACGGGTCGAGTGCCCCGTTTCGGTTCAGGTCCTTGAAGGCAAAACGGTTTTGGGTAAGAATAGGGGCGGAGGTATAGCCGAGGGTAGCACCACCCGGCTGGACGATCAGCTTGTAGCCTGCGGCATCCCGGGACTCCCATTTCGGGCCACAGGCTGTGGCGGCCAGCAGCGTGATGATAAAGAGGAAGGTAGTTCGTTTCATAGATACGAAGGTACGCTTATTTCTTCGAATAACAAAAGTGCTTGACAGCGAGGCAAACATTTGAACGGGAAAATAAAAAATGTATCTTTGTGGGAACAAATCCCCAAACACGATGAAAGAGATCCAGTCCATCGGCATTCTCACCTCCGGCGGAGACTCCCCGGGCATGAATGCCGCCATCCGCGCCGTCACGCGCTCGGCTATTTTCGCAGGTTGGAAAGTCTATGGTATCTACCGTGGCTATGAAGGCCTGATCAATGGCGAAATCAAGGAATTTACCAGTGAATCGGTGAGCAGCACCATCCAGCGGGGCGGCACGATTCTCAAAACAGCCCGTTGCGAGGCTTTCCGGACGCCGGAAGGGCGCACGAAGGCTTTTGAGATGTTGCATCGCCATCACATTGACGCCCTGATCGTCATTGGTGGCAACGGTTCTCTTTCCGGTGCGGAGGAGCTTGCACGCGAGCATGATATCACGGTTGTCGGGCTTCCCGGTACCATCGACAATGATCTCTACGGCACCGACTCGACAATTGGTTACGACACGGCGCTCAATACCATCGTGGACTGCGTGGACAAGATCCGCGACACCGCCACCTCGCACGACCGCATCTTCTTCGTGGAGGTGATGGGGCGCGATGCAGGTTTTCTGGCGCAGAACAGCGCCATCGCCGCAGGTGCCGAGGCAGCCATCATTCCCGAGGACCGTACCGACATCGACCAGCTTGCCCAGTTCATCGGGCGGGGTATCCGCAAGAGCAAGAACAGCTCCATCGTGATTGTGTCGGAGAGCAAGAAAGATGGGGGCGCTCTCCACTATGCCGAACGCGTCCGCAAGGAGTATCCGGAGTATGACGTGCGTGTTACCATCCTGGGCCACCTGCAGCGCGGTGGCCGTCCCTCGGCCTATGACCGTATCCTGGCCTCCCGCATGGGCGTGGCCGCCGTCGAAGCCCTGAAAGAAGGGCAGCGCAACATCATGATCGGCATCAAGAATGATTCGATTGTCTATGTTCCGATCAGCAAGGCGGTCAAGATCGACAAGCCGATCAACCGTGAGTTGATCAATGTCCTGACGGAGCTATCGATTTGATGTAAACATCTCTCTGCGGGAACGGGATTTCGATGCCGTTCTCGTTGAGGGTATTGTAGATCAGTTCCTGGGCGCGGGCGATGTAGCCGTATCGCTCTTCCACCAGTACGTACTGTTTCAGGGCGATATCGATGCTGCTGTCGCCGAAGTTGTCGAGCGTCACGCTGATGCCGCGCTTGGCATCGACAATGTTGCGGCCGTATTTATCGCGGGTCATCAGCTTCTGGGAAGCTTCCAGCAGCAACTTGCGCACCTTCTCCACGTCGGTCCCGTAGCTCACGCCGCAAGTCACCTTGAGGTATTCGTAGGCGCTGCCGCGTGTGAGGTTCTTGAAGTTCTTGTTGAACAGTGTGGTGTTCGTGAAGGCGATCAGGGTGTCTTCCAGGGTCTGGATCTGGGTGGTCTGGTAGCTGATCGAGGTAACTTTGCCACGGATGCCGTCGCATTCGATGAAGTCGCCTACGCGCAGGCGGCCCGACATCAGCTGGATGCCGTAGATGAAGTTGTTCAGAATGTCCTTCATGGCCAGACCGAGACCCGTAGCCAGACCGGCGGCAACCAGCGAGAGGGCACCCATCGGAATTTTGAGGAGAAGGATGGCCATGACGATGTAGCTGCCCCAGACCAGGATACCGATCACGTTGTCGGACAGGGTGAAGTTAATCTCGTTGGCATGGACGAAGGTGCGGTCTCCCTTGGCCGTGAGCTTCTCGAATTTGAGCTTGCGGTAGAAAGCCTTGAGCAGGTAACTCAAATACCGGAAAATGAAGAACAGGGCGGTTACCAGGACGAGTTTGTAGAGCGACAGATGGAGGATGGCGTTGCCGTCTTTATCGCTGAGGTTGAAGAAAGGCTTGTAGAAGAGTTCCTTGCAGACTTCCGTCAGGTCGAAGATCCGGGAGGCCATCCAGAGGCAGAAGGGGACCGAGAGAATCATCAGGATGGGGAAGCATGCCTGCTTCACGAAGTCGTAGAGCCAGGTGACGGCGATATAGGAGTCTTTCCGGTCGGTGTCGAAGACACGGTGTTCCTTCTTGTACGCCAGCAGCCGGCGCTTGATCTGTTGTTCACCATATCTGTCCAGCAGCAGGTAGAGGGCCGTGATGGTCTCGATGGCCGTGAGCTGGAAGAGCCACCAGATGAAGATCTGGATGCCCAGCAGCACGTAGCCGCACCACGACACGACCAGTGTGCCCAGCATCACGGCGAAGGTAATCCAGCTGTAGAGCATGTCGCCGCGAGCCTCCTTCTCGTGCCGGACCTTTCGGCAGAGCAGATATTGCCAAAGGGTAAAGGCCAGAATGATGGGCGGGAAAATGAGATTGACCAGCCGGTTCGGGATGAAGATGATCCGGAAGGTGATCACGATGAGACCAAGCAGGGCGACCGGCAGATAGAGTTGGGCTACCTTGCGGAGATAGGCCGACGGAATCCGGATAAGCAGGGAGGTAAGGATGGCGGCCAGCAACCAGGCATAGATCAGTAACAATCCCGACGCTTCCTGGAAGAAATTCTGCTTGACGACCAGGCTGGCAACCATGACGGTCAGGGCGAAGATTACCACGCCGCTGAGCAGCGTGGCCAGGGGACTGCGCCGTTTGAACGATTCGGTCTGGAACCAGCCCGCTCTTTTGCGGAGAATCCGCACGACCAGGTTGCTGAGCAGCGTGGCCAGCAAAATATAGAAGAGGATGAACAGGATGAATCCGCTGACCATCGGGCCGCGCCATTCGCTCTGGCGCAGGGCCGCGTCTTCGACACTGTCGCCCAGCCCGTATTTCCGTTTCGTATCCTGGAAGGCCATCCGCGTATAGCGGGACAGGGAGCGCAGTACTTTGAAATAGTTATCCTGACCGGTGATGAAAATATGCCGTTGGATGAGACGGTATCGATCCCGCGCATAGCTGTAGCTCTCTTCCAGCCGGCTGCTCATGGCTTGGTAGTGGTCGTTGTCCATGACGATCTTGTCGCGGTACTCCGTGTACATGGCCAGCAGGTTGAGCGTATAGGCCAGGCAGGAGTCGCGGTCAGCCTGTCCCTGCTCGTCCAGGTAGAAAGGTTCGTCGTCGTCCTCGTCTTCAAGCAATTCCAGTCCGGCCAGGGAAAGCATGCGGTCGTGATGGACGTGGTCGTGCTGCGTTCCGTCGAAATGGACGTGACTGTGCTGGTGATCGATTTCCGGTGCAGCGGAAGCCTGGCCGGTGATGTCGAATCCTTCGTGGTGGTGGGTGCTTTCGCGCAGCAGAATGGTGTCCATGACAGCCGACAGGCTGTCGGGCACCGCATCGATCTTCTCCAGGATCGGTGGCAGTCGCCGCAGCGCCTCGGCAAGGTGCTCGTATCGCTCAATTTCCAGATTGAGGCGGGAGACAATTTCGTCGAAGGGGAGACGCTGCTTCTCATAATCATCGTGCTGCCGGGTCACCTCGTTCAAGGCGTAGGTGATATCGAACGTATAGTCCTGGTTCTGCGAGTAGAGGATCAGGGCCAGTTCGTTACAGCGCTTGGTGATGTCGATCAGGCGCTGGTGCTGGCTGTTGTTGCTCTGGGCCAGACGGGCACGCATGCTTTCCATCTTCGCGTTTTCCTGGTGGAGTTCAGAACGCAGGATGCTGAGGGTCTTGGCAAAATTGCGCTCGTTGAAGACCGCATACGACGGAATGGCGATCAGCAGCGCCACGAGCAGGACCGGGAGGAGTTTCTTTTTCATGCAGCTACGAAAATTGCGTCTTGCAAAGATACAAAATTGGCGCTTTTTTGCTACCTTGCCGCATCAAAACTGTCGCTATGTCCAAGTCTCTCCTGTTAGGTCTTCTGCTCAGTCTGCTTTTGTTAGGTTCCGCCAGTTCATGCCTGCGCGAGCAGCCGCTGGACACGGCATCGCTTCGTGGACTTCCGCTGGAACAGATTACGCAGATGCGGGAGGAGATCCTGGCCCGGCACGCTGACGGGAGCGCGCTCTCCCGTGTAGAGACGGCCAACGTGGCCTTGCTCCGTGAGCAGGAGCGCCGGCTCGAGAATGCCTGGCTGTTCGGCGAGTGGCGCGAACGGCACGGGGCGCGGCTCATCTTCCGCGATGACGGTTCCGTGAGTGTGGGGGCGCGCGGTGGTTATTATGACGAACTGGGCGTGTACAAGTTCGTCTCGCCGGAGCAGCCCGCCTTCGAGACGACCTGGACGGTCGCGCTGGATCAGGCCGGAGATCCGGTCGTCCTCATCGCCCGGCCCTCCGGACTGGGTATGGTCTATTTCTGCCACCGAGAACGAAACAGCTTGAGCGAACGCTCGGGTGACCTTCAGGAATCATCGGAAACGGGTTTCTACTTTACCAAGAACCAATAATTGTCATGTCTCATTCCCAAGAAACCGACCTGCTGATCCGCAGGGCCACGATGGACGATATTCCCTTGATCCGCTCACTGGCTGACGTGGTTTTCCGCCATACCTATCGTGAGATCCTCTCTCCAGCGCAGATGGAGTATATGATGGATTGGATGTATTCGGAGGCCAGTTTGCAGCGCCAAATGGGGCAGGACGGACATGTTTATTTCCTGGGCGAGGTCCAGGGCCGTCTGTGCGGATATGTATCCGTTCAACCGCTCGGTTTGCAGGAAGACGGCAGTTTCTTGTTCGAACTCCAGAAAATCTATGTGTTGCCGGACTTTCACGGCCGGCAGATCGGCCGGCGGATGTACGACCATATCTGCGATTTTGTCCGCAGGGCCGCCAACGGCTGGCCCTGCCGGATCGAACTGCACGTCAACCGGTACAATTCGTCCGTGAACTTCTACAAGCACCTGGGCCTGGAAATCCTCCGCGAAGGTGATTTTCCCATCGGCCACGGGTACTACATGAACGATTACATCATGGGCATCAGCCTCTGAACGGGCTGACCGCTATTTCTTGGCGATAAAATCGAGGATCACCTCCACGGCTTCGTCTTCGGTCATCCCGTCGACGTTCATCGTCAGGCTGTAGTTGCGGGCGTCGTAGCGGCTGACCTTGGCGAAGCGCTCGATGTAGTTCTCGCGGGCCTTGTCAACTTTGCCGAGGACTTCTTCGGCCAGTTCGCGCGGGAAATTCTGTTTCTTCATGGTACGCACGATCCGGTTTTCCTTGGAAGCGGTGATGAAGATGTCTACCTTGTTGGGGAAGTCCTGCAGAACGAAGAAGCCGGAGCGGCCGGCAATCACGCAGGATTCAGCTTCGGCCATGGCCCGCAGGATCTCCTTTTCCGCATAGAAAATCTCGTCCGTCGTAACGGTCGGGTTGAATTCTTTGCCGTAAATGGAATTGCTGCTGATGAAACCTGCCGGGGAAGGGGCGGGGGCGATTCTCTTGATGAAATCGGTGAGCCAGTTCTTCTTCTCGCTCTTCAGACGCTCGATGGACTGCGGCGTCAGGTCGAAGCGTTTGGAAAGCTCCTTGATGAGTTCCTTGTCGCAGAAACGGACGCCGAGCCGTTCTGCCAGTTTCTTACCGATCGTGTGACCGCCGGATCCGAGTTCGCGGCTGATGGTGATTACGAATTGTTCGTTGAGGTTCATTGAAGAAATTGGTTTATGTTTATTTATTATTCTTTTCCTTTGATGTCGATGTGGAACCCTTCGTCGAGCAGCGGACGGACGAGAGAGCGCATCTCTTCGACCGTGAAAGCCTGCAGCCCTTGGGCCGGGGTAGGGCGGTCGAGGGTATAGACCATCACTTCGCGGGGCTTGAGGTGCCGGACGATCGCCATCCAGCCGTCAAGTACTTCCGGGGAGGAAGAATCGAAATCCGGACTCTTGAGAAACATTGTCTGAAGGACGAAGTTCCCTCCGAAGCCTTCCAGCGCTTCAATTACGCGGGAGAGCTGGTAGCCCGGAGCCGGCTGGTTGATGCGGGCTACCAGGTCGTCGGTCGGTGCATCGATCTTCAGGATCGGGTTGTCGACTTTGCGGAGTGCGTCGAAAACAGCGGGAATATGAACGCGCGTGGCGTTCGACAGCACGGAAACCTTGGCCTTCGGATAGTAGGCGTCGCGCAGGAAGATCGTGTCCTCGATAATGCGGGGAAATTCGGGATTGAGGGTGGGTTCGCCATCGCCGGAGAAAGTGATCGAGTCGATGGGCGTGCCTTCCAGCATGAGTTCGATCAGTTTGTTTTCCAGATCATTGCGGACCTTGGCGGCTGTAGGAAGAACCGTGTCGCCGCGACCGTCGCGGTTCCAGCCGCACTCGCAGTAGATGCAGTCGAAATTGCAGATTTTCCCCTTCGTGGGAAGGAGATTGATGCCGAGCGACCGGCCGAGGCGGCGGCTGTGGATCGGTCCGAAGACCGTTTCTTCTCTCATCATGACGCAGAAGACTTTCCTAAAATCTATCAAAGTTAACATTATTCTTTGACAATCCAAAATTGCCTATCTTTGCAGGGCAAAAACGAAGCGCATGTTCATCTATCAGCACAAGGTCCATTACTACGAGACCGACCGGATGGGGGTGACCCATCATTCGAATTACATCCGTATCATGGAAGAGGCCCGTGTGGCGTATCTCGATGCCATCGGCGCCAGTTTCGCCCGGATCGAGGCCGACGGCATCGTCTCGCCGGTCATGTCGGTGGAGGGCCGTTTCCTGCAGCCCACTACGTTTGACGACCTGATTGAAGTAGAAGTGTTCATCCAGGAGATGTCGCTGCTCAAACTGCGGATCGGCTACCGGATGCGCTGCGGCGGCAAGGAGGTTTTCGAAGGCAGTTCGGTCCATTGCTTCCTGGACAAGCAAGGTAAGGCGGTCCGCATCGCGGAGCGATATCCCCAGTTCAAGGCGCATTTTCCTTCGGAAGACTGATGGCGTCAACGCTTTACACTCTGGTAATCGTCATCGTGGTGGCCGAGTATCTCTGGTCCACCTGGCTGACCATTCTCAATATCAGGGCATCCCTCCGGCCCGTGCCGGAACTGCTGAAGGACTTGTACGACGAGAAGCAGTATTGGAAACAGCAGGATTATGCCATGACCAACCGGAAGTTCTCGCTGATCTCGGGTTTGGTCAGCATGCTGGTCACCCTGGCGATCTTTACTTTTGGCGGTTTTGCCGTCTTCGATGCTGCGGCCCGTTCCGTCAGCCGGTTTCCGGTCGTCCAGGCGCTCGTATTCTGGGGCATCTTTTACCTCATCTCCTGGGCTCTCTCGATTCCGTTCGATGTGTACCGTACCTTCGTTATCGAACAACGATTCGGATTCAACCGTACCACGCCCAAGCTCTTCGTGACCGATACGCTCAAGGGCCTGCTCATGAACGTAGTGATCATGGGTGCCGTTCTGGCACTCTGCGTCTGGATATACACACTGACGCCCCGCTGGTTCTGGCTTATCGCCTGGGGCGCCGTGACGCTTTTTTCGCTCTTCATGCAGTATTTCTATTCGCAGCTCATCGTGCCGCTTTTCAATAAGCAGACACCGCTGCCGGAAGGGGAGCTCCGTACGGCCATTGAGGCCTTCGCCGCCCGCGTGGATTTCCCGATAGAAGGCATCTTTGTCATTGACTCGTCGAAACGCAGCAGCAAGTCGAATGCCTACTTCACGGGTTTCGGCCGGCGTAAGCGGGTGGTACTCTACGACACGCTGATGGAGCAGCTTTCGACCGAGGAAATCGTCGGGGTGCTGGCGCATGAGATTGGCCATTACAAGCGCCATCATATCCTTCTTTCTTCGCTCGAAGGGTTCGCTACGAACCTTTTGATGTTCTGGCTGTTCAGCTTATTTATCGGAAGTAAGGATTTAGCTATGGCCGCCGGTTGCTCCGAGCCTTCGTTCCACGTCAATCTGGCGGTGTTTTCGCTCATCTACACGCCGCTCAGTCTCCTGTTGGACATCGTTACGAACGTTCTTTCACGCCGTCACGAGCGCCAGGCCGACGCCTTCGCCGCTGCCCACGGCTGTGGCCCTGCCGAAGCTGCCGCACTCAAGAAAATGAGCGCCAAGTCCCTCGCTAATCTCACACCGCACCCGATCGTCGTCTTCACAGAGTATTCACACCCTACTTTATATGAACGGGTGAAGACTCTGATGGATAATAGTTTGTAGGATCAGTAGAGCGGCCGGTTGGTTTGGCTCGGTTCGGCCCTATTCGGCTCGTTCTATAAACCTTGCGCCAGTGCTACGGCGGAAGCCATTCATGTCCGGAGTTGATCAGAGTTGGGTGATAAAAGTCTGCCGAGGTAAGACCGAGTGTGACCTGATGATCCCAAAATCCTGTCGCGGTGAGCGAATCCCCAGTTCCTACTCACCTCCCGGACTCGCGGCCTTTCCCTTTCGAGAGGCCGGTTTTCCCCATCGAGCGGCGCTTGTGGTTTTCCTCGGCCAGGCCCGGGAGCCCATCCTCAGGCTCCTGCGGGCCTGGACGGGAGAAAACCCGCTTCGCCTACACACTGACAACTACCTCAATCTCCCCCGCCAGCCGCAACTGACTATCGTCGCGGTTATCCTTGCCAGCGTGCTGGCAGGAGATAACCGCCCTCAGCTTCCGTCGAATCTCCCCCGTTAACGCCGCCACTTCGCCAGTTCGGGCAAGCTCCCCGGGAGACCACTCCATAGGGCACTCATGGTCGTCCCAATGCTGGATTTCGCATATCAGCTGCAGATACTGGCTTTCCAAAGGTGGGTCTACTCAGGCGAAGCCTAAAAACACGAAGGCTAGGGCCGGCCTGCTGCGGACACTTTAGTTGGCTGGCTCGAGCCCGGTGATTCGCAATCCTGCCACTGTCTGGCTGGCTCTTCTCGGGCTCGCAGTGGTACATCCATTTTGTACACCTCGTGCTTATAGACTTGAGCCCGTCCCGAGCCGGATCATCCTTTGTCCTGCAACCGCCGGTTTCACTTCTCCCCGGCTCGTGCCAGACGCATCTGCCTGTCCCGAGCCTGATTGTTCACCGATCTAGCTATGGCTGGCTGCCCGTTACCGGGCTCGGGAAGGTTTACGAAAAGGCCAAGCCCGTTGTCTCGTCATCTGACCATCGACAGATGGCACTTTATCGGGCTCGCCAGGTGATGAATGTCTTGAGCGCCGTCTGGGGTGTAGGGCGGTTATCTCCTGCCAGCGCAACGGGTCCCGGAGTCCCGGGGCCTGGACTGGCGCTGTCAAGGATAACCGCATAAGCTGTCAGTGGCTTTTGCGGGGGCGATTTGCTGATCATGCCGATCTTGGCTGAGGCGGTTATCTCCCGTCCGGGCCCGCAGGAGCCAGAGAAGGGGCTCCCGGGCCCGGACGAGGATAACCGTTCGGCCAAAAGGGGGCAATCAGTCACGTACCCAAACGAAATCAATCGGTCGCGAGCTCGAAAGATGTCTATTCGTCTCGAGCCCGAAATGGGTCTGTCAGTTGTGATCCCGAGA
>JAEEOM010000134.1 GCA_016284265.1 Bacteroidales bacterium | reverse complement strand
AGTAGGGAGAGGATTATCCAGATCCTCAAGGAACATCCCGACTATTCTGCGCGGAAACTCGCTGAAATCATAGGGGTCACACCTAAAGCTATCGAAAAGCATCTTGCAAGACTGAAGGCAGATGGTATCATTCAGCGAGACGGGCCTGATAAGGGCGGTAATTGGCGTGTCTTGTAGCCAGAAGTTGGCAATATCAAGAGCCTTTCAGCCCTGATAATCGCAATGCAGTGAAAGGGAAAAATAACCTTGAAAAACAAGGTTTCCGCATCAATGTTTCATAGTTTTCAAACTTCCTCGACTGAGAGTCAGCTCTTTGCGGAATCTCACTATTGAGTTTTAAGAAGTTTTCTGGTTGAAGGAAAAAGACAGACTGCTTGTCCATACTTGACACGTCTCAGGGGCCTGAAAACTGGCTTTATTCTCTTTTGCCCGAATATTTTTTGCCTGCTCTTTTTTCTTTCGTGAAAAGGTTTATCTTTGTAATTGTCCAATCGAGGCATCAGAAGCGACAATATTATTCACATTTAAATCACATAGAATTATGAAAGAGCAAGTATTGAAAGCCATGCGCGAATTCGGCGCGCCCGTGAACGCCGGTAAGATTGCAGAAATCACCGGTCTGGATCGCAAGGATGTCGACAAAGTCTTTGCAGAATTGAAAAAAGAAGGCGCCATCGTCTCTCCCGTCCGCTGCAAGTGGGAACCCGCAAAATAAGTCTATGAAGGGTGGGGACGGAAAACGACGTCTTCTTAGTGACCGAATGAGATTCAAGAACACCAACCGCCCCGGATTCTGGTTTGGCCTCATCGATTTCTGCACGGCCGGACTGTTCTTCCTGTTCTACATGCCGCTGAGCGGGCTGCAGGATGAGTTGGACTATATCGTCGAGCGACGGACTCAACGATACTGGGTCGCGTACCTATTGGGCATCCCTACCCTTTTCATTTATCCTCTCGTCTGGATGGCGAGAATAGCAGAGGAGCTGAAGGCCAAGGCAATGGAGATGGGAATCGAGGGACCTTATACTTCGTGGTGGCATATGTTCGGCTGGAACACCGTAGGCGTACTCTTTATGGGAGCTCCCATCGCCACGAAAAGGTTCTTCGACACGCTGAACAAAATCGAACGCCGGCTGAATGAAAGCAACGTCTGAGATAATCATCCCGATTTATCTAAGTTCCAGGCGAAGCACACGGATGGGATGGTCTCTGCCCTGATACTGGGTTTCATCAATGACGGTTTCACCGGTGGGGATGAAACCGCACTTTTCCATGACGCGGCCACTGGCAGGGTTGTCCGCGAAATGGCCGCTTATGAGGGATTTGATGTCGGTGAGGTAGCGGATGTGTTCAATCATCAATCCAAGCGCTTCCGTACAGATTCCTTTGTTCCAATAGGGTTTTGCAATCCAGTAACCGATAAGCGGTTCCCCGCCACGTGCAGGAAGCTTGCAATCGCAGGATGGACCATAGCCCATTGCGCCGATGGCTTCGCCTATTTCCTTGAGTTCAATCGCCCACGTATTCGTGGCGTCGCAAAAGACAGTTCTGATAACCTCCAGACTCTCTTCGACAGACTGATGCGGCGCCCATCCTGCACGGGGGCCCACATCCGGATCCGATGCCCACTTGTACAGCACTGGAGCATCGCTGTCCCTCCAGGGGCGTAGGATGATCCGGCTTGTCTCCATAACGCCATCGTAGGTCAGCTGCCCGGGAAGACGCAGCTTTTCTTTCGGAGGGAAGCCGTCCTCGTACTGTTGAAATGCCTCCGGATTCTCGCCGGCGACAAAATATCCCTTGGGAGGACAATAGGTCGCCTTTTCTACACCGTTGGCCCTTAGCCAGCCGGGAATCAGTTCCTGCGCCAGGAAGAAAGGGACTTCTTCGTCCGAAGGCATATCGTGGTAGTGAATCCCATACTGGCTGGCCAGTTCAAATCCGGCATGCTTGTAAAACGCGATGTTCCCTTCCATACAAAGGAATCCTACACCCATTTCACGGGCCTTCCCCAAGGCATAATTCAACAGTCTGAGTCCGTAGCCCTTGCGCTTATAGTCGGGATGGATGCCGATGGGGCCGAAAGTCCAGGAGGGCACCGATGTACCATCGGGCAAAAGCAGTTCGGCCTTTGAAAACATGACCTGGCCGATCAAACGTCCCTCCTCTTCCATCACAAAATCCAGTTCCGGGATGAAATCCGGATTGTCCCGGTAACAGCGGAGCACATAATGCTCGGTACACCCCGGGCGGTAAACATTCCAGAAAGACTCCCTTACGAGGTTTTCGACTTCAAAATAATCTGATTGCCGCTCATTGCGGATGATCGTACCTTTATTCATTGCTTTTAATTCCAGGCCCGCATATAACATGCAAAGGTACAAAAAACTCGTAGGATGACCTACTTGCTTTTCACGAAGTGCCGGTAATCAGACCCCCACGTGCCCACGGAGTACGTTGTCCCCTCCCGCTGCCATTCCATTTCTTTGGATGTCAGCTTCACAAGCTTGTAGGTGACATTGCTGTAGTCGGACATCGCAGGATTGATGGTAATAGTGCCTTTGCTTATCAAGTCGATGGCATACGTGCCGGTGTAGTGCTGCGATTCACAGCCCAGGGCATAAACATGGAGCTGATAATGGCCGTTCCCATCAAAAGTGTACGTCACCGAACCATCCATCGCAAACACCGTCGGATCATACTGCTCAGACCAGGTTCCTTCCAGCTTGTTCACGTCGAATTTCTCACAACCGCTCAGCCCCGCCACCAGCAGCGCCGCGCAAATCATTGTCTTCAGAATCTTCATTTTTTTCGTTTTCTTATTAAACACACGAAAGGCTGAAATACTGCTTCAAAACCATAATTCATAGGCGCAATTTTCTGTTTCAGCTGCCATTTTGACCGTCTTATCACCTTTCCTGTTTCATATACGCGCGTGAGCGGATAGCTTTGCCATTGTTTATTGCCGAATGTATATGAAAAAGAGTCTCTATCTCGCGTGGCTGCTGCTGTCTCTTGTCGCCTGCGGGCATCCCGATAAAGGAGAAGGTGAAATGGCGGGGAATTACGAAACGATGACCGTAAAGCGAGCGGACATCACGCTGGAACAGACCTACCCCGCTTCCATCGAGGGGCGGCAGAGCATCAGGATCATTCCCCGGGTGGAGGGATATCTGTCGGAGATCCGGATCAAGGAAGGTCAACGTGTCCGGAAGGGGCAGGTGCTGTTCGTAATCGACCAGGCGACATTCAAGGCCGAGGAGAGAGCCGCCAAGGCCAATGTCGAAGTCGCCCGGGCGGGCGTCGAAGGCGCACAACTGAACTATGACAGCCGAAAGGGTCTGTGGGAAAAAGCGATAGTTTCCGAATACGACCTTCGCTCCGCCCAGACACAGCTCGATCTTGCCAGGGCTCAGCTCGCACAGGCACAGGCCCAGTGGGAGTCGGCTAGGAGCAACCTTTCTTATACCGTGCTCACCAGCCCTTCTGACGGCGTCGTAGGCAGTCTCCCCTACCGCAAGGGCGACTTAGTCGGGCCATCCACGCAGGATGGTCTTACAACGGTAGCGGACAACGCCCAGATGTATGTGTATTTCTCGCTGACGGAAAAGGATGTGATGACCCGAATGGAAGAGTTCGGTTCTATGGAGAAGATGATAGCGTCGTTCCCTTCCGTATCCCTTCAGACGCAGGGCGGCACCACCTATCCACTTGAAGGACGGCTGGGAAGCATCAGTGGTGTCGTGGACCGCAATACCGGGGCCCTGTCAGCCCGGGCCGTTTTTCCGAATCCGGACGGTCGCCTGCTGAGCGGCAGCACCGGCCGGCTCACGATTCCCTACCGGCTGGGGCAAGCCATAGTCATCCCCCAGGCGGCGACTTATGAGATCCAGGACAAGGTCTTTGTCTACTACGGCCTACGATCAGTACGCCGTGCAGGCTTTCAAATTCAACAGCCTCGACTATCTGCTGAAGCCCGTCGACGAGGCAGAATTACAAGTTGCCTTGGAAAGAGTCCGGAATGACAGCCGTGCGGCGGCAGCCACAAGCACGGACACGATCGCCCGTCTTCTTGACTCACTGGTGACGGACTCGATCCATTACCGGGAACGATTCCTGATTCCCCATAAGGCCGACGAGTATCTCATCGTCCCGGCCACCGATGTAAGTCATATTGCCATCAAGGACGGTGTTGTCCGGCTTTATACTCATGCGGGAAAGGTCTATCCCCTGGGAATGACGCTGGAAGAGGCAGAAGCTCAGCTGAACCCCCTGCATTTCCTTCGTGTGAACCGCCAGTGCATCATCAGCGCCGCCGCCGTAGCGAAACTGTCAGCCTGGTTCCTGGGAAAACTTCGCGTTCATCTGAAAGGATACCCTGATGAGGAGATCACCGTAAGCAAGGAAAAAGCATCTTCCGTCAAGCGCTGGCTGGACTCTTGATCCACTTGTTAATTCTGCGGAAAAATGCGATATTTGCATCAATGAACGGGTTCTGGAATAAACGGATAGGTTGCCTGCTAGGATTGTTATTTGCTTGCTGCCTGTGTTATGCGCAGGATGATTTGCCGACCATTTCCGCAGATCGCCCCGGTGCGTTGACCGGGACGGATATCATGCCGCAAAGAAAAATCCAATGGGAGACCGGCATCGCATATGAGGCGGTTGTCGGGGAATATCGCAACTTTACCCTGAATACTACCTTGCTCCGATATGGTCTGTTCCGGAATTTTGAACTCCGTGTCGACGCCGATCTTATCTATGATAAGGCCATGGACCCCACTGTGGGTATCGGACCGTTATGCGTGGGATTCAAGGCGCGATTTTATGAAGGAGAACGATTCTTGCCGTCCATCGCCCTGCTGGCCCAAATAAACTCGCGACGCATCGGGACCAAATCATTGCTTTCCGAAAGACATGCTTCGTCCGTGCTCCTTCTGTTCGAGCATTCCCTGAGCGACAGGTTCGGGCTCGGTTATAACTTCGGAGTGGAATGGGACGGCCAGAATGTCTCCCCCGCGGCGTTCCTCGGGATCGGGGCCTACTTCGATATAACGGACCGGATCGGCACTTTCATAGAGGGATACAATTACCTCCATCCTAACAGAGACAATCAATACTTGACCGAATTCGGCTTCACCTGGTTGGTGTCACGCCGGGTACAGTTGGATTTCGCCACCGACCTGGACCTCTTGCACCTCAACAGCTACCACGTACTAAGTATCGGCGTATCATGGTTGATCAATTAAGGCAGCGGGCCAAACGCCTGCTCTCGAAAACACGCCTATCAAGAGAGAAACATCCCTGATGAAATCTGCCTTCCGGGAGAATATGCAAGAATAATCCTAATTCCTTCCCCTCCCGGTCTAAAATGTTTCATCTGCTATGCCGAACTTTGCCGAGTGAAAAGAACGGCATGAGCAGAAAATATCTCTTTTATATAGCTGCCGCCTTTTGGGGCTTTCCAGGCATGATCATCACGGTCAAAGGCATCAAGGCTTACCTGACGATGCCGTCGCAGAAGCTATGGTGGCTGATGCTCATCACAGCATTCGTCCTGATGAGCTTTTTCATTATGTTTCGAAAGATCGTGGATAGATACTCGGCTCGTATTATGGTCCAGCCGCAAACGACGATCTTTTGGCAGGCCTTCCCGCTCCGTGGCTGGATTTTGATTGTCTGCATGTCGTGCCTCGGTATTGCCCTTAAATACATTCCCGGTATTCCGGTCGAATTTACCGCTTCCTTCTATTCCGGTCTTGGCCCGATGCTCATTTTTGCAGCCTTCCGATTCATCTCAAACCAGAAACGAATCTGAATTCTTACGGAATCATCATAGGCGCAGTCATATGAAATTGATTGTCGCCGGATTCTAGCTTCCCAACTGAAAAGAATCAGCGAAAGAACGGAATTACTGGTCATTTGAACCGATGGAAAACGTAGGTGGTTCTGCCTCCCAGGGATTCTTTCTGGATGACTAGTTTCTTGCGGTTCATTTCGAGGACTTTGTAGGTTCCTGACAGGCGCATTTCATAATGGAGACCTTGTGTGAGCCAGAGCGTCTTATTAAAACTGATCAGTTTTTTGGCGGCATTATAGGAGAACTGGGAGCCGTCGACATCCACATCTTTGAGGTCGAACTGCGTAAAACTGCCCTTCTTGGCCAACGCGATGCGGGGTTCGCTCAAGGAGAGATAGAAATGTACGCCCGTGTAGTCGACCTGATTCTTTGAGTCCAGCGCCCACACACCGTAAATCGACCCGGTAAAATCTCCAGTATGATTAACCCGCATCACCCCGCAGGACGTAAACAAAGCCAGACAGGCGACAACAACAGCAAATAATGACTTTTTCATGATACTTTTCTAAGATTTTCCACAAGGTACATAAATAATTGCAATTATCCAACTGAATAGCCCGGACGGAAAAATTTACTTATCTTTGTTTATCATGATAAAATTGTTTCACCTGACGCTGGCAGCGGGATTGCTGTCGATACTTGCCTCTTGTACAGTACCTCCTGTACCGGATGCCTTACGTTATGTTCCTACAGGGCAATCAGCCTTAACGGAATGGGAGTTTTCCAAAGACGGAAGCAACTGGGAGCGGGTCGCTGTCCCCCATTCTTACAACGGGATTGACGGGCAAAGTGCCACTTACTATCGGGGACCGGCCACATACCGCACTACCGTACAAATAGCCGATCCTGCAACTTCCGCCTTCTTGATTTTCGAAGGTGCCGCGCAAGCCGCCACGGTGTACGTGAACGGAAAGAAAGCCAGTGTACACAAAGGAGGATATACTGCTTTTGTCGTGCCCATGGCCGGATTGCTTCTGCAAGGGAAGAATCTGGTGGAGGTAATTTGCGACAATACAGAGGATCTGGAACTCATCCCGGTGAGTTCGGACTTCAACAAGAATGGTGGTTTGCACAATCCTGTCTGGCTTTATGTTCCGGGGAGGGTGTACTTCGATCCTTCGGCTTATGGTCTCTACCGCCTTCACGTTACTCAGACTGCGGTAACTGACGCACGAGCCGATGCCACCGTCCAAGCTATCCTTTGCGGGAAGGCCGATGTTACCCTGAAAGTACGGGACAGGACTGGAAAGACCGTGTATGAGGATGTACAAAAGCAAGTTTCCGGGGCATATCATCACAACTTCTCCTTGGCACGACCGCATTTGTGGAACGGTCTGGAAGACCCGTATCTTTATACGGTGGAACTGACAGCCGGCAGCGATAAGGCGATGACGGAAGTAGGCTTCCGCTATTATTCTGTTGACCGGGAAAAAGGCTTTTCTCTCAACGGGCATCCCTACGCACTCCGGGGTGTATCCATGCATCAGGACATGCACTTGAAAGCGTCAGCTTTGTCCTATGAAGAGATGGATGCTGATTATGAAGTCGTAAAGGAGTTGGGCTGTAATTTCCTGCGACTGGCGCATTATCCACACAATGACTACGCATTCCGGCTCTGCGACAGGTTGGGCATTGTCGTGCAGACTGAAATTCCCTGGGTAAATATCTGCGGTGTGCGGGCATCCGAGGCATATTTTGACAATATCCACGCCCAGATGGAAGAGATGATCCGCAATCTGTACAACCACCCTTCCATTGTGTTCTGGGGCATGTGGAACGAGCTGGACAGCTGGGGTAATACGGATCGGTTCCAGGGTCCGCTGGATGCACGACGCGTCGTCAATGAGAGTGCCCGTCTGTATAACTACGCCAAAACGCTGGACTCGACGCGTTTTGTAGGCCTGACAGATGACAGCGTATTCGGACGTGATTTTTACACGGAGCTTAAAGCCGATTACTACTCGGAAAACCGCTATCACGGCTGGTACTACAATTACGGAGTTTTCTCAGGTATCACTGAAGATATGGTCAGGATCAAAGAAACCATGGGCCCCGCCAATATTTCTGAATATGGCGTAGGCATCAATCCTTTCTGCCATACCTGGAAAGAAGAAGACATCCGTCGATACCGAGATGATGCCCGGCACATGGAAGAATATGGCAACCTTTCTCATGAGGCCCATGCCCAGCAGATTGCACAGATGCCTTGGCTGAATTTCACTTCCCTTTGGATTTTGTTCGACTTCCCGGTCGCCGACCGGAAAGAAGGGTACATGGACAGCAGCGACGGCATAGCCTATACAGAGAATCCGGCCCGACTGTACATGAACGACAAAGGGTTGGTGACCCGGGACCGCCAGACCAAAAAGGATGTTTTCTATCTCTACAAGTCCTGGTGGAACCATCAGGAAGAAACGGTATACATCACGGGACGCCGCCTTACGGCACGGCCTGCCGGAGAGGAATTCACCCTGACGGTCTATTCCAATGCGCCGTCGCTCACCCTTCTCAAGGACGGTGAGCCCGTATGCACAAAGGACAACTCCGGGGAGCCTACCGGAGTCATCTGGAAATTCCAAGGACTGACTGTTGGCCCTTCCGGAACTACCTTTACCGTACGATCATCGTCAGGCAAGGAAGACAGCGTACACTTCAAAAGCTTATCACCCAGGTCTGGTTTGAATCTATCGGGTTTCAGCGGCACATTGTCCGTCGCAGCCGGCTGATTCAAACAGCCGGGCGGCATTCCCTGCCAGAATGGAGTTAGCATCCAGACCATGGGATCCCAGCCGGAATTCCATGGCTTTTTTTGCGCCGACAAGCGCCGGAGCGGCTACATAAGGATAGTCGGAACCGTAGAGAATGTGCGAGGGCTCCGTGATGGTCAGAAGTGATTCGATCGCTTCATCGGTAGCGGCACCGGCCAGGTCGAAGTACAGATGCGAGAGATTGGCCTCCACATCGACCGGCTTCATATAGCCTTGCGCCACCATCACCGGCATCAGCCCCTTGAAGCGCGGCAGTGCATTGGGCAGGAAAGAGCCGCAGTGCGGAACGACCACCTTCAGGTCCGGGTAGCGGACCAGCACGTCATGCGCCACCATATTCAGGACGGTGCGCGTTGTCTCGGCCAGATACTCATAAGAGGCCAGCGGCACGACCGAAACCAATTGATCGTTAACGGCCGAAGGCTTGTGCGGATGGACAATGACGACAGCTTTCCGACTGTTCAGATACGCCATCAGCGGTTCCAGCTCCTCATCGCCCAGATACTGGCCGTAGCTGTTGGTGGCCAGCTTGACGCCGTCCGCGCGCAGCACTTCCAGCGCATATTTCGCCTCCGCGAGGGCGGTCTTCACGTCGGGCAGCGGCAGGGCAGCGCAGAACAGGAACCGGCCCGGATGCTGCGTTTTCAGCGCGGCAGCCTCTTCATTGAACTTTCGGCAAATGGCGGCCGATTCCGCGGCATTCCCGAAGAAAGGCTGCGGCGCGGGCATCGTGAGCACGGCGGTGTGGATGCCGGCCTCATCCAAGAACTGGAGATGCGCAGCGGCATTCCAGGAAGGGATGGGATACTTTTCGTCCATTTCCATTCCGTGCGCCTTTACCGCATTCAGGTAGGACGCGGGAATCATATGGCTGTGCATATCTACCACATTGGCGACAGGCTTCGCGGGCTGCTGCGGCTGCGGAGGCACCACGGGATGGAACATCCGTACTTGCCGGTTGCCCAGTTTGTATTTCTCGCGAAGGGCAGCGGCTTCGTTCATAACCGGAGAACTGTGATACCGGTTGAGCGCTTCCTGGCTGGCCCACTCGTCGATCAGGAGCAGACCTTCAGGGTCGTCGGCCGGGAAGAAATAATCGTAGCGGAGGCAACCCTCGATGGCGCGGATCCGGTCGGCGATGCCACTCTTTTCCATCTCTTCCACATATTTGCGGGCGCTCCCGTTCTCTCCGGTATACCGGATGTTGATGGTCAACTGTTGTGCGTTGCTCTGCATGATGGTCAGGCCCAGAAGGGCGATAAAAAGGCTGAGGATTTGTTTTTTCATCTTACAATCGGTTGTATACTTCATCGGAGACCGGCTCCAGCCACTCGTTGGAAGCGCCCTCCTGTACGTCCTTATGATAGGTCAGGTGTTGGAACCAGGAGTCCTTAGCGGCGCCGTGCCAGTGTTTCACTTCGGCGGGAATGGCAATGATTGTGCCGGGCGTCATCGGAA
The DNA here is from genome assembly GCA_016284265.1 of Bacteroidales bacterium. Lineage (GTDB taxonomy): Bacteria > Bacteroidota > Bacteroidia > Bacteroidales > UBA932 > Cacconaster. The sequence goes on along the minus strand of JAEEOM010000134.1, from coordinate 768 downwards.
CGGCCTCTTTGCCCCATTCCTGGTACCAGCCTCGGCCGGCAACACAGACGAGCACCTGCACCTGTTTGTGATGGATGTGCCAGTTGTTCCGGCATCCGGGCTCGAAGGTCACATTGGCAATACCGCCCTCGAGGGGCGCCAGGTAACTATTGCCGACAAAGTACCGGGCATAGGCGGTGTTGGGCTCGCCCTTCGGCCAGACACTGAAATCAACGGTCTGGACGGGCGTATGCTCCTCGCCGAAAACGGCCGCCAAAGCACCCCGGAGTCGCTCGGCCGCTTCCATACCGACGGTCGCTTCCAACACGGCGGGAATGGAACGGACATCTTCTTCTTTGACACCCATGTTCAGCGCGCCGGCGACGTGGGCTTTGAGCTGGGGCTCGCAGCCGGGAAGGCAGGCGATGGCGCTTACCGTCACGATCTCCCGGTCGGCAAAACTCAGGTTGTTGCGGGCGAAGATGTCACCGAACAGGTGGGCTTTGAGGTAATAGTCGGTCTGGGGCGCGAACGTATAGTTGAACGGCGCTCCCGAGAGTTGTGTCTGGACCCGGGTGCCCTGTTTTAAGGCGTCATAACCGGCCGGCAGCGGATCGGCCTCACGGCCGGAGTCCGTTTTGCGTCCTTGGGATTCACGGTCCGCGATAACCTTCTGGAGCGTACCCAGGGCATTGAGCGAACGCGGGAAGCCCGTATAGGCATAGAGTTGTGACAAGGCTTCTTTGGCTTCACTGACGGTGAGCCCGTTGTCGAAACCTTCCTGGAGAT
>JAEEOM010000133.1 GCA_016284265.1 Bacteroidales bacterium | reverse complement strand
CCTTGAAAACGGTGCCGTCATCGAAATCAAGGCCCCGGGCGTGAGCGACCGCAACCGCTATGTGCGCAGCGTGAAGCTGAACGGGAAGCCGTATTCCAAACTCTACGTCACACACGGCGACCTGCTCCGCGGCTGCACCCTCGAATTCGAAATGGGAGACCGCCCGAACCGCAAGCGCGGCCTGGCCGCCGCCGACAAACCCTATTCCCTGACAAATCGGTAAACGCCTATGAAAAAGATCGTCTTATCCTTGCTTGTCCTGATGATTGTCTTGCCCTCGTGCGCCCAGTCGCAGGAACTCAACTGTTTTGTCTGCGACCCCGATACGGATGGGATGACCAACATCCGCTCTGCGCCGAAAGGAACGATTGTCCATCAATTGGAGCCTGCCGGTTTCTATCAGCTCACTGCCATCGTGCAGCCGGGCGGTTGGTGGCGCATCAAGAATGGAATCGTGTACGATGAAGGGGGATGTGAGGAGAAGATTCCCGGCCGCGAGGCCTGGATCCACCGCTCCGTGCTGGCCGTGGCCACCGACTATGAGGACGGCCAACCCCGGAAACTGTATGCCGAGCCGCGCCGTGACGCGAAACGGGTGATGGTCATCCACGAATTCCGGGCCCTTCTGCGGCCGCTCGAACTCTCGGCCGACGGCAAGTGGGTGAAAGTGACGTACGACCCGAGCGAATTTGAGGGCCGTCCGTGCGAAAAAGTGACCGGGTGGATCGAGAAATCCCAGGTTCGCGACGATGCTTTCGAACCGGGCGACGGCGGCCCGGTCCCGACCCTGCTTGTTTCTGTCCCCGGCAAGGAGACCGTGGTTTTCCGTGAAAAGCCCGTCAACGGCAGACAGACTTTCGTACTGGAAAAAGGAAAGACCTACGAATTTACGGTCGGCAATCCTAAGAACGGCTGGTGGCAGCTCTGGTTCGGGTCCGTCGATGAAAACGACGAGCAGAAATGGGTCGACGACGAAGCCTGGATGCCGGCTTCCGCGCTCTATATGATCGTGACGGACTGGGGCGGGGCGTCGACGGTTCCCGTCTATGCGAAACCCGACGAGAAATCACGCAAACTGTTTGACCTGAAGACGGGCACGCTCGTCCATCCGACCGATCTCTCGGAATGGAGCTGGGTCAAGGTACAGGTAGACAGCCACCCGGAACAGACCGGATGGATAGAGTGGAGCAAACTGTCGGGCAACCTGTCGGACTGAGACCCTATTTCGCTTCCAGGTAGAAAACGGCCGAGCTGTATTTCTGCGGCAGGTCGGGATTGAAGGCTCCGGTGCCCAGGAAGGCGCCGGAGAATTCTTTTCCGTCGCCCCACCAGCAGGAACGGTCCACATTGAGTTCCTTTACCCGATAGCTGCGCTCCGGGTCCAGCCCTTCGAGCCGGAAACCGTGCTGCGATCCCTCGCGGTTCTGGTAGCGGAGGCAGTAGGTATAGACCACGGCGCGGGACTTGTCGGGTGACACGTACATCAGCGCGTAATAGTCGCTGTCGTAAGGCGAGGAGAGGCGGTACAGGTCGCCGTTGAAGACCAGGTCGCGATACTGGTAGTAGGAGGCAATGCAGCGCTCCGCCAGCGCCCGCTCGCGCGCCGAGAAGTTCTTGGGCTGCAGTTCCAGGCCCAGCCGGCCGGTGCAGGCCATGTCGAAGCGGAACTTCAGGGGCGTGACGTTGCCGCTCTGGTGGTTGGGCACGGCCGAGACGTGGGCGCCCATAATGAACGGCGGATAGATGAGGTTCGTGGCGTACTGGATATAGGCGCGGCAGTCGCCGTCGGTGTTGTCGCTGGTCCAGATTTCGTCGAAATAGCGCAAGGCACCGTAGTCCACGCGCCCGCCGCCCGATGAGCAGCACTGGATCAGCACGTCGGGATACTTGGCACGGATGCGCCGCATCACGTTGTACAGGCCTTGGCAGTATTCCACGAAGAAGCGGTCCTGCTCATGGCCGAGGTAGGTGCTGCCGAACGACTGGATCACGCGGTTGCAGTCCCATTTCACATAGTCGATGTTCTTCGAGAGCTGCATCACACCGTCGAAGATGCCGTACACGAAGTCCTGCACGGCCGGGTTCGACAGGTCGAGGACCCACTGGTTGCGTTCCTGGTAAATGTCGCGTCCGGGGCTCTTCACGACCCATTCGGGATGGTTGTGCGCCAGGTTGGACTGCGGATTGACCATCTCGGGCTCGATCCAGATGCCGAACTTGAGCCCCTTGTCGTGGGCGTAGGAAGCGACGTAGTCGATGCCTTCCGGCAGTTTGTCGGTATTGACCTCCCAGTCGCCTAGGCCGGCGTCGTCGCCGTTGCGCGGATAGTCCTTGGCAAACCAGCCGTCGTCGAGTACGAACATCTCCAGGCCCATGCCGGCCGCGTCGTCGATCATGCGGAGCAAGGTTTCGGTGGTAAAAGTGAAGTAGGCGCCCTCCCAGCTGTTGAGGAGGGTGGGATGGACCTGCCCGCCGCGGTAGACGCCATAGTTGCGTGCCCAGCGGTGCAGGTTGCGGGAGGCCTGCCCGGCACCGGCGCCTGAGAAGGTCCAGACCATGTCGGGCGTGACGAAGGTCTTGCCGGGTGCCAGCGGATAGGTGGCGGCGTGGGGACTGATGCCGGCCAGCACGTGGAGGCGTCCGGCGTCGTCGCGGTCGAAGGTCAGGCGGAAGTTGCCGCTCCAGGCCAGGGCGCCGGCAACGACGTCGCCTGCCGTCTCGCTGAATTCAGCTGAGCCCAGGCTCAGCAGGAAGGAGGGATTGTTCCGCTGGGTGGCCTGCACCCCGCGGCGGCTCTCAATCACCTTGGTGTCGTGGCCCAGCAGTTCACGGTCCACCTGCATCTCGCTGGCCCAGCCGCCCCAGGTGTGGGTGAGCAGGTAGCGGTCGGCTTCGAAATGCATGGCGGAAGAGGCGTAGTCAAGCAGTTCGACCGGCTTCTTTCCGCTGTTCGTGATCTCGGTATGGGCGAGGATGACGTCCTCTCTCCCATAGGCTTCGTAGACCAGTTTCACCTGCAGGGTAGTGACGGGATCCTTCAGGGAGATTTCCGTGGTGGTGACGCCGTCCTTGCTACGGGACTGGTGCCCGGTGTAATAGAGTTCCGTATTGTGGTTGCCGTCGGCGTAACGTACGTGGAGGGCGGGGGAGCCGACGAACACGCCGCCGGTGGTGGGAAGGGTCATCGGACCGGCCCCGTTGGGCCGTTTGGCCTGTGTATCCATGCCCAGGAAGAGGACTGGATCGGCGATGCGGGCGCCGTAGTGGCGGGTACGTAGATTGCCATTGGCATCGACGGTGAGTACGAGTTGGGTATGGTCGGTTTGAATGGAAATGGCGGTGGGCTCCGCGGCCCGGGCGGGCAGGAAAAGGCACAGGAGTGCGGCTGTCAGAAAGCAGATTTGTTTCATATCGATCAAATGAGGCAACAATTTACACATTTTTTCTCATTTTATTGATAACTTTGTCAGATAAACCAGACGGAGGAATGACCCGGAAACAACAACTGACCGCTGCCCTGATGACGATTCTGACAGGGATCGGCATCTTTGTTTTTTTTGCATTCAGGTATCGGTATCATCTTCATTTTCAGGAGCAGTACCAGTTGTTTGAATGGACGTTCGCCTATTTTGCCGACGTGGCCCGGGTGCCTGGTGGACTGGCTGACTGGCTGGGTCGATGCCTGACTCAATTTTTCTATCATGCACCGGTCGGTGCGGTGCTTTTAGCACTTTTGTTCTGTGGCGTCCAACTCTCCGTCTGGGCGGCATGCCGTCGCCGCTCGCTCTTCACGTATGTGCTTTCTTTTATTCCGGCACTGTTGCTCGTACTCTTTTTCTGCGATGAAAATGCGCTTGCCGGAGCGATCGTAGCTTTGGCACTGTCGCTCGGTGTGGCGGCCATGTGCCAGCGTGTTGCTTCCCGAAAAGGACGCCGTGTGCTGGATTTGGTACTCCTGCCGGTACTGTATATGGCCTGTGGTCCGTTGTGCATCCTGTTCGCCATTGCAGTCGTTTGCCACGAGGTTGCAGAGGGGGAGGGAAAACCCTGGCTTTTCGCGATCGGGATGCTGGTGGTCGCCGCGGCTTGTGTCTTGGTCGCCTGGCGCCTATTCCCGTATCCGTTCAATCGACTGATCCAGGGTCTGCATTATCACCGTTTCCATAATATTCTGCCCGGACTGCTCTATGCGGCAGCTGCAGCGGCGGTGCTGGTTGTCATGGTCTCCTGTTTGAAGGTTCGCAAATCGCTGAATGGCATCGTGGTTCCTGGGGCCTTGTTTGTGGTGTTGGCGGCTGCCGGCACTTTCGCTACGCTGCGCGTTGCCGATCCCGTAAAGGAAGAATGGATGCACTACGACTTCATGGTCCGCATGCAGATGTGGAACCGCATTATGCAGCAGGCCGACCGGCGCAATCCCGACAATCCCAAAACTGTCTCCTGCCTGAACCTGGCTCTCGCCAAGACTGGACGCCTGGTCGACAGCCAGTTCACCTATTTCCAGAACGGCCCGGAAGGGCTGATTCCTGGTTTCGAGGGAGACTATACCAATCCGGTCTCGACCGGGGAGATTTTCTGGCATCTGGGCATGGTCAACACCGCCCAGCGCTACGCGTTCGAGGCACAGGAATCCATTCCCGATTTCCAGAAAAGTGCCCGTTTCTACCAACGTCTGGTCGAAACAAATCTCGTGAACGGCGACACGCTCGTCGCGATGAAGTACCTGAAAGTCCTGGAGAGCACCACTTTCTATCGTACTTGGGCCCGGGAGACTGCCGCCCTCGTGGCAGACGGTACACTCTTCGAAAAGCGTCCGGAACTCGCCCGAATCCGCGAATTCCGCCTCAAGCAGCACGATTTCTTCTTCAGCGACACGGAGATGGACTCGATGCTGGGCGTCCTGCAGGTGGAGCATCCCGAAAACAAGATGGCCCTCGACTATCTCCTGTCCTGGTGTCTGCTCCGCAAAGACTTGACTCGTTTCGCGGAATGCCTGCGGATGGTGGATACTTCCCCCTTGCCGCAGACCTATCAGGAGGCGCTCCTGCTGCTATGGGTCTTTACGCACGATGACTTCAACGGCCTTCCTGACACGATTGCGCCCGTCAACGTGCAGCGGATCAACCGGTTTATGGCCGATGCCAATGCCGGGAAGAAAGAGGCCGCCATGAAGGCCTCCTATGGAAATACCTACTGGTTTTATTTCATTTTCCGATACCTGAACCAACAGCCATGATTCCGCTATGAAAAGATTCCTGTGCTTTGTAACGATTTTGCTGACGCTGGCCGCGTGTGGGCCCCGGGAACGAAATGCGACCCAGGTTCAGGGAGTTCCGGGCATCTGGCCCGATTATGTCGGCGTGACCGTGCCCGCGACCATCGCCCCTCTTGATTTTACGCTCCCCGACGCTGATGCGCTGGACGTGCGCTTGACTGCACCCGACGGATCTTCACTCCGCAGCAGCGGAAAATCTGCTACCTGTTTTTCCGAAAAGAGTTGGAAGTCGTTGCTGAAGCACAGCGTGGGTGATGCCCTCACCGTGACTGTCAGCGGGCTTTTTGGTGGAGCCTGGCGGCGTTATGAACCGTTCCAGATCTTTGTGTCGGGCGATGAGATCGACTATGGCCTGACCTACCGTCTCATTGAGCCTGGCTATCAGATTTACAGCAATATGGGCATCTATGAGCGGGAACTGGGTTCTTTCCGCCAGCGTGCGCTGCTGGAGAATACACGTTTCGCCGGTTGTGTGAACTGTCACGCGAGTTTCCGGGGCGATCCTTCCGCTTTTACGGTCCACATCCGCGGTGCCCACGGCGCTACGCTGCTGGGTCGCGACGGCGAGGTGAAGGCCTACGACACCAAGACCGACAGTACGCTGGGATTCTGTGTCTATCCTTATTGGCACCCTTCCGGCAAGTTCATCGCCTATTCCACTTGCAGCACCCGCCAGAGTTTCCATGCGCAGCCCGACAAGCTGATCGAAGTGTTCGATCTCGATTCGGATGTCCAGATCTACGATGTGGTCCGCAACCAGATCATCACGGCACCGCAGATCAAGCAGCACGGCATCTGGGAGACGTTTCCTGTCTTCTCGGCTGACGGCCGGACGTTGTGGTTCACGGCTGCCGAAGAGGTGGAGATTCCCCGCGGGCTGCCGGATTCGCACTACAATCTGTACAAGGTGTCGTTCGATCCCGAAACCGGCACGATCGGCAAGGATGTCGAGCTGGTCCTTGATGCGGCCGATTTCAAGGGAAGCATCTGTTTCCCCCGGCCTTCCTACGATGGCAAGTACCTGATGTTCACCCTCTGCGATTACGGCACGTTCCCCATCTGGCATCACGAAGCCGACCTCTGGCTGCTGGATCTGGCGACGGGGGAGACCCGTCGGATGGACGAGGTCAACAGTTCTGACACCGACAGTTATCACAATTGGAGCGCCAATTCCCGTTGGTTCGTGTTCTCGAGCCGGCGCGGGGACGGGCTGTTCACGCGCCTGTACATCGCCCATTTCGACGAAAACGGCGTGGCCGGCAAGCCGTTCCTGCTGCCCCAGCGCGATCCGAGGAATTACGACGAAGATCTCTTCCGGTCCTACAACGTTCCCGAATTCACGACCGGCCCCGTCCCCTTCAACAGCATCCAGGCCCAGCAAGCCATCAATTCTCCCGACCGCATCCCCTTCGGCTTCCGCTGGTCGGACTAAGGCGCCGCATCATAGACGCTCTGGAGCGTGTACGCGGGGTCCTTTGTCGTGACGGCTTTGACCATGAGGTCGATCAGAGTCCGGGCTTTGTCATCGACATAGGCACCTGTGCCGTGGTTGATGTAGCCGTGTTTCTCAGAGCCTACACCGGTAGCGCCGTTGTCCCATAGATACATGGGAAGCAGGTGATCGGCTGCCGATTTGCAGAAATATTCCATGTAATACTTCTGATAAGGGAAGTCCTCATCGGTGTGGCGGGAGCAGCCCATCTCACCGAGATAGACCGGGATGTTCTTGTCGAGATACGCCTTTTTCAGATTGTCGAAGACGGCAACGACGCCTTCTTCATCGTAGTCGCTGCAGCGTTTGTCTTTGTCGGCCGTGTGGCCCCATTGCCGCACGAGCGGATTGTTCAGCGTATAGTTGTACGGGTCGTAGTCATGGACAGCCACGATCAGCCGGTTCTCGCTGGTGTAGTCTTTGGGGAGGACGAGTCCCGTGATGGTAAAGCCAGGATTGGCGGCATAGCCCGGCACACCCAGCCAGCGCGTGGCGTTGTTTCCTCCTGTGGCGCGGACTGCGTCCACGAACACCTGATTCCATTCGTTGAGTACCTTGTATTGGGCACTGGGATTGGCCTGGAAGGCTGCGCTCCAGCCCCAGCCGCCGTCCTGAATCTCGTTGAACGACTCGAAGACCAGCCATTCGCCCTTGTCCTTCAGCCGTTCGGCAATCTGCAGCCAGACGCAGAAGATCTCGTCTTTCACTTTCTCGTTCTGGGTCGCGTTGTTGTAGGCTTTGGCAATGTCCAGCCAATAGGTTTCATCGTGGTGCGTATTGACGATGGCGACCAGGCCGGCTTTCTCCGCATAGCCGACGATTTCGGCCACACGGTTGAGCCATTTGTCTTCCAGCTTGTAGCCCGGCGCCGTGCCGATATGGCCCTCCCAGGTCGTGCAGATGCGCACAGCCTTGAATCCAGCGGCTTTCACGCCGTCGAACGTGGCCTGGGTACATTGCGCATTGCCCCAGACGGTTTCCGAGGCGATGCCGTTGCTGATTGCGTCCATCTGGTTGCCCATGTTCCAACCGGGGGCCATGGCGTTGAATACCATTTGAGGTGTGAGCGCGGTGGCACTGGTGGTGGAGACGGGCTTGAAAGCATCCCGGGAAATTTTAACGGAAACCTGGTCGCTGCCGCATTGGATGGTGACCGTGCCGTTGTTGGCAGCAGCCCGGTTGGCACCGGCGAAAAGGGTGACGGTGGTTTTGTGCGAAGCGTCGATTGTGCCGGTGGTGATGCCGCACCAGGCGGCGTCCGTGCTTACCGTGGGCTGCTTCGAAGAGGTGACCGTCAGGACGGCTTCTCCGCCAAAGCGGTCGAAGGAGATACTGGTCTTGTCGACGGCCAGTTGCACTTGCGGGATCTTCTGGGTAACCTGGATCATGAGACTCTGCTTGTCGCCGATGACCCGGAGGCTGGTGGAGCGGTCATTGGTACCTGTATTGGCCTGGGCTGTAACGGAGAGTTTGAGGGTGTTGTTGGCATAGGCTCCCTCTGTCAACTTGATCCAGCCTTCCGAGCAGGTAACGGTGGGCTTGATTCCGCTTGTCAGGGTCAGGTCCAGGGTCCCTCCCTGGGCATCGAATGTCAGGGACGTCGGTTGGGCAGTCAACTTGACCGGCTCGGGTTCAACAGTTTCGCCGCAGGAGACGGCGGCCAGCAGGATGACGACGAAATGCAGGGTAATTCTCCGGAGATTCATGGCACGTGAGATTATTCGAAAGGTTCGGCCGGCACTTCTTTCCAGATACGTCCGATTTCCGCGGCGTCAAAGCCTACCGGAGCATTTCCCAGGTCGGGAACATTGAAAGAGCGCAGCATTGTATCGTAAAAATGAGGGTTTTTCTGCGGGAGCAGGAACGGCTTGGTCACGGTGCCGTCGGGTGACAGGTGGCTGAACCAGGGTTTCCCGTACAAGCCGTCGCCCCGCTTGGAAGCAAATACGAACCAGCGGGAGTCAGAGGACCAGCTGTGATAGGTATCCGATTTGTCGGCGTTCACGGCGCTGAGGTCCATGATTTCGCCGGAAGAAAGGTCCATCAGGCACAGGTCGCATTCCCGGTGGTTGATGGGGAAGGTGCCGTAGTCGGCCAGCGTGAACAGCAGCCAGCGGCCGTCGGACGAGGCTTTCGGGTGGCAGACCGACTTGCCGCGCTCCGCGGCGCTCCACACGGTGTCGGCCGGCGCGCCCAGCGTACCGGTTTCCGCATCGAAGGGAACGCGCACCAGCGCATACATCATCCGGTCTAGATCGGCGGGCAGGTGTAAGTAGGGCGCGGTGCAGTAATACACGTATTTGCCGTCCGCGGAAAAGGCGGGGAAGGTTTCCATCACGTCCTCCCGGGCGGTTTCCGGAAAGGCGTACAGGCGGTTTTCGTCGAAATCGGCCACGCAAAGGTCAGAGTTCCGGTCGAAGACCTCCATACGGAGTCCGCCGGCGGCGTGGATGGCCGGGATGATGATATTGTTGGAGAAGACGCCGTAGCGGCCTTCCGGATGGATTTCTCCGTACACGGTGGGGGAAATCATCGTCGTATCATTCAGGGCCAGCTTGCGCAGTTTTCCTCCGCGGTTGAGGATGGCGCCGCCGCCTTCGCCCCGAAGGTAGAACATGGACAGGTCGCCGCGCCCCTGGGCGTGGATGTGGCAGTTCATGCAGTGGTTGCCCGTGTGCCGCCAGTCGGAGATGTTCCGGGTCTCGAAACTTTCCAAATGCCGTTCCTGAATCTCCAGGTCGTCCCAGACTTCGAATCCGGGCTCAATGAGCCGGTAGGTGAGGTAGGGGTCGATCGGGTCGGCGCTGACATGGATTGTCCACGTCTGGCGGACCGGGCCGCCGGCCGAGCGGTATGCAGATACCACTTCGATGTCGGAGCCCGCAGCCGCCGCCAGCAGCTGTTTCCAGGCTTTTTCTTTCCAGACGACGTCGCGTCCCTTGCGTGTGACGGTCATGCTGCCGGAAGTGAGCGTGGTGGTAAAGTGCGATCCGTCCGGATCGGTATAGTAGAAGTTGAGCGGGGCGATGTTGGAGGGAATGGTAACGTCGCGGTAGTCAGGAAAGACGGGTTCCGGCCGGTCGGTGCCCACGCCGGCAGGCTGCACGTCGTACGGCCTCCCGCAGGCCAGCGTGAGGAGAACCAGCATCAAGAGCGGCAAAAGCGACCGATTACTTCTTTTCATTCCTTGCAGCAAAATAGAAATAATACCAGTAACTCTTGCCGAACTCGGCGGTCAGGTTGCGTGCGGCCCCGTCATCCCGCTTGTAGATGGAAACGAAGCGGTTGAAATCGTGGAACGTCTTCGGAGCGATGTGATAGTGGGCGAAGTTCTCTTCGTTCATTCCGCCTTTGGCGGCCAGGAAGATCAGCATGGCCTCTTCATACAGCCGCGAGGCGGTAAATGCGGGGTTGAAGTCGGCCACGAAAGCGTCGAGGTCCTTGGTCAGCAGGTCGTAGCACAGCAGGTAGTCGAGGGCCGTCTTGTTGGTTGCATTGGCGGTGAGCAGGACACGAAGAGCCAGCTGCGTCTGGTCCATGCCGTGGACCAGGTCGAACTGCGGCATCAGGTTGCGTTTCTCCGCGATGCGAAGCTGGTATTCCGGACGCCACTGGCCGGGAAGCCGTTCCTGTGCCCATTGCCGGTCACTGCGGGTATTGAGGAGGATGCGGAGGTATTTGGAGGCCGCTTCGAAGTCACCGATTATCAGGTTGGTTTCGGCCAGGCGGCGCAGGTAGCGGGGGCCGGTGTGGGACGGCGAGAAAAGCAGGCCCAGCATGGCGTCTCGCTCAGCCAGCGGCATGTAACCCAGCGCAAACCAGACATCGCCGGCACAGGCGATCTGGAAAGGCGTGGAGGACGGTCCGACGGGCAGGAACAGGCCCCTTTCAAAAGGCTGATAATAGTCCATCAGCCGGTCGGGAAGCCGGCCCTGCATGGCGTTGGCCAGATTGTAATAGTAGGTGCCGATTTCCGATTTGAGGTCCCTTTCCGCGGCCAGTTCGGACACTTTCGTCCAGTTTTCCCGGTCGGCCTCGACGACCATGCCCATAATCTGCTCCGAGACCTTGTCGGGCTTGCCCCAGGCCTTGCGTGCCTCCCGCAGGGAGATGCCGTTCTGGGCAGCGAGCTTCCGGAAATAGGGATGGCGGACCAGGAAGACGCACTGGCTCAGCCCAGCCGCCAACGCAGCGGCGGCCAAAATGACCAGAAGTATGCATCCACCTTTTCTTTTCATCGCCGGCTATTCTTGGGGCAGCGGGAAGTGTTCAATCAGGAATTTGCCTGCAATGCTTTCCTCGCCTAGTGCCAGGGCCATCTCTCGCGTGCGACGGAGATATTCGGCATGGACAGCTTTCGCTTCTTCTTTCCGCCCTTCGTTATAGAGTCCGCCATAAACCCGATTATGCTCCATCGTCAGGTCTTTCCACACCTGCAGGCTGTCGTTCTGGGGTGTTCCGCCACCCGTGCTGTTCGGGCCGATGGTCACGTAGATGTCGCCTGGCTCTGTGGCTACGAGCAGGTCCTGTCCCTTACCGCGTTCGTGGGCGATCAGCCGGACGGTGCACATCCAATGCCGGTCGCCGCGGAATTCAAATTCGTGGTTGTGGATGAGTACGGAGTCTACGTTTTCACGCTCCCCATGGCCGACAGGCACGAGGAAGACCTTGACGCCCTCCAGTTCGTTGGAGACGACGCGGCCGTGGATACGATATTCGTCGCGTCCACAGGCGCAAAGGAAGATGGCCGTTATGGCCGCCGTGATATACAGGAATCGTTTCATGGCTTGACAGTAGCTTGGATACGCTCGTCCGAGAACACTTCACGATACACGCCGCGTGTGTCGAAGTCGACCCGGGTTTTGGTGAAATCGGGCGCATTGTAAGAATACAAGGTCCCGTGGTAGAGTTTGCGCGGGTTCTTCTGGGGCAGCACGAAAGGTTTCGTGCAATGCCCGTTCTCATCGATCGAGGCGAGATAGATCTGCACGTAGAGACCGTCTTCGCGACGGCTGGAGAAGAGGAACCAGCGGCTGTTGCCGCTCCAGTTGTGGAAACTCTCGGAGAACGGGCTGTTGACCTCGTCGATGGGCCGGGTTTCTCCGGTCTGCAGGTCCATGAGCCAGAGGTCCGCTTCCTGGTGGCTGATGGGGAAGACCCCGAAATCAGCCTGGTTGTACATCAGCCAGCGGCCGTCGTAGGATGGCCGGGGGAAGGCGATGCTATGGCCCTCCTGGCTGGCTGGTATGACCGTTTCAATCTCACCCAGCGCGCCGGTTTCTGCGTCGAAGGAAGTGCGCACCAGGTCGTAACGGATGCTGTCGACGAAGCGCGGGACTTCGAATGCTTTCGCCTTGCAGAAATAGAGCGTTTCCCCGTCGGGGGTGAAGGCGGGCGAAGACTCCAGATAGTCGGGAGTCGTGTACCGGGGATCCACGACCAGGGAATGGTCGTTCATATCCATCACCACCAGGTCGGAAGCCAGGTCGAAAACTTCAATTGTGCGCTGGTCGCCCGTCCAGAAACATTGGCGGACGGGATTGATGGAACCTGCGAACCAGCGGCCGCCGGGGTGCCAGTAACAGTAAGCTACGTTGCCCAGGGTACTGTCGGTCTTGGTCGTTACCCATTCGCGTCGGCCGTCCTGCTGGATGAGTGTGGCACCATGACTGCCTCTCAAGTGGAAGAGGAACTGGGCCGGGTCGGTAGCGTTGGCCGTGTGGCAGTTCATGCACTGGCCGGGTGTGAGCGTGCTTTCGATGATGGGCTCTTCCCGGAACGTATGGATGTCGCGCTGGTAGATGCCGATGGTGCTGTAGGTGGTGTAGCCCGGTGCGATCTTGCGGTAGGTGACGCCGTATTCGTCGAGCGGCACGTCGCTGACGTAGAGAATGAAATCGCGCCACTGCGTCCATGCTCCCTCTTTGCGTCCCAGGACGGTAAAATGCAAGGTGCCGCCGGCATTCTGCCGGGTAAGGCGGTGCCATTTCCGGACAGGGAAGGCGGCCAGGCGGCCCCGGGTCTTGATTTCCCCGCCGAGGCTTCCCGTGACGCAGACGAAAACGCGGTCGTACGCTTCAGGCAGGTTGAAGTTCAGGGGCGCGATCCCGGCGGGGATGGTCACGCCGATGTAGTCAGGATAAATGTCCGGAAGATCATCCACAAGCGTGGTTTTTCCGGTACAAGCGGCCAGCAGGATTGCAGCCAGGAGGAGCGGTAGCCATCGTTTCATTGTCCTGCCTCCGATTGTTTGAGCCGCTGCCAGGCCGTGTAGTATTGGGCGGCCATGAAATTGTTCTGGTTCTGGTTGTAGAGGACAGCCATCATCAGGTCGAGTCCGTCGTAGAAGGTGATGAAATCATCCTTGAAACGGACCTGCCGGATATAGCCGTAGACGGGGTCGGCAGCCACTTGGGCATCGTCCTGGATCAGGGCCTTGCGGCCAAGAGCCCATTTGCGGTAAAAGAGACTGTGTGAGAGGATGTCCAGATACTTTTCTGCACGGTCGTACCAGCCGTTGACAATGTTGCATTCGGCGATGCGGGACAGGAAGCGTCCGCTCTTTCGGCCGTTCTGGATGGATTCCTGGACGTCGAAGAAGTATTGGAGGGTAAGGTTGGGCATACCCATCATCCAAAGCAACTCGGCGGAGGTGATGTCGGAGAGGTTGTCCCGGATGCTGGGCAGCACGAGGCCTTCCGTACCGCACTGGTAGAATTCGTTGAGGCGATTTTCCAGCTGTCCGTTCATGAACAGGCAGAAATTGACCGAACAGGCGCTGACAGGATTCCGGGGCTGGTATTTTTCAGCCCGGGAGATGACGTCTGCGTATCGTTCGTTGCGGATGAGCCAGTCGTAGGCCAGGGTTTCTTGGACGTCCTTGTCGAAGGTCATCCGTACACCGACCCAGGTGCTCAGGGCCAATGCCAAGAAAGTGATGATACCCGGCACAAGCGGCCTGCTGAGCCGGATCTCCAGTCCGCATAACCAGATGGTCAGGAGCGTGACGGCCGGGATAAGAATTTGCATCACGGGCAGCGACTCCACGAGCCGGTAGTAGTTAAGACCGAAGAAGGCGTCACGGGCAGGGTATTGAGAAGCCAGAAGACGGTATCCGGCAAAGAAAACCAGTGCCGTATACAGGAGGATGACCAGATCTTTCCAGCTACGGCCCCGGATGCAGGAAAGCAGAACGGGAACCAGGATGATGGGTCCTGCCAGCCACCATCCCAGCGGGATGAGCCACAGGCGGTGCCAGTGGGCGCGGGTCATGGCCGGACAAAGTGCCACGGCCAGAATCAGGGCAACGGGATAGCTCACAAGCACTTCCACATCTCCCTGATAGATGAGCATCAGCAGCGACGGGATGAAGGATAACGCATAAAGACTCCGTTCATCCACTTTGGCGGAAGACCGAGCCGCCCGCCAGACCAGCCGCTGAAGAAGCACGGCCAGCAGCGCCATGATCAGGGCGCCGGCCGTACGGGAATAGAAGAACTGCACCAGGAATTCCGACAACCAGTCTGCCAGGCCGCCGGGCAAAGAAAGGCGCTGGAGAAGGTATTCTCCCGTGAAAAGGAACAACTGGTTCTGCTCCTGATAGGAGAGATCCTGCGGGTAGAGCCACATCCAGAACGCGAACACGGCCGCGCCCAGCAGGCTGCTTGTCAAAATTCGGTACAATCGGTTCATCGGTAAAAAAGCAGCCGCCCGGAAGCGGCTGCTTTCACAAAGAGGTTTAGGTTTATTTCTTGGGCTGGAATCTCCACCATGTGCACTCGCCCCAGCTCCAGGCGGCCTGGCCGTTGGCGCAGATGAGGGTGAGGAGGTTGCCGTCCATATAAACGATTTCGTAGTTGGTCGCTACCGTACCGCCCGTGTTGATGACGAACGGGAAGAGGATACCGGAACCGCCGGTGGTGACCAGGTCACCCATCTTGTAGCCTGCCTGCCAGTCGAAGTTTTCGACGGCGTAGGCCGAAGAGGCGATCTGCTTGCCGCTGGCATCGTAAGAGGTAACCGTGCCGTCCACGCTGTTGAACACCATATAGGCGTCATCGCTGCCGTAGCCGTAGGCCACGCCGCCGCTGTGGGCGATCTGCTCGGTCTCCAACTGTTCGGGCGTGCAGCCCCACCACAGACCGGGGACTTCGCCGGCAGCCAGGTTGG
>JAEEOM010000132.1 GCA_016284265.1 Bacteroidales bacterium | reverse complement strand
TCCCATCCGGGCTTGTTCGAACATTTTCCGGATAGAAGCAAACTGATTGCGGGATAACAGGTTAGAATCCAGGAGACCGGGTGAGAACTGTATGGTCACCTCGCGGATGTCCCGTTCGGTGCAGTTTCCCTGCTCCCAGGCATGCTCCAGCCCGTCGCCCGTGATGAGCGTCAACTCATAGTCTCCGATCTCTTCGATGCTGTCGCCCACCACGCGACGCACACCCCGCCCGCGCTCGATGAAATTCAGCTCATACTCCGCGTGGGAATGGATGGGCCAGGTAAACTCGCTTTTGTGCCGCTCCACGATATAGAAGCAGTCCTTGTCCGTGATGGGAGTAATCTCCCGAAGTACATTTGCCATATCTACAAAGATAGCAAAAGAAGACTACAATTCAGCGCACGAATGATACTTTTCAAACACCCCGCCGTATTCCTTCCCGGGTTTGCGTCACGTTCTGCATCGTCCCGTCCGCGTTGTAATGGAGTTCGTCGATGCAGACACTTCGCCGACCCGTAGCCGGGCCGTAGCCATCGAGGGAAAGGGAGGCATTGTGATAGAACAGATAGCTCCGTCCCTGATAGTCGATGACGCCGGGATGGATGGTAAAACTGTCCTTTGCGATACCGGTCAGTTCTCCCTGGAATGTCCAGGGACCGTCAAGCGAAGGAGCCATGGCATAAGAGATCGTCTCAGCGCCCGGGCCCATGGAGGCGTAAACGTTGTAGTAAACATCGCCGCGTTTATAAAGCCAGGGGCCTTCCACATAGTTTTCCATGGGCAGGGTCCGGATCTCTCCGGCCAGTTCCACCATGTTCTGCTTCAGGGGAGCCAGAAAACAGGTTCCATTTCCCCAGCACAACCAGGGCGTACCGTCATCATCGATCATGACCGTGGGATCGAAATCGTTCCACCAGCCGCGAGGGCCATTGGGCGTCATGTCGTCAAGGATGAGCGCCCGGCCGATCGCGTCGTGATAAGGGCCTGTCGGGCTGTCCGCCACGGCGACACCGATGGCCTTGCAGTCCGGATCACCACTCTGGCAGGAGACGTAGAAATAGAACTTGCCATTGGCCTCGATGCACTGCGAAGCCCAGGCTTCGCCCACCGCCCAACTGAAATCGGTGGGCTTCATCACCACGCCGTGATCTGTCCAGGTCTTCATGTCGCCGGTCGAGAAGCAGAGCCATTCCGTGATGTTGAATCCGTACTTGCCTTCATAACCGGGCTTGTTGTCAAACTGCTCATCATGGCCGCAGAACAAGTACAAACGTCCGTCGGAGGCCACCATCGGCGCCGGATCGGCCGTATAACATGTCCTTACCAGGGGATTGCCTTCATAGACAAATGTCCCGGCTTCAGGCCCGCAGGCCGCCACCAGAAAAGAAAGAATGATCAGTGCCTTTTTCATAGTCAATGACGTTTCAAGTCCCATTTGCAATTGTCACTGTTGAAATCGAAGCGCCCGAGTGCAGGCGTACAGTCGGCGACGGAAACCAGACACAGCGACCCGGCTCCAGCCTCATTCACGGCTTGTCCGGGAATCACTTTGGGCATGATGCGATACGTACCGTCAGTCAACTGGTCGATGCGCCAAAGTTCCCGGTCCGCGCCGGTAAAAGCCGGCACGGTTTCCAGGCGCGCACCTTCCGCGGCTGCGAGGGCACGGTCGGTACCTTCGATGATAATCCGATAATACGGACCGCCCAGATAACCTCCCGCATCGGGAACGGCCTGGATAGTCCATTTCTGGTGAGGACGGGCCATATAGTCGGCCATCCGGACAGGAATGGTGCCCTGGGGCCAGCCATTGGCCACATCGGCCAACTTCTGTCCTTCCAGCACAGTCATCGGTTCGTCCGCCTGGATCTGCCAGAAGGGTTTTCCACCCTGGGCACGTACAAAGTCCACGGAGAGTTCCAGGGAGTAGCCACGGCGACGGGAGAGAATCTTGTAGTTGCCGTCTTCAATAAGTTCGCCGGCCTCCGGCCAGCCATCTTTCCAGAGAAGTGGACGGATCGCCAGGACACTGAGCCCGCTCCGGTCCAGATCCGCCTCAAAATGGAGGGACATTTTCTCGACACCGTCCTCGACGACGAAACGGCCGAAGTGGCCTGCACCGAACTGACGTTCCTGCGCTGCGATCACCATCTTTCCGCCGCCACGGAGCATATCGCGTCCTACATTGTCAAGATAGGGTCCTGTCACCTGACGGGAACGGCCTACCACGATATTGTACGTGGAATTGACACCGTCGCAGCAAGTGCCGTGCGTGGCCAGCAGGTAATACCAGCCCTCCCGATAGATCAGCGCCGTAGCTTCGCAGTCGATGGCTATGTCAACAGCCCGGTTGCCGGGAAGACGACCGCCCGTGACCGGATCGAGTTCCACCAGACGGATGAAACCGAAGTATGTGCCATAGGTACAGAAAAGCCGGCCGTCAGGCCCCATCAGGAAACTGACGTCGATGGCGTCACAGTCCTCGTCCTCCACTGTCCGCGCCACCTCGATGGGTTCGGTGAAAGCAAAGTCCGGGGACTCCGGGTCCAAGGTCTTGTTCCACATCGTGAGGATGCTTCCGGCATGAGGGCCATAAAAGCCGCCGCCCGTAGAACTGTAACCCACCAGATAGCGGTCTCCAATCTTGATGACGTCCGGCGCAGCACCCCGGCCGGGACGCACTGCGCCGCCTTGCCATACCCAGCCGTCGGCCGAGATAAGGCCGCCTCCGCCGGTTCCGAACGTATAGTACTTGCCGTCGCACTCCGCGATGGTGGAAGGGTCATGGATGAAGGGCGTGCCCACTTGGGCGCTGCAGGAGATCCAGTTAAGGATGATGAGACCGGCAAAAAAGAGTATCTTTTTCATAGCCTATTTCGTACTGACGGTAAAATGCGTGACGGGATTTCCGTTTCCATCCAGGAAACGGACGCAGAAATCGCTCAGGCCCGGACCGTTGATGACGGCACCCCAAATGACGTTACGGCCCTTTTTCAGGGTAAGGCGCTCCGAAGCACAGTCATCCACCACCATGCGCCGGTCGCCGTCCATGAGCAAAGCCTCTTCCCCATTGACCCACCACATGGATGCGCCGTTGGAGCCCACGGACAGGCGGACATCGGGAATCTCGCGGTCACAATGGACCACGGTGGCCATCCAGTACAACTTTCCATAACGATCTTCGGACAGGTTGGAAGCAAAACGGAAAAGCTTCACGTTGAACAGCCGGCTGTCGAATGCGTGCCAGCACAGGTTTCCGACCCGGGAACCGTCTTTGGGCAGGATTTCACCCAGCTGACCCGGGAAATACGGTTCCTTGAACAGTTCACGGAGATACGTTTCCGTAAAGACATTGTTGCTGCGGTGGGGTTTGCTGATGGGCTCCAGCAGCAACCAGCGGCGGACAAAGCCGTCTGCATCGGGCGAGGCATTCTTGCCGCTGGCTGGAACCAGGTATTTTTCCAGTGCAGTGGAGGAATCGGAAAAGGATTCCCAAGACGTATCGGTAAAGGACAGCCAGTCCAGCTGCAGGGTCTCCCCTTCTTCCAGGCTGACTTTCAGGTCTTGGATTCCAGTTGCAGGGAAGTCGGCGGGCAGGCTGAGGGTTTTCCAGGAGACGGACGCCGGCAGGTCGAACCGGCAGGCCGCCTCTCCCGCCGAAACGGAGACCGCACAGTCTTTCGCAGCACGATAGCGGACAGAGAGTGTTCCGGGCGCTTTTTCCCCGAAATCCACGCGGTCATACCGTACCCAGCTTCCGGGGCGGACAAGGCTGATGAACCAGCCTTCAAAAGGACGCTGGTCATCCAGGAATGCAAGGAATGCGTTCTGGTGGCAGAGGGCACTGTACCGGTCGATCTGAATCTGATCACGGGCCGATGTAATCCCGACCCCACGGAAGGTGGGCGTCACCGGAAGGATTGTTCCGTCCGGATTGAACAACACTTTGTCAATCCGCACCGAACGATTCTTGTCGAAAGCCGGCGAATAGTCATTGTGATGGTAGAAAAGGTACCATTCGCCCTGGTACTGGACCAACGAATGATGGTTGGTCCAACATTCATTGGGCGACTGCGCCATGATAAGTCCCTTGAATTCATAGGGCCCGAGCGGATTGTCGCTCATGGCATAAGCCAACGTCTCGGTCTTGTCCTGCACCCAGGGATAAGTCAGGTAGAAGTGCCCTTCCCGCTCGAAAATGAAAGGCCCTTCCTTGAATCCCTGAGGAAGGTTTTCATCCAGGCGTACGGGCGTGCCGGCCAGTTCCGTGAGATCGTCTTTGGCCTGCGCACCCATCAGGCCCATGCCGGACCAGTACAGGTAGGTTTTGCCGTCGGAAGCCTGAAGGACGCAGGGATCGATGCCCCAGACGCCGGGAATCGGCTTCTCATACGCCCGGAACGGTCCGTCCGGTGCATCAGCCACGGCGACACCGATGGCGAACCCGCGCCCATTCCGGGGCGCGTCAGGAAACACGAAGTAGTATTTTCCATTCTTCTCCACACAGTCCGGTGCCCACATGGAATAGCCGTCCGGCTTACCCCAGGGAACATTCTCCTGGCGGAGGATGACGCCGTGATCTGTCCAGTCAACGAGGTTTTCCGAGGAAAAGACATGATAATCGGCCATGCTGAACCACTTTTTCTCCGGTTCCACAGGGCTGAGGATGTCGTGCGACGCATAGAGCCAGACCTTTCCGCCAAAAACGCGGGCGGTGGGATCGGCCGTGTACTGGTCCCGGATAATCGGGTTCTGGGCGGACAGGACGGCTGACAGATGCAGGGCCGCCCAGAGGATGAGCAATCGTTTCATTCCTTGTAAGGATTGATTCCGTTCAATTCGCATAGATACAGATACAGCACCTTGTAAGCTTCTTTCTTCTCATACTGGCTGCCTTTCCACAGGAGCGGGTGGTTCTGCTCCCCCACCCACGAATCCTTGTCATTGATGCCCCAGAATGTGATGCCGCCCCGCTGGGCCAACGGGACGATTTCCAGATACTTCTGGAAGATATACTGGATCATTTCCGCCTGGGCGGTTTCATTGTTGTTCTTCAGGTCAAGTTCCGAGATACGGACCATCTTGCCCGTAGCGACCAGGTCCTTGAGAGACGCTTCGACCTTGGCCTTGAGGTCCGTCGTAGCCAGGTCGAGGTGCATCTGGCTTGCTACGCCGGTCACCCTGGGATTGTTCCGGGCATAGTCGCAGAATGCCTTGCGCTTGGCGGGAGAAGTCTCGAGGTTGAAATCATTGATATACAAAACGGGGTTCTTGCCGAACTTTGCAGCCGCAGCGGCGGCATAAGCAAAGGCCGTATCCACCCAGTGCCGGGTGCTTTCATAATACGTGCCCCAGACAAATCCCTCCGGTGTGTTCCCCTGGGTGCGGAATTCCCCCGACTCGGTGAAGGTTTCGTTGACCACGTCCCAGGCATAGACGTCGAAGTGTTCCACCATGCCGTAAACAAAAGTCCTGAAGGCCTCATCGATGGCTTTCCGGGCCGGTTCTCCGGCGGAAGCCGCTTCGACCGGAAAGATCTGGATATCATCGAGATAATAGGTCACCGTTTCCGTTGCCCCATAAAAGCCCAAAGAGAGTTCCTGGCCGGACTGGACCGTATAATCCAGAAACTGATAGGTCCACGACGAAGACATCTTGGCGAACTGTCCCCAAGCGGAATTCCGGTACTGCGTGTCGCCGTCTCCGCGGATATCCAGCTGGATGTCGGCCGCCCGGGAGGTACGACCATACCACGCGATGCGGTAGGTCTTGCCCGATTCGACAGGAAAGGCCCGGGTAACAGCCTGGACGTCCCAACTCTGGGTGGCATGGCCGTCGGAATTATCCATTTTCAGGCACAAGGAACCGCTATGCGGCGAATCGTCGGTAAGGCTCACATAGTTCTGTCCGTTGATCAACACAAATTCCCCGGACGCCAGGAGCGGCGAGGACGCACCTGCTGTGTATCTTTCGAAATCGATTCCGCCGGCTATGGCTGCGGGATTGATAAAGGCTGTTTCCGCACCGGCATTCGCCTGGTCGATGAGATGGTTCAGATAGGCTTTCTGCTGCTGGCTGTGCCAGCCCAGGACATGTCCGAAAAGTTCCGTACCGGCACTCCGCGCCCACTCCGCCATCTTGTCTGCCGTATCGAATCGCAGGGCGCCGCCGGGCTGGACGATAGCATCGTGCTTCATCTCATTGCCGAAGGTCACCGTCCGGAATTCCCGGGTCAGGATTTCAGCTATCTGGGGATTCTTTGTGTATTCCTGGTACGTAAACGCAGCTCCCAGCCTGACACCTTGCTTCCAGGCCAGTTCGCCCAGATTGGTTTTGGAATAATCAATCTCCTTCACGACGGGCGGAGGCGGAATCACCACGTCAGGCTTGTCATCGGTTTTCTCCTCCGGTTCAACAGGTTGACAGGAAAGGACAGCGGCCAGGCAGGCAGCCAGCAGGAACAAGGAGGGAATCTTCTTCATAAGTCGCAATCAGGCGGTTTTTCAGTATTGCAAAAGTACATAATAAAGAACGCGCACGCGTACGAGGATGGCCCAATTGTTTTTTGTTTTGTAACACATCGGCCATTTTCGCAACATTTCGTGTCGAAACCGTTACATCGGACGATGGTTTTTCAAAATCGAAACGATTTGTATCAAAATTTTACCGCATGTTTCAATGTTTATAAGAGTTGTTTCCGCGCGGGCCTGAATCCACGTGAAGCCTTGCTACCTTTGTGTTAGTTAATTAGGCCCGGAATATCCATAAATCAAACAATAATCAAAACAATCTAAATTCCAAAATGATGAAACGCGGAAAACTACTTCATTTGCTCGGACTATGGGTGCTTCTGCTCCTGATGCCCGGACAAATTTTCGCCCAGAATCTGCGCGTGGAGGGAACAGTCCTCGATGAATTGGGAGAAGGGTTGATCGGTGCGGGTGTTCTCATACAGGGGACCCGGACCGGTACGGTTACCGACATGAACGGTAAATTCGTACTCACCTCCGTTCCCCGGGGCGCCACGCTCGAGATTTCCTGTATCGGGTACGTCACGCAAGTGATCCAGGTCACCGGACCGACCCTGACCGTCGCCATGGAACTGGACTCCAAGACGCTGGAGGAGTCTGTCGTCATTGCGTACGGCCAGCAGAAGAAGGTGACCATCACCGGTGCCGTATCCGCAGTCAGCGGTGAAGGCCTGGCGAAAGCCCCCGTGGCCAACGTGGCAAACGCCCTGCAGGGCAATCTCCCCGGCGTATCGGCCGTGCAGCCTTCCGGCATGCCCGGTGCCGATGATCCGGTCATCCGTATCCGTGGCGTCGGATCTCTGAACAGCGCAGAGCCGCTTGTCCTGGTTGACGGTGTGGAACGGTCTTTCTCACAACTGGATGCCAATGAAATCGAGAGCATCTCCGTCCTCAAAGATGCTTCGGCCACGGCCGTGTTCGGTGTGCGCGGCGCCAACGGCGTCATCCTGGTCACCACCAAACGCGGTTCCGTGGGCAAAGCTTCGGTCACCGCGACGGCCAACGCTTCGATCCAGACCATCTCCAAGTTCATCGATTTCGCAGACTCCTACACCTACGGCCAGATGTGGAACTATACCGCCATCACCGATGCGCTTCCGATGAGCCAGTGGCCCAAGTCCGTGACCATCGATGACTACACGCCTTATGAGAACAGCGGCATCAAGTTCAGCCAGAGTGTCATGGAGCATTTCCGCACGGGTGACATGCCTGTCACGTTCCCGAGCATGGACTGGATCAAATACATCATGAACGACACGGCTTGGCAGGAACAGGCCAATGTGAACGTCAACGGCGGTACGGAAAAGGTCCGCTACTTCGTTTCGGCCGGTTTCCTGAACCAGGATTCCTTGTTCAAGACCTTTTCGAACGACAAGCACGAGAATTTCAGTTTCAAACGTCTGAACTACCGAGCCAACCTCGATATCGACGTCTCTCGCTACAGCCAGATCTCCATCACCCTGGGCGGCCGCATGCAGAACCGCAACACGATGGGCGGCGGTGAGGGCTTCCTCTTCCGCTACCTCCAGGGCGCTACGCCGTATGCCGGCAGCGGCATCGACGCCGAAGGACGTCATATCATTGCCGATGAAAACCTCGTCGGCACCTACGACCGCGACGCGCTCTCCAACTACTTCGACCTCGGTTACGTGAACGAGAGCACCAACGTCCTGAATTTCGACATCCAGTACAAACTCGACATGAGTTTCCTTACCAAAGGACTGGATTTCAAGGTGAAAGCCTCTTATAACTCCGATTATACCGCCCAGAAGAACCGCCAGAACGGTTTTGGTACGGGTGTCACCTACGTAGCGACCCTGACCCCTGAAGGGAAAGAGGTCCTCCGCAAGGAGAACATCACCTGGCCTATTCCTTATAATGAAGGCCGCTGGGGCAACCGAAACTGGTACGCAGAAGCCAGCTTCAACTATAACCGCAAATTCGGCGAACACAATGTGGGAGCCCTGCTGCTTTACAACCAGAGCAAGACCTATTATCCCTGGGATTCGGACGGCAGCCTGTACCGGTCGATTCCGAAAGGCTATGTCGGCCTGGTGGGCCGTGTCACGTACGACTATGCCACCCGCTACATGCTCGACTTCAACATCGGCTACAACGGCTCGGAAAATTTCGCCCCCGGCAAACGCTACGGTGTTTTCCCGTCCATCTCCGTGGGCTGGATCCCCTCCAGCGAGAAATGGTGGCAGCCGATCAGCGGTGTCATCAGCTACCTGAAACTCCGCGGCTCCTGGGGTCTGGTCGGTAATGACAACACCAACGGCGCACGCTTCCTCTATCTTCCCGGCGCCTGGCAGTTCTTCACCGGCTCCATGACCGGCAATCCGCAGAACCGCGGCGCCAACTTCGGCACCAGCGGAAACTGGCTGCAGGGCGTCAAGGAGCTCACCTCCGGCAACCCGAATGTCACCTGGGAAACGGCCAGCAAGATCAACCTCGGTATCGACGCCGCCTTCTTCAAGGGCCGTCTCCACTCCTATGTGGACGTTTTCTGGGAAGACCGCCAGCACATTCTGGTGTCGAACGCTTCTACGCTGTCGGCCGTCACTTCCCTCCCCGCCAGCTATGTGAATGAAGGCCGCGTCAAGAACCACGGCTACGAAATCTCCCTGAACTGGGAAGATAAGCACGGCGATTTTTACTATTCCATTTCTCCCAGCTTCTCCTTCGCCAGAAACAAAGTCGTGGAGATGCTGGAAGTGGAGCCCCTGTATGATTATCTGAAACGCACCGGCCTTCCGGTCGGACAGCGCTTCGGCTACGACCTGTTTGAATTCTATCAGGAAGGCACAGAAGCCCGCTATAAAGCCCAATACGGCGCAGAGATGCCGGATCAGGGCATTGCCCTCAAGTACGGCGACTGTGTATATGTGGACCTCAACAACGACGGCGTAATCGACGCGAACGACCAGAAGCCGCTGGGCTTCACCGAGAACCCGGAGATCACCTATTCCCTCAATACTTCCTTCCACTGGAAAGGCCTGGATTTCTCCATGCTGTGGACGGGCGCCGACCATGTCAGCCGCACCCTGAACGGCTACTTCCGGGACCAGTTCGGTTCGACCAATACCTCGGCCCTTACGCAATGGGTAGCCGACAATTCCTGGACGACCGACAACCCCAACGCCATCCTGCCTCGCATCTCTTTCACGAACCGGGTGCACAACAACCACGATTCCCAGGCCTGGATGATCAATTCCCGGTATGTCCGCCTGAAGAACGTGGAAATCGGCTACACCATCAAACAGCCCAAGAACATGCAGTTCTTCAATTACATCCGCTTCTATCTCTCCGGACAGAACCTGCTTACGTTCTCGCGGTTTGACGGAAATGACCCCGAAGCTCCGGGAACCGGCCTTGACTTCGGCGTCCGCTACCCGATGACGCGTGTCTTCAATATTGGTGCACAGCTTAACTTCTAATGCAGCATGACTATGAAACAGACATTGATCAAAATACTGATTGTTGGATTCTGCTCCTTCTTCGCCATTTCGGCCTGCGTCGATCCCTTTGCCGTAGGCGACGATTTCCTCGAGAAGGCGCCGGGCGTGGACGTCAATATCGACACGGTATTCACGCACGCAGAATACACCCGTAACTTCCTCTGGAGCGCTTACGGACAGCTTTACTGCACCTACACTTCCGGAAATATGATGAACGGCGCGCCAATCGACGTGCTCTCCGATTCTTATCACTGCTACGTTTCCTGGGGCGGCCCCAAGCAGAGCTACTACCCCGGCCTGCTGACAGAAAACGCACAGGATACAGAAGACGGCAACTTCCAGGGCAAGTTCTCCTACTCGACCAAGGGAGGCCTCGACTCCGATGCCGGCGGCCGCGTTTCCATCTATGAAACTGTACGTAAATGCTGGCAGCTGATCGAGAATATCGACCGGGTGCCGGACATGCCGGACCTCGAAAAGAGCCGGATCCGCGGAGAAGCCTATACCATCATGGCCAGCCGCTATTTCGATGCCTTCCGCAATTTCGGCGGACTCTGCCTGGCCCGGAAAGCCTATGGCGTGGGCGAAAACTTCGAGAGTGGCCGTGCAACAGCCAAAGAGACGGTGGAGTTTATCGACTCCTTGATCGTATGCGCCATCAACGAGCCCGGTTTCATCTGGAACATCGACAATGCTGACATCGGCCAGTGGTCGGGTCGCCTGACCCGGGCTTCCGCCAGGGCGCTCCGGGCAAAAGTCTGGATGTTCGCCGCTTCGCCGCTGTTCAACAGCTCCCAGCCTTACATGGAGTACACGGCAGACAAGATCACCGAATTCACCAACATTGAGCATGTGTGGTTCGGCGGGGAAGATCCTTCCTTGTGGAACCGCTGCCTGGAATACTGCAACGACTTCTTCCGGGACAATGAGCAGAACGGCAACTATTATCAGCTGATCCAGCCGGCGACGCAGGATGAAGCGGGATACCGACAGGCATACCGCAACGCGTACCGCTATCGCAATAACGAATCCCGCCACGAGAAAATCTTCGACGTGCACCCCACCCAGTATTTGTCCGACGCTGTCACCGACGGTGTCCGCGACAACCGTTGGGGCTGGGGCTGGCCTGGTTTCGCCCTCGACTGCTATCGGCAGGGCGGCGCTGTCCCGACCAACGAACTGATGGAATGCTTCGGCATGCAGGACGGCCGCGTCTTCCCGTACGAAGACATCTATGGCCCCGGCAACAACCCCGATGGCATCGACATCTTCGCCAACCGTGACCCGCGTCTGTATGAGACCATGCTGGTTCCCAGGCAGTCGCTGCCCGCCGGAATGGATTATGCCGGCTATGCCTACGCCGACACCTGGGTAGGCGGTGCCATGTATTACGACCAGAACAATTTCGGCGATGCCGCTTCGGACGATGCCGCCTCGGGCTACCGTAAATTCAAATGGATGCTCGATTATACGAACGACCGGATGAACGACCAGTTCATCGGCGTTTCCTATATCCGCCTGGCCGAGATGTATCTCATCCGGGCGGAAGCCCTCGCTGAGACCGGCAACTTCGCCGGCGCGCTGGAAGATCTCCATGTGGTACGCAGCCGCGTGGGGTTGGGCCGTCTGGAAACGATGAACCCGCAGTTGCGCCTGACGAGCAACAAGGAAAACCTCATCAATGAAATCCTCCGCGAACGCAACTGTGAGATCGGTGCCGAATGTGGCGACCGTCTCTATGACATGGTGCGTCGCAAGCGTCAGGACCTCTTTACCAAAACGCTTCACGAGATTCGGGTTTACCGCCTCGATGCGAACGGCAACCGCCTGACCGACGGCGACCAGCGCTGGGATCCTTCCACCCCTTGGCCCAAGTTCGAATATGAGAAGCCGGCCATCGTCAACGGTGCCCGCCGCTGGTGGGAACCGAACTTTTGGACGAACAAGTGGTATCTGGACCCGGTTTCCCGTATTGAAGTTCAGAAAAAGTACGGACTTACTCAGAATCCTGGTTGGTAATCAAAAGAAACAGCACGATTATGAAATTACGCAATATACTTATATGCAGCTTGTTGGGGTTCTGTGCTCTTCCGATGGCCTCCAATGCGCAAGTGCAGCTCAGTGACAAGAAGTCACAGAAGGTGGATTTGGGCTATGGCGTCGAGAACTCGGAGTTTCTGACTACGGCGGCTGCCTACACCATTACCGCCGAAGAACTCAGCCGTACCTCAGCGATCAGTCTTGCCGATGCCCTCTACGGAAAACTGCCTGGCCTGACCGCTTTGCAGAACACCGGCTTCAAGGGCGAAGAGAACCGGGGCGCGACGTTCAATATCCGTGGCGTCCAAACGACCGGTGAGACCGACATCCTCATCCTCGTCGACGGCATTGAACGCCCCATTGACCGGATTCCGGTCGAAGAGGTGGAAAGTGTGACCGTCCTCCGCGACGCCGCCGCCGTGGCCCTGTACGGACACGAAGGTGTCAATGGTGTACTCCTTGTCAAAACCAAACGCGGCCAGGCCGACAGCGGGTTCCATTTCAAAGCCGGCGCCTCGCGCAAGATCCAGTTCGATCCCCGGATGGCCGATATGGTGAGTGCCTATGACTATGCCCAGGCACTGAACATCGCCCGGATGAATGACGGCATCAGCCCCGCCTACACCGAAGCCGAACTGCAGAAATTCAAGGACGGCAGCGATCCCTTCGTCTATCCCAACGTCAACTGGAAGGATGAAGTATTCAAGAATACCGCCAACGAGACGAACGCATTCGTCTCCATGTACGGTGGCGGCGACAAAGTAGAATACTACACCCTGCTGGACTACACAGACGCCCGCGGACTCTACAAGAATCCCAACCAGGGTGCCTGGAATTCGCAGCTGAAATATTCCAAGGCGAACATCCGCACCAACGTGGATTTCCAAGTCACCAAGACCACCCGGGTCAAGACGAACATCCTGGCTATCTTCATGGAGACCAACGGGGTCCCCAACGTGAACTCCAATGACGCCTGGTGGCATCTCTACAAGGTACCAGCACTGGCGTTCCCCATCAAGACCCTGGGCGGCGTCTGGGGCGGCAGTCAGACGTATGGCGACTTCAACCTGATCGCCAAGGCAACGGGCACGGGCTTCACCAAGAGCCACCAGCGCCAGATCTGGGCCGATATGACCCTGGAACAAGATCTGGACTTCTTGCTCGAAGGCCTGAAGTTTTATGTCGGCGGTTCCTATGACAACGCTTCCAACACCATCGAGAACCGGACGAAGGGTTACCAGTACGGCTGGAACTACTACACGGGCAACAACATCTCGGAAGTGGTCATGGGTACAGTGGAAGACAAGTTGGTTTTCAACAACTGGGTCGACTTCCAGTGGCGTATCGGAACCGTCAACGCCGGTTTCAAGTATGCCACCCAGTTCGGCAATGGCGACCACTTCGCCGCGAATGCCAATTACAATATGAAAAGTGAAATCCGCGACGGCCGGAACAACACCTGGCACCGCGCCAACTGGAATCTGGCCCTGCATTACGACCACGCTGACCAGTTCGTGGCCGACCTGGTCCTGGCTGCCAACGGTTCCAACCGTTCCTACCCGGCCAAGTGGGCCTTCTCGCCTACGCTGGGTCTCGGATGGATCTTCGCCAACAATCCGGGCAGCGCGTTGACGTACGGCAAAGTCCGCCTGTCAGGCGGTATCCAGCATACCGATTATGTTCCCGAAGCCGGCTTGTGGCTGCCCGCCTGGGACGCGTCTCACGGACAGTTCTGGTACGGATCCAGCTTCAACGGTACCTGGGGAGCCTTCCTCAGCCAGTTCCCGACTTCCGATTTCCGGCAGGAAGCTGCCTACAAGGCCAATTTCGGAACCGACCTCCGGTTTGGCGACTGCCTGGACTTCACAGTCGACGCTTTCTATCAGCAGCGACGCAACATCCTGGTCAGCGCGGCCTCGCTGAATTCGGCCGTGGTGGGTATCCAGTCATCCTACGATGACAAGGGCTGCGTGGCAAGCTACGGCGTGGAAGCAGGTCTTCGTTTCGCGAAGACGTTCGCCGGCGGATTCAACCTGAACTTCGCCGCCAATGCTTCGGCTGTGAAGAGCCAGATCCTGGAATGGATTGAAAGCCCTGCCTACCCGAACCTCTCCGTCATCGGAGGTCCGGCCGATGCCGAGCGCGGACTCCGCGCCATCGGCTTCTTCCAGACGCAGGACGAGATTGCCAACAGTCCGCTCCAGGAATTCGGCCAGGTGAAAGTGGGTGACATCAAGTATCAGGATATCAATGACGACGGCGTCATCAACGAGAATGACTACGTGGCGATGGACTATGGCAGTGCCTTCCCGGCCCTGAACTACGGATTCAGCCTGGGCATGGAATACAAAGGATTCGGCATCAATGCCACCTTCCAGGGGGCAGCGGGCCAGATCAAGAACCTTCTGTATGTCGACGGTGTCTGGGGCGCGCTCTCGGACAACCGCAACCTGTCTCAGGAGTACTACACCCACTGCTTCGATGCCATGGGCGCCAACGCCCTGTATCCGCGCCTGTCCACCACCAACGTGGCCAACAATGCCCAGAACTCCACCATCTGGTACCGCAACATCAACTGGTTCAAGCTGCGTGACTGTGAGCTTTACTACCGGCTTCCCGCCTCGCTGCTCCGTCACATCAAGCTCAACGATGCCAAGGTCTTTGTCCAGGGTCAGAATCTGCTGTCCTTCAGCAATATTCCGGCTATGGACGCAGAGAACCTCAACACCGGCTATCCAGTCATGAAAGCCGTGACGATGGGCCTTTCCTTTGTATTCTGATTCCCAAAAGATAGAATTATGAAACGACTCGATAAAATCTGCTTATTCCTTCTCGCCTGTGTCATTCCGGCCTCGTGTGCCGACCTCAACTATACGGAGGTAAACACGCGTGACGAGGCATGGACTTATGAATACTTTGAGAACGGTATCAAGAACATGGTATTTGACGTTTACGCGCAGCTCTACAACAATGAGTTCGAGTCCAACAGCGCCTACTTCCTGGCCGGGGCGACCGACGAGGCCCAGTATGCGCTCGAGACCGGCGCGGTAAACAACTATATCAACGGTGGCTGGAGTGCGGCCAACCCCTATGCCAGTACCTGGAACAAGTCGTACACGGCCATCGCCGAGGTCTGCATGTATCTGGAGAAAATCGACCAGGCAGACATCTCGGACTGGCAGTACAACTCCAGTTATCAGAACTGGATCCAACAGATGGAACTGTTCCCGTATGAACTTCGTTTCCTGCGGGCCTATTTCTACTTTGAACTGTTGCGGACATACGGCGACGTCCCGCTCGTAACGACCACCCTCACCAATGCGCAGGCCAACAACATCAAGCGTACGCCTGCCGATGAAATCGTGCAATTCATCGTGGACGAACTTGACGCCGTGGCACCTTATCTGCCGGTGTCCTATGTCACGGAAGTGGGGGCTGAAATCGGCCGGGCCACGCGTATCGCGGCTTATGCGCTGAAGGCACGCACCCTGCTCTATGCGGCTTCTCCGCTGTTCAATCCCTCCAACGACAGGACCAAATGGGAAAAGGCTGCCGAGGCCTGCAAATTCATCCTCGACAATGCCGACATCTGGGGACTGAAACTCAGTGCTTACGGTTCCCTCTGGGGCCACGATGCCTTCTTCAATCCGGAACTGATCTTCGGTCTCGGACGGGGCGAAAGCAACTCCTTCGAGATGGCAAACTACCCGGTCGGCGTCGAGAACGGTTCCTCCGGCAACTGTCCTACCCAAAGTTTCGTGGACCAGTACGAATATCAGGACAACGGCCAGACCTTCGCCCAGCGCTACCCGGGTAACATCAACCTCTATGAGGTGGACCCTTATGAGGGCCTGGATCCGCGTTTTGCTCTCACCGTGGTCAAGAATGGCGACCTGTGGCCCAGCAACGGTGCCCAACAGAAAGCCATGGAGACTTTCGTCGGGGGCTTCAACGCTGCCCCGAAATACGGTGCCACGCCGACCGGTTATTATCTCCGCAAATATGTGGACGGCTCCTGCGTCACCACGGCTGACAACCAGACCCGACGCCGGCATACCTGGATCATCTTCCGGCTGGGCGAATTCTACCTGGACTACGCCGAGGCCGTGTTCCACGCCACGGGCAGCGCCAACGACGCCACCTATGGCATGACCGCGAACGAAGCCATCAACAAACTGCGCAACCGTGCCGACATCCAGATGCCGAAGTTTACCGAAGACGGTGAAGCCTGGATTGAACGCTACGAGCGGGAGCGCCTGGTGGAGCTCGCCTTCGAGAACCATCGCTTCTGGGATGTCCGCCGCTGGAAGAAAGGTCCGCAATATTTCAAGACGGTCCAGGTGGCGACCATCAACAGCGCCCTGCTGCTCACCCGGACCACCGTCAACCGCCAGTGGGATGACAAGTACTACTTCTACCCCATCCCGCAGACTGAATTGAAGAAGAACCCCAACCTCACGCAAAATCAAGGATGGTAATCATGAAGAAGCTCTTTAACTATTTCTGCGTATTGCTGACCTTCGCCCTGTTGGGCAGCGTATCGGCATGTATTGAAAACATAGATGCTCCGGAAGACCTCGGGCTGAACATCAAGGTGTTTTTCCCGACCAAGGTGGTCCCCGGGGTCCAGATGACCATCAATGGTTCCGGTTTCTCAAATGTCAAGGAGATTGTCTTTCCCGACAACGTCACGGTCACCAGTTTCAAGCTGGTCAGCGACGACATGATCCGGGTCACGGCTCCCGCCGGCTTCTCGGCCGGAGGCGGCAAGCTGATCCTCCGCACAGCCGATGACCAGGCGGAGTCCAGGCTTCCGATGACATTGGGCAAAACCGAGATTTCGGGCTATTCCAAACAGGCAGGCGAAAGCATCCAGGGCGGCGAACAGCTGACCATCTACGGCAAGGACCTGGAGTTCATCAGCGGCGTTGAACTGCTGGATGCCGACGGCAATCCGAGTCTCATCACTGACGCCAGTTTCTACCGCAAGGGCACCAGCTCCGTAATCATCTACATCCCGAAGAAAGTCTATGAAGGGACCTTTGTCGGGAAAGTATTTACCTTCGACGGAAAAGTGTTCGAGATGCCGGAACTGTCTTACACACCGGCGTCGGAAGGCGGACATTGGGAGACTGTCAAGACGACTATCTGGAAGAATGACGGTTCGCACGGTGCAGCCAACTGGGACGGTGTCTACCGCTTCGGCCTTGACGGCCATGACGGCAACAACGAGTGCCTCGCCACATTCCCGGCAGACGTCTGGGACAAGATCAAGACCGGCACGTTCTACATGCTGGCACAGGGTAGCGACTGGGTGCAGATGCGCATCACTACCGGCTGGTGGAGCACGACCTGGACAGGTGAGGACATCATGACCGGCAACGAACGGATCATTGACAACGGTGACGGAACCTACTACATCGCCATCAACTTCGAAGGTGATCCGATTCTCGACATGCTGGATGACCAGCATCTGCTCCTGACCGGCAGCGGATACACCCCGCTGGAACTCTACTTCGAGGAACAAGAATGGGTCGATGGCGGAGGACACTGGGAGACCGTCAAGACATCCCTCTGGAAGGGCGACGGTTCAGCCGGAGCCGTGAGCTGGTCCGGACAGTACCGCTTCGGCCTCGACGGCAACGACTCCAACAACGAATGTATCGCCACGTTCGCCCAGGATATCTGGGACAAACTCAAGAGCGAAACCTTCTATCTGCTGCTTGAATCCACGGATCCGCAGATCCGCGTCACCACCGGCTGGTGGAGCACCACCTGGACGGGCGAAGACATCTTTGCCGGAAATGAACGCCTGAAGGACAATGGTGACGGTACCTTTACCCTCACGGTCAACCTGAGCGAAGACCAGGCGCTTCTCGATCTCCTGGACCAGCAGCATCTACTCTTCACCGGTGACCGGTATACCCCGCTGGAACTCTACTTCGAAGAAGAGGTCTGGGTCGAAGAGGGTGGCGGCGCTAAGGAAGTGGTCTTCTGGCAAGGCGACGGATCGGCTGGCGAAGTGAACTGGAACGGCGTTTACCGCTTCGGCCTCGACGGCAACGACACCAACAACGAGTGCCTCGCCACGTTCCCGGCAGATGTCTGGGAGGTCATCAAGAACGGCACCTTCTACCTCACGGCCAAAGGCAGCGACTGGGTGCAGATGCGCATCACCACCGGCTGGTGGAGCACCACCTGGACCGGCGAGGACATCTCCACCGGCAACGACCGGATCGGCGACAACGGCGACGGAACGTTCACCATCGAACTCAATTTCGAGGGCGACCCGATTCTCGACCTGCTGGATGCCCAGCACCTGCTCTTCACCGGCAGTGGATACACGCCACTGAAACTCTTCTATTACAAATAGACCTAAACCCTTTCTAGTAAGGAGGCTGGCCGGAACGACCAGCCTCTTTTCTTGTAAGATGTTTCAATTTTTTTATATAGATTTGTAACATGTTGCCGAAACTATCCTTTTTGAAACATCTTCTCTTGTCTATCTGGCTGTGCATGTTACCGTTTTTAACGGCAAATGCCCAGCTGGCCCGCTTTTATACGACGGAAAACAGCCTCCCCAACAGTCGGGTGAATCAGATCTATCAGGACAGCCGGGGCTTTGTCTGGATCTCGACCGAGAACGGACTGGCCCGCTTTGACGGACGGGACTTCCTGACCTTCCGTTTTCGGCGGGACAAAGCCGACGCCCTCGCAAGCGACTTGGTCCTGACTGTATTCGAAGACAGCCGGGGAACGCTTTGGACGGGCACCTCCATGGGCCTGCAGGTCTTCGACCCCGACAGTCGTTCCTTTCAGCGTGTCGATCTCCAGGATCCGGCCTATCCCGGTTCCACGCAGCATATCTCTTCGATCATCGAAGTTAAAACCGGTACCGGAACCTCGGAACTCTGGGTGGCGACATCCCAGCATGGCATTTATATCATCGATCCGCTGACCCACAGTCTGAAAGGGGCGCGCAGAGCACTCCTGAACCGGAATCTGCCCTCCCCTTTCGTCTATACGCTTTTTCAGGATTCCCGCGGCTGGGTATGGCTTGCCGGCGAGACCGGCGGCCTTTCGGTGGTGGACAGCCAGACCATGCAGAGCCAGGGAATCACACTGGATCCGCAAACTTTCATCCGAGACTTTGAAGAAGACCCCGCCACCGGCAATTTGCTGGTCGCCACTATGAGCGGCCTGTACATCTACCGGGCCGCAACCCATACCCTGGCCCTGTCCAGGGATCCGGAAGCCCGGGAATGCCAGGCCTACTCGCTTCTCTTCAGCAAAACCCTGCAAAGAGTCGGTGAAAAGGCATTCCTAGTGGGAACGGAAGCCAATGGCCTCAGCGTTTACGACTTGGAAAAGGACAAACTCAGACGAGCCGATATTCCGTCGGTGTCGCAGGACATTTCCCGATGGAAAGTGCACTCCCTCATGGAGGACAACCAAGGCAATATCTGGATCGGCGCATTCCAGACGGGCGTACTGGTCGTTCCGCGCTCGATGTACGGATTCGAGTACACCCGCGTGCAATACGGCAGCGTCTCATCCATTGCCCGCAATCCCGGGG
The DNA here is from genome assembly GCA_016284265.1 of Bacteroidales bacterium. Classification (GTDB taxonomy): domain Bacteria; phylum Bacteroidota; class Bacteroidia; order Bacteroidales; family UBA932; genus Cacconaster. Next base: position 19,467 of record JAEEOM010000132.1, on the reverse strand, counting down.
ACGGTTCGCTCTGGGTCGGGACTGACGGCGGCGGCCTCATGAGAATCGCGCCGGACGGCACGAGAAGGGTGTTCAACGCGTCAAACTCCGGTCTCACCAACGATTCCGTCCTGGCACTCTGTTTCGACAAGCACGGGACACTGTGGATCGCGACCTATCTTGACGGAATCTTCTCCTATACCGCATCCGGAGGATTCCGGCATTTTGCGGATTCGCAGGCGCTGGGATCGCCCAATGTGTCGTGTCTGGCCTATGATCCGGCACATGACCTGCTCTATGCGGGTACATACGGTGCCGGCATGAGTACGATTTCCGTCCCCGGAGAGAAAGTCATCCGGCAGGTTTCGGAAGACATCAACAAATGGGTCAGCACCTTGTATATCGACCGTTCCGGCATGGTCTGGATGGGAACCTACAACGGCCCGATGTGCTACAACCCTTCGCTGGGAAAAATGCTTTCCTATAACGTCGGGGATGCAGCGGTCAAGGCCCGGGTGTATGGTTTCCACGAAGCGTCGGACGGCAGGATCTGGATCGGGACCGGCGAAGGTCTCTCCGCCTGTGACCGGATTACGGGCTCGGTGACTGTCTATTCTGAAGCTGACGGTCTCTCCAGCAATGTCATCGACGCGATCCTGGAATCGGGGGACGGAAAGCTCTGGATCTCGACCTCCGACGGGCTCAACCGGCTGGATCCGAATACCGGGGCCTTTTCCAACTACTATGCTTACGATGGCCTCCAAGGCAATGAATTCAGTCTCGGGGCCGCATTCAAGGACACCGACGGCCGGCTGTTTTTCGGCGGGACCAATGGCATCACCAGTTTCTATCCCCAAGTGGTCAACCAGAAAACTCACCCGGTTCCGCCGCTGTACTTCAGCCGTCTTACTGTCCTGAATGAAGAGGTGGAATTCGATGCGGACAGGGAGGACAATATCCTTGACAAGCCGATCACGGAAGCCAGCACCATTACCCTGCCCTACAAGTCCAACACCTTCTCACTGGAGTTCGCCGTGCTGGAATACACCAACCCCCAGCGAATCCGGTATGCCTGCAAGATGGACCACTTCGACAAGAACTGGCTTAACCTGCCTGCGCCCACCCATACAGCCTCGTACACCAATCTTCCGGCCGGACGTTACAACCTGCAGGTGAAAGCCTATTTCGACGGCACTCCCGAGGAGTTTTCCGCTACGTCGATCGCCATCCGCATCCTGCCGCCGTGGTATCTCACCACGGGGGCCATCGCATCCTATTTCCTGGCGCTGCTGGCGCTGTTGGCGCTCATCCTGTATTACCTGAAACGCCATCGCGAGCATCTCCAGGAGAAAGAGATGTCTGAAATCAAGGAGCTCAAACTCAAGATGTTCACCAACATCTCACACGAGATCCGCACACCGCTCACCCTCCTGATGTCTCCGCTCAAGCAGATGCGCGAAGCCGAGCAGGACCCGCACCAGAAAGACCTGTACAACCTGATGTACCGCAACTCCCTCCGAATCCTGCGTCTGGTCAATCAGATCATGGACATGCGCAAGGTGGACGAAGGGAAGATGCGACTGCATTTCCTGGAAACCGACATCGTTTATTTCATCCGGGACATCATGCAGTCGTTCGACAATATGGCGGTGACGCGCAACATCAACCTGAGCCTGAATCCGGCTGCCGAGGTGATGAACCTGTGGATCGACCAGGGGAACTTCGACAAGATCGTTTTCAACCTCTTGTCCAACGCCTTCAAGCATACGCCCGATGGCGGCCACATCGAAATCGGCATATCGGCACCGGAAGACAACCGCGAAACCCTGATGCCGGAAGTCGCTTCGCTGGTCAAGATGACCATTACCAACAGCGGCTCGCACATCGATACGCCCGACCTGGAAAAAGTCTTCGAGCGTTTCTTCCAAAGTGACGTGCTGGATGCCAAGATGGGCAGTGGCGTGGGATTGAGCCTGACCAAGATGCTGGTGGAACTTCACCATGGCGTGATCACTGCGGCCAATACGGAGGACGGCGTGTGCTTCACAGTGGTAATGCCCGTAGGCAACGCCCACCTGACCGCGGAGGAAATGTCTGCCACGTCGCACCACAAAGACCTCTATACCAAGCGGACGACGCCGGAAGACCTTGTGCGCAGCACGGAGGACATCGCCTTCTCCCCCACAGCCGAGGCATCGGACAAGATCGTCAAATCCAGACGGAACGTCGTTATCGTGGACGACGACTCTGAAATCCGCGACTACCTGCTGGCAGAACTCCGTTCCCTGTACAACGTGAAAACGTTCCCGGGCGCCCAGGAGGCCTGGGCGGATATCTCGGCCACACAGCCTGACGTCGTCGTCACAGACCTGGTCATGAGCGGCATGGACGGCATGGAACTGTGCCGCAAGATCCGGCACAATCCCGTTACGAACCACATCCCCGTGATCATCCTTACCTCCTCCACCGATGAATCGAGCCATCTGGAGAGCATCGACAGCGGTGCCGACCGCTTCCTCTCCAAACCCTTGTCCATCGATCTGCTCCGAAGTTCCATCGCCCAGGTAATCAGTTCCCGAGACACCCTGCGTGGGAAGTACTCCGGCGGTGCGAAATACGACTACGACGAAGTCAAGGTCGCCTCGGCAGGAACCAGCCTAAAAGACCGGGTGATGGAGGTCGTCAAACGCAACCTCGACAATCCGGAATTCGGGGTGGACGACCTGAGCCGGGAAGTCGGCATGAGCCGCGTCCACCTGAACCGCAAACTCAAGGAGACACTGGGCATCTCCCCTTCGAGCTTCATCAAATCGACCCGCATGAAACAGGCAGCGTACCTGCTTGTCCACGACAAGGTAAACATCTCCGAAGTTGCCTACCGGGTCGGCTTCTCCACTCCCTCTTATTTTTCCAATTCCTTCCGGAGTTATTTCGGCATGGCACCCAAAGAGTTCGTTGCCAAGTATTCGGATGTCACGGACCGGGAAACCCTGGACAAATTGTTTGAAGTATGATCAAGACTTGGCGTTGGTTCGGACGAAAAGACCGCATTACGCTGTCCATGCTCCGGCAGATCGGTGTGGAAGGCATCGTGACGGCACTGCACGACATTCCCAACGGAGCGGTCTGGCCTGCAGCTGCCATTGAGGAACTGCGGGATTTCATCGAGGCTGCCGGCCTCCGATGGAGCGTCGTGGAAAGCCTGCCCGTGAGCGAAGCCATCAAATATGCGGGTCCCGAGCGTGACGGCCTGATCCAGAACTATATCCAGAGTCTGGAGAATCTGGGAAAATGCGGAATCCGGACGGTCTGCTACAACTTCATGCCGGTCATCGATTGGATCCGCACGGACCTGGAGCATCCCTGGCCGGACGGCACCACCAGCCTGTACTTCGACATGGCTGAATTCGCCTGGTTCGACATCTGTATCCTGCAAAGGGAGCACGCCGAAGCAGATTATTCACCGCAAGTGCGCAAACGGGTGCATGAACTGGACAGCGCCGCCTCGCCGGAAGACCGCAGGAGGCTGGTCGAGAACATCATTGTCAAGACACAAGGTTTCGTGAACGGGAACATTTCCGAAAAAGATACGGACCCCGTGGGCATCTTCCGCGGACTGCTGGAAAAATACCGCGGGATGACCCGGGATGACTTGCGGGAAAACATGCGTTATTTCCTCTCCGCCGTCATGCCCGTGTGCGAGCAGTACGGCGTGAACCTGTGCGTCCATCCGGATGATCCGCCCATGCCGGTGTTGGGGCTGCCCAGAATCGTGACATCGGCCGAAGATATCGCGTGGTTCCTGAAAGCGGTGGACAATCCGCACAACGGGCTCACCTTCTGTGCCGGCAGCCTTTCGGCCGGCGCACACAACGATCTGGTACCCATGGCTCGACAGTTTGCCGCACGTACGCACTTCGTCCACCTGAGAAGTTGTGACGTACTGCCTGGCGGAAACTTCATCGAAGCGCCCCATACGCGTGGAAGGGCGCACTTGGTGGAACTCATCCGCATCTTTGAAAAGGCCAACCCGGCCCTTCCCATGCGTGTGGACCATGGAAAGAATATGCTGGGAGACCGCGGATACAATGCCGGATACAGTTTCCATGGCCGTATGCTGGCATTGGGACAGGTAGAGGGAATGATGGCCGCCGTCCGGAACGAAATTGAAAACGAACTGATATGAATACCCTTTATTCCATCGAAGGAAAAGTCGCGGTAATCACGGGCGCAGCCGGCGTCCTGGGCGGCTCTATCGCCCGCCATTTTGCTGCCGAAGGAGCCATCGTCGCGGCCCTGGTCCACCGGGAAGAACAAGTTTCTGAAGTATTGGCCTCCCTGGGGCCGAATGCGGTCGCCTACGCTTGCAACGTGCTCGACACGGACAGCCTTGAAACAATTGCTGCCGAAATCGTCGCCCGGCTGGGCCGTGTGGACATCCTCGTGAACGTGGCCGGCGGCAACGTACCCGGCGCCACCATCATGCCCAACCAGCATTTCTACGAGATGAAAACGGAAGACTGGCAGAAAGTCCTGGACTTGAACCTCAACGGCACCGTTTTCCCTACACGGGTCTTTGCCCGGTTTTTCGCCGCCCAACAGGAAGGATGTATTCTGAACATCTCTTCCATGGCTGCGTATGACGCTCTGTCCCGCGTTGCCGGATATGGCGCCGCCAAAAGTGCCGTTTCGAACTTCACCCGGTGGCTGGCGGCGGAGATGGCCACCAAATACGGAGAAAAGATCCGTGTCAATGCCCTGGCGCCCGGCTTCTTCATCGGGAAGCAGAACCGGGCCGCATTGCTGAATCCTGACGGTACCCTGACAGAACGATCTGTGAAAGTGCTGGCTAAAACGCCCATGAAACGCTTCGGAGACATTACCGAACTCAACGGCGCGGCCCAGTTCCTCTGCTCCCCGGCAGCCTCCTTCATCACCGGTGTCGTCCTCCCCGTGGACGGCGGTTTTTCCAGCTTCAGCGGCGTCTGACGCATGATTGTTCCCATTTTGAAACAATTTGTAACGAGACCGACAGTCTTGATACATTTTTGAAAACCGCTGAAACAATCCTGGCCCCTTCCGAGGGGCCTTTTTGATAATTTTGTACTATGAAGAAAATCCTCTTTGCAGCCCTTTTCGTACTCCTGGCATCCTGCAGCCGGAGTCCCGTTACCCTCCCCCATGTGTTTTCCGACCATATGGTGCTTCAGCGAGACCGCCCGGTTCCGGTCTGGGGCACGGCGCAGCCCGGTGCGAAGGTAACAGTCTTATGGCAGGGTAAGAAAGTACGCGTAAAGGCTGACGCGGAAGGTTTCTGGCGGGCATTACTCCCTGCCACGCCGGCAGGCGGACCCTACGTCCTGACCATCAACGACACCGCGCTGGAAGATATTCTGGTGGGCGACGTATTCCTCTGCTCCGGGCAATCCAATATGGAGCTTCCGGTAGAGCGCTGTCTCGATGCCGTCGCTGAGGAGATTAAGGACTATGCCAATCCGAACGTCCGCTACCTGGGTGTCCCGCTGGCCTACGACTTTGACGGTCCCCGTGAAGACCTGCCGGCTTGTACCTGGCAGGTGCTGGACAGCGAACGCACCGGTCTGTCCTGGAGTGCCATCTGCTATTTCACGGCCCGCTATCTGACGGAAGAAACCGGCATCCCCGTAGGAATGGTCAACGTATCGGTCGGCGGTTCGCCCATCGAGGCCTGGCTGCGCGAAGATGTGCTGGAAGACTACGCCTTGCAGGAACTGAATCAATTGCGCGAGCCCGGAAAACTAGACAGTATCAATCACTTCAACGCCACCCTGTATTCCGACTGGCAGAACGCGCACAACGCACTGCCGGAGAACAGGAATGCGAAGTGGAAAAGCGTGGACATCTTCTCCCAGTCCTGGGCGAAGGATGCCCGGGGAGAGAATATTTACGGAAGCCATCTCCTCCGCCGCAGCTTCACCCTTCCCGATGGGTGGACGGGCGCGTCCATCCTGCACCTGGGTGCGATGATCGATGCGGATTCCACCTTCGTCAATGGGCAGTACGTGGGCAATACCACTTATATGTATCCGCCCCGCAAGTATCCGGTCCCGGAAGGGGTGCTCAAGGTAGGAACCAATACGGTGGAGATCCACCTCTATGCCTGTGGCGGAAATCCTGCCGGTTTCGTTCCGGACAAACAGTATAGCCTGGAGACGCCCGGCGGGACAGTGTCCCTGCTCAAGGGATGGGAGCACAAGGCCGGACGAAGGATGCCGCCCCGCCCATCCCAAGTGTTTCTCCAGTACAAACCTGCGGGCCTGTACAACGCCATGGAGGCGCCGCTCAAGGATTTCGCCTTTGCCGGTTTCATCTGGTATCAGGGCGAAAGCAACTGCGGCAACGCCGCGCATTACGGCACACTGCTCGAGACGCTCGTCCAAACCCGAAGGGAGGAACTATCCACGCCGGATCTTCCTTTTTACATTATTGAGCTGGCCGCATTCGAACACTCGGAACTCACCGATTATGATTGGGGATGGAACCGTGTCCAGAAAGAGCAGCGGCGCACGGCCGAAAAAGTTGCCGGCGTATATCTCGTCCCCAACGCCGACCTGGGCGAATGGAACGACATCCACCCGCAGGACAAGGCCACGGTCGGCCACAGAACCACGAATGTAATCTTATCATCTAGACCATGAATACACAGACTTCGCAGGCAAAAGGCTTTTACAAGCTGAGCTGGTTGCAGCGGATCGGTTTCGGGGCCGGAGACATGGCCCAGAACCTGATCTATCAGACCATCAGTATCTGGCTCCTTTTCTACTATACCAACGTGTTCGGTCTCAATCCGGACGTGGCCGCCGTGATGTTCCTGATCGTCCGTCTGGTGGACGTGCTTTGGGACCCGGTGGTGGGCACCCTGGTGGACAAGGGCAATCCCAAGTGGGGCAAATACCGCTCCTGGCTCATCCTGGGAGGCATTCCGCTGGTCGGACTGGCCATTCTTTGCTTCTGGAACGGCTTCAGTGGCTCCCTGCTCTATGCCTATATTACTTACGTGGGAATGTCCATGTGCTACACGCTGGTGAATGTCCCCTACGGCGCCCTGAACGCGTCGCTCACACGCGACACCAATGAGATCACGATTCTTACCAGCACCCGCATGTTCATGGCCAACCTGGGGGCTCTCTGCGTGAAATCACTCCCCCTGATCATCGCTATTTTCGCCCCCAAGGTCGACGGCGTCGCCGTTTACAACAACCCGGAGGCCGCTCCCGCCTGGTTCGTTACCATGACCCTCTTTGCGCTCGCGGGGTTGGTCTTGCTGTTCTTCTGCTTCTCCCAATGCAAGGAGCGCGTCGTGATGGACCAGAAAGAGGCTTCCAAGGTCAAGGTGAGCGACCTTTGGATGGAGTTCGTGCGCAACAAGCCGCTCCGCGTGCTCGCATTCTTCTTCGTAACCGCCTTCGCCATGATGAGTGTGGGCAATGCGGCGGACGCCTATTTCATGAGCTACAATGTAGGAGCGACGCCCCTGCTCACCACCCTGTTCATGTGGCTGGGAACTATTCCGGCCTTCATCTTCATGCCGCTGGTACCCGCCATCAAACGGAAGATCGGCAAAAAAGGCATGTTCTATCTTTTCCTGGGCATCGCAATCCTGGGCATGGCCATGATGTACACCTTCGTATCCATCCCGGCCACGAAGAGCAACTTCGTGCTGCTGTGCATCGCCCAGTTCGTCAAATCCACGGGCATCATCGTAGCTACCGGCTACATGTGGGCCCTGGTGCCGGAAGTGATCGCTTATGGCGAATACACCACCGGCAAACGCATCGCGGGCATCGTGAACGCCCTGACAGGTATCTTCTTCAAGGCCGGCATGGCGCTTGGCGGCGTGGTGCCCGGTCTGGTACTGGCCTGGGTAGGATTCAATGCCGAGGCATCCCAACAGACCCCGCTGGCCCTGCAGGGTATCCTGTGGCTGGTCTGTGTCATTCCCGCCATTCTCCTGCTCCTCGCCATCTGGATTATCTCCAAGTATGAGCTTTCTGACGAGCGCATGGACCAGATCAACCGTGAAATAGAATCAAGAGCCTTATGAAACGTTTCTTACTGATCGTATCGGTCCTGCTTGCGGCATCCTGCGCGCCCGCAGAGCAGACCCTGAAAACAGTTTTTGAAGGGAAATTCATCCTCGGCGCCGCGGTGAACCAGGCACAGATCCTGGGAACAGATTCCCGGGGCGACTCCGTCCTGGTCAGGCACTTTTCCGCCATTGAGCCGGAAAACTGCCTGAAAAGCGCCGAGATCATGCCCGTTTTCGGCCAGTACGACTGGACCCTGGCCGACCGCTACGTGGATTTCGGCGAGAAAAACGGACTGGCTGTCTATGGGCACTGCCTGATCTGGCATTCCCAGTGCACGCCCGACTTCTGCTATGACAAAGACGGGAAACTGATTTCCCCGGAACTGCTCAAAGAACGGATGAAACAGCACATCACGACGGTCGTTACGCGCTACAAAGGCCGTATCAAAGGCTGGGATGTCGTGAATGAGGCCATCCTGGAAGACGGTTCCTACCGCCAAAGCCCGTTCTGGGAGATTCTGGGAGAGGATTTCATCCCTTGGGCCTTCCAGTGCGCCCAGGAGGCCGATCCTTCCTGCGAGCTGTACTACAATGACTACTCCATGCACGAACCCAAGAAACTGGACACGGTCATCGAGATGGTCAAAAAGCTTCAGGAGCAGGGCATCCGGATCGATGCGGTCGGCTTTCAAGGCCACGTCGGCATGGACTATCCCAATTTGAATCTCTACGAACGCCATATCCGCAGGGTAAAGGAAGAAACCGGCCTGGACGTCTGTATCACGGAACTGGACATGAGCATCCTCCCTTCCGTCACTCAAAGCGCCGACATCGGAGGAGTCAGCTTCTTCGAGGCGATGCGGAATCCGGAGACCCGGGAAGCGTTTCTGGAGAAGGTTGACCCGTATCGGGGCAACTACCCGGAAGAAGTCTTTACGGCCTGGAACACCCGCATGTCCGCTTTCCTGGACATGTTCCTCCGGAACGCCGACGTCATCCGACGCATCAATCTCTGGGGCGTCTGCGATTCAGACAGTTGGAAAAACGGCTGGCCCATCCCCGGAAGGAAGGATGCTCCGCTCTGGGTGGACCGCGATTATGAACTGAAACCTTTCCTCAACACCTATCTCCATGAGTAAGCGATACCTGTTCCCGGCCGACTATATGGCCGACCCTTCCGTCCACATCTTCGACGGCAAGCTATACATCTACCCTTCCCACGACTGGGAGTCCGGCGTTCCGGAAGATGATTTCGGAAGCCACTTCGATATGAATGATTATCACGTGCTCTCCCTGGAAGGTCCGGATCCCATGACATCTCCCGTCAAGGACCACGGTGTGATTCTCCGGCTGGAAGATATTCCCTGGGCGGGACGTCAGCTCTGGGACTGCGACGTAGCCCGGAAAAACGGCAAGTACTATCTCTATTTCCCGGCCAAGGACAAGACGGACATTTTCCGCTTCGGCGTGGCTGTCGCAGACAGGCCGGAGGGGCCGTTCATCCCGCAGCCGGCGCCCATGATCGGCAGTTACTCCATCGACGTGTGCGTGTTTGAGGACAACGGAAAGCATTACTTCTACTTCGGCGGCATCTGGGGAGGCCAACTGCAACGTTACCGCGACAACAAGGCCTTGGATACGGGATCCACTTTCCCGGCCGATGACGAACCTGCCATTCCGCCGCGCGTAGCCCTGCTCCGGGACGACATGCTGGAATTCGCCGAAGCGCCCCGCCCGGTGGTGATTCTCGACCGGGACGGACAGCCGCTCAAGGCCGGCGACAATGAACGTCGATTCTTCGAAGCAAGCTGGGTACACAAATACAACGGAAAATATTACTTCAGCTACTCTACCGGGGATACACACCGCCTTTGCTACGCCATCGGCGACAACCCCTACGGCCCATTCGTCTATCAGGGCGTCATTTTGACGCCGGTAGTGGGATGGACCACGCACCACAGTATTGTGGAATACGGCGGCAAGTGGTGGCTATTCCACCACGACAGTGTCCCTTCAGGCGGTAAGACATGGCTCCGCAGCCTGAAAGTCTGCGAATTGAACTATAACCAGGATGGAACGATCAGCGTGATGGATGGTTTGGATTAAATTAAGTTTATTGGGTTGTTTGTGTCTGCTTCTCCCTCTGCATTCCTGCTCAGGGAGAAGCGACCTTCTCTGGTTGGACGCTACGGTTCCGCTGGAGGGCAGCCCGACTTATGCCTACCGCATCCTGGACCATTGGGACAATCTGGACGACTCCGTGGAACGCGGTTATGCAGGTCCCTCCATCTGGGGCTGGACCGAGGAAGAGATTCCCGTGTCCCGGATCGACCGGTACGGCCGGCTGAACCAGAAACTGGGCATCAACGGCATCGTCCTCAACAACGTCAACGCCGCCCCCGCCATCCTCGATGAATGGCATCTGCGACGGGTAGCCGGCATTGCCGACATCCTCCGCCCTTATGGAATCCGGGTTTACCTGTCGGTCAACTTCGCCTCCCCCGCCACTTTGGGCGGACTATCTACGGCCGATCCGCTGGATCCCTGTGTCATAGCCTGGTGGGCCGGGAAAGTAGACGAGATCTACGCCCTGGTTCCCGATTTTGGAGGCTTCCTGGTGAAAGCCTCCAGTGAAGGACAACCCGGTCCACAAGACTACGGCCGCTCCCATGCGGAGGGCGCCAACATGCTGGCCGACGCGCTTGACGCGCACGGCGGCATCCTCCTCTGGCGGGCGTTCGTCTATGCCCCGAACAGCCTGGACAGGGCCCGCCAGGCCTACGACGAATTCGTGCCGCTGGATGGCCAATTCCGTTCCAACGTAAGCATCCAGGTTAAAAACGGTCCCGTGGATTTCCAGCCCCGGGAACCGTTCAGCCCACTGTTCGGCGGCATGCTGGCGACCTCGGTTTCTCCGGAACTCCAAATTACCATGGAATACCTGGGCCAGGCCTCTTCCCTGGTTTTTCTGGCTCCCCTGTGGGAAGAATGCCTGCAGTCCGATACGTACCGGGACGGACCCGGTTCCACCGTGGCGGCCCTCACGTCTTCGGCGCCGGTTTCGGCCATCGCAGGCGTGGCCAACGTGGGACAGAGTCCCGACTGGTGCGGAAACCTGTTCAACCAAGCCAACTGGTATGCGTTCGGGCGTCTGGCCTGGAATCCCGCGCTGTCCAGCGAACAGATTGCCGAAGAGTGGCTGCGGATCACTTTCCCCAAACCGCTGCTGATCTCAAACAAGCGTTTCACCCGGCATTTCATCGAGCCGATGAAAGCCGTCATGCTCTCTTCACGCGAAGCCTGCGTCGATTACATGATGCCGCTGGGGCTGCACCACTTGTTTGCCTGGGAGCACCATTTCGGCCCCGATCCGGCCTGCCGCGTGCCTGGCGCCCGGGAAGACTGGTTGCCCGCCTATTACCACCGGGCCGGACCGGACGGTATCGGATTCGACCGCACCCGGGAAACGGGATCCGGCGCCGTCGATCAGTATAACCCACCGCTCGCCGACCGCTTCAACTCGCTGGAAGAGTGTCCCGAAGAATTGCTGCTCTGGTTCCACCATGTTCCCTGGGACTATCGGATGCACTCCGGCCTCACGCTCTGGGAGGAATTGCAACAGCATTATAGCCGGGGCGTGGAACAGGTGCGGCAATATCGGGCAGTCTGGGCCGGAATGAAACCCTACGTGAACGCGCGACGACATGCCCAGGTCAGTGCACTGCTGGAACAGAACGAACAAGATGCTGCCCGCTGGCGGGATGTTTGTCTCGATTATTTCCGTACTTTTGCTGAGCAAACCGAGAATCAGTAACAATGCGCCCCCACGCCTGGCTGTATTTCCTGCTGGCATATCTCTTTCTGGCCGGTTGTATCCCGGATGATGAAGGGAGCGTACCGCCTGCGCCCAAACCGGATCCGGAACCTGTCGGAACCGCCTTCGAATCCGCAGCGGATGCCGTGCTGCACATGGGGGCCGGATGGAATCTGGGCAACACCCTCGACAGCCACAGCGGAAGCCTCGACCACATGTGGATCGAAGCCTGGTCCGGACGTACGCCCAAAGACTACGAAACTGCCTGGGGGCAGCCCCTGACCACCCGGGAACTGATCCACATGTTCAAGGTCACGGGATTCGGGGCAATCCGGATACCGGTAACCTGGTATCCGCACATGGGCACGATCATCCTTCACGACAACGAAAAATGGGATCCTACCACCTGGGTCGGGACTGAGGTGGATGCAGCCTGGATGGCCCGGGTCAAGGAGGTGGTCGATTATGTTATCGAGGAAGGGATGTACTGTATCCTGAACGTCCACCACGACACCGGTGCCGATGATACGGCCTGGCTGGTGGCTTCCGACGAAGGTTTTGCCGCTGCCAAAATCCGATACCAATCCCTTTGGCAGCAGATTGCAACGACCTTCCGCGATTATGGCGAGAAACTGCTCTTCGAGTCCTACAATGAAATGCTGGACCCGCTGGACTCCTGGTGCTTCGCTTCTTTCGCGTCGCCCACCCGTTATGACGCCGGCATAGCGGCATCGGCCTACCGCGGCATCAACCAATACGCCCGCCTCTTTGTCGAGACCGTCCGTGCAACGGGAGGCAACAACGCCATGCGGAACCTCGTCATCAACACCTACGGCGCCTGCAGCGGCGACGGAACATGGAACTCCCATCTGAAGGAACCGCTGGCGCAACTCCAGATTCCGGAAGCGCCGGGACATCTTGCCGTGGAGGTGCACAGCTACTGGGAGGCGGTCAAGTTCGAGGAACAGAAAACAGACATCGACCGACTGTTTACCAACGTCAGCACCCACTTGCAGAAACGGCTTGGCGTGCCGGTCATCATCGGGGAGTGGGGCGGCGGCACATCCGAAGACAGCGAGGCCAACGTCCGCTTTACCAACTATTTCTCCACCAAAGCCAAAGCCAGCGGCGTAGCGGCGTTTTATTGGATGGGGCTGTCCGACGGAAAAGACCGCTCCCTCCCGCGGTGGACGATGCCCCGGACCAAAGACGCCATCCTGCAACCCTATAGCCCGTAAATCCCGGAACCGGGACAGCAACGCCGACAGGTAAAATAATACAATCCATCCAATTACCGATACTTTTCAGACATCCTACCGAGCCATCTTAGGATGTTTGATGAATAATTTTTACCTTTATGCGTTTAATTGCGCGCACATGTTAACGCGCGAAGGCAAGAAACTATATTATTTAACCACAACTTATTATTAACCAACCTTCCAACCCATGAAAAGCAAATTTTTTGCTACCTTGACGCTCCTGCTCTTCGGCGTGGCCGCCTTGGCGCAGACCGTCCGGATTACCGGTACGGTCACCGACACCTACGGCCCCGTTATCGGAGCAAGCGTCATTGAAAGCGGCACCCAAAATGGTGCCTCGACCGACATGGATGGTACTTTCGTACTGAACGTCAAACCGGGCGCGACGATCGAAATCTCATCCATCGGCTACAAGACCCAGGTGATCCCGATTGGAGACCGCACGGTTTTCGACGTGTTCCTGGAGGAAGACGCTGAGTTTCTCGAAGAAACCGTGGTGGTCGGTTACGGCGTCCAGAAAAAGAAGCTCGTGACTGGTTCCACCGTCCAGGTCAAAGGTGAAGAGCTGGCCAAGCTCAACACCACCAGCGCCCTCGGAGCCATGCAGTCGTCCACGCCTGGCGTGAGCATCATGAGCTCCAACGGACAGCCGGGTTCCGGCTACAATGTCAACATCCGCGGTATGGGTACCACCGGTTCCTATGCTCCTCTGTACGTGATCGACGGTGTGACGGGCGGTGACATCAACTCGCTCAACCCGTCCGACATCGAAAGCATCGACGTCCTGAAGGACGCCGCCTCCTGCGCCATCTACGGTGCACGTGGTGCAAACGGTGTCATCCTGATCACCACCAAGCAGGGCAAGAGCGGCAAGATCACCGTCACCTATGACGGCTTCTACGGCGTGCAGAACGTCCAGAAGATGCCCCAGCTCCTGAATGCCCGGCAGTACATGAACATTCAGGACCAGGTCAATTTCAATATGGGCAAAGACCCCATCGACTGGGTCAACACCCTGAATCCGGCCCTCTACAACAGCATCAAGGACGGTTCCTTCGTTGGAACGGACTGGCTTGAAGCAATCCGCAACTCGAATGCCCCCAACACGAACCACGCCGTCAACATCATCGGTGGTTCGGACATCTCCAAGTTCTCGATGGGTGTAAGCTACACCGACCAGGAAGGTATCTTCGGCAAGCCTGTCGCTTCCAACTACAAGCGTCTGACGGCCCGTATCAACTCGGACCACGTGCTCTGGCGCAGTGGCGACCTCGACGTCATCACCTTCGGCGAGAATCTGTCTTTCACCACCAGCACGAAGAGCGGTATCGGTACCGGCAACCACTACTGGAACGATATCTTCTCCATGCTCTCGGCCAACCCGATGGTTCCTGTCTACCAGCCTGACGGCAGCTACACGGAATACGACTGGCTGAGTCAAAGCGGCATCTGGGATCTCGATCCGTACACCGGCAACCCGATCGCCGCCATGGTCTACTCTTCCCGCGGCAACAACGAGAGTCACAACTATGGCCTCAACATGTCGGCTAACCTCCGCATCCAGCCCATCAAGGGCCTGGTCTGGAAGAGCCAGTTCAACTACAAGATGAGTTCCTACACCTACCGCCAGTATGGTCTTTCCTATAAACTGACCAACTATGCGTTCTCCGATGTGGACAATGTCAGCCAGAGCGCAGGTGCCGGCTGGAACTGGTCTTGGGAAAACACCGTCAACTACGTATTTACCCTCGGCGACCGTCACAATTTCGACGCCCTGATTGGTAACACCCTCGAGCACAGCGGTTTCGGCGAAGATGTCGGTGCTGGCAACAGCAGCGTCCTCTGGCCCAACCAGTGGAAGTACGCCTACGTGAGCAACACGTCAGGCGATCCTTCGTTGACCGATGTTTCCGGTTCTACTTGGGGTGACAGCGGCCTGGTTTCCTTCTTCGGCCGTATCAATTACAACTATGACGAACGCTACATGCTCTCCCTGATCCTCCGCCACGACGGCTCCTCCAACTTCATGCGCGGCCGCCGCTGGGGTACCTTCCCTTCGGTCTCCGCCGGCTGGGTGGTCTCCAATGAGTCCTGGTGGAACAGGAACGTAGTCAACTTCCTCAAACTCCGCGGCAGCTGGGGCCAGAACGGTAACTGCAACATTTCCAACTTCCAGTATCTGTCCACGATTTCGGTCGGTGCTGCAGATGGCGGTTATTCCTTCTATACCGGCCCTACCGCTACGAACTCCGGTACCGGCGCCTATGCCGACAAGCTGGCCAACCCCGACATCACCTGGGAGACTTCCCAGCAGCTTGACCTCGGTTTCGACGCCCGCATGTTCGACAGCCGCCTGAACATCGCTTTCGACTGGTACCAGAAAGATACCAAAGACTGGCTGGTCAACGCCCCGATCATGGGTCACTTCGGCGCCAACGCCCCGTACATCAACGGTGGTGACGTGCGCAACACCGGTGTCGAGCTCGCCCTCAACTGGAACGACGCCCGCAGCCAGGACTTCTCCTACAATATCGGTGTGAACGGTGCCTACAACAAGAACATCGTCACCCGGATTGCGAACGACGAAGGTATCATCCATGGCCAGGGCAATGTCGTCCAGGGTATCGCCGAGATGTACCGCGCCCAGGTCGGCTTCCCGATTGGCTACTTCTGGACCTACAAGTCCGAAGGAGTCTTCCAGAATCAGGATGAGATCGACGCCTGGAAGGCGGCAGGCAAGGGTACCATTGTCGACAATATCGTCCCCGGTGACTTGAAGTTCGCTGACCTGAACAACGACGGCGTGATCAACGACGCCGACAAGACGATGACCGGCGACCCGAACCCGGACTTCAACCTCGGTGTGAACTTCTCGATCTACTTCAAGGGCTTCGACTTGGCAGTCAGCGGTTACGGCATGTTCGGCCAGCAGGTTTTCCGGGCTTACCGCCGTTACTCCGACAGCCAGTGGAACAACTACACCACCGAAGTGTACAACTACTGGCACGGTGAAGGTACTTCCAACCACTATCCCCGTCTGGTTGCCGGTACCAACTACAACTTCATGAACAACTCCGACATCTTCATCGAAGATGCTGACTTCTTCCGCATCCAGACCGTCACGCTCGGCTATGACTTCAAGCGTCTTTGGAAAGATGCTCCGTTCGGCCAGTGCCGTCTCTATGTCCAGGCCCAGAATCCATTCTGCTTCACCAAGTTCAAGGGTCTTGACCCTGAGGTAGGTTCCTCCTCCGGCTTTGACGGATGGGCCAAAGGCATCGATCTGGGTTACTATCCGCAGGCCAAGGGCCTGATCGTCGGACTCAATCTTAAATTCTAATTCGGATGACGGATATGAAAAAGATATTCAAACTCGCGGCAATGGCCGCTCTTGTGCTCTCTTTCGCTTCGTGTGAGTCCTTCCTCGACACCACCAACTACTGGTCGAAAGACAGCAGCAACTTCCCGGTGAATGCGACCGACGCAGAACAGATGCTTGCCGGCATCTACAACAACCTAAATGTCGCCATCGGAACCAATGTCCATGTCAACCACTTCCTGTGGTCCGTGGCGGCATCCGACGACGCACTCGGCGGCGGTGGCCAGAACGACCAGACGATGCAGGCAGAAGACCTCCTGCTCAACTTCGGTACCGACATGTACAATGATTTCTACGTGAACCGTTACAAAGGCATTGCCCGGGCGAACGCAGCCATCGAGGCCATGCCCAACTGCGGCGTCGCGGAACTCAACCAATACATGGGCGAGGCTTTCTTCCTCCGTGCCTGGTATTACTACGAACTCGCCTCGATGTTCGGCAACATCCCCTGCCCTGTCACCTCCCAGGCGGATCCTACCCAGCCGCAGATCAGCGGTGAAGCCCTCTGGGGCCAGATTATCGAAGACTGCAAGATTGCTGCCGACATCATGCCCGCCAAGCAGGCCAGCGGCGACGGCCACGTGGACAAGTACTGCGCGGAAGCCCTCATGGGCCGTGCCTATCTGTTCGCTTCCGGCTTCTACGGTCTGAACGAGATTACCCTTCCGGCCTATGAGAACGAAGCCATCGGCATCAGCATCGCGGAAGGCACCAAGATCAGCAAGTCCGAAGTTGGTTCCTACATCTCCGACTGCGTGCAGAACTCCGGCTACACCCTTGTGAGCGACTACCACAACCTCTGGGCCTATACCAACCGTTGCTCCATCAACGATGTGAAGAACCCCTGGTATGGCAAAGGCTACAAATGGGTCGAGGACGACGGCGCCCGCAACCCTGAGGCGATGTTCATCATCAAGTTCAACACCCAGCCTTCCTGGAGCACCACCATCGGTTACTCCAACCAGACTGCTCTGTTCCTGGGCGTCCGCGGCCAGAGCCTTGACAACGGCGAATGCATGCCGTTCGGCGTCGGCTGGGGCATGTGCCCGGTCAACCCTTCGCTGGTCTCTGACTGGAAGGCTCTGGAGCCGAACGACGCCCGTCTGGACGCTTCCATCATCCCGGTTGAGAAATTCAGCAGCACCTACAAGTTCGGCGGTGACGCCAACATCCAGGAGAGTGGCTTCTACCAGACCAAGATCATGCCTGTCATGGCTTGGAGCGAAGATCAGGGCAAATATATGAAGAGCTTCACTAACGTGATGTTCCCCGAACTGACCTGGTCGAGCGGCAATGAAGACAACTTCCAGCTCAACAGCGTCAACGACATGGTGATGATCCGCTTCGCCGAAGTGCTTCTGATGGACGCCGAAATCAACGGCAGCCAGGCCTCCTTCGACCGGGTCCGCGCCCGCGCCGGCCTGCCCAGCAAACCGCTGAACGACGAAAACCTGCGTAATGAACGTCGCTGGGAACTCGCTTTCGAAGGCGTCCGCTTCAACGACATACGCCGTTATGGTGAGAGTTATGCGGTCTCCGCCCTCAACAAACAGGAAGGCGTGAAGGTTTGGAACAACGGCGTGGAAGAAACCAACCATGCTTCCAAGTACAATGGCGGCTACGGCAACCGTTATACCGCGACCAAGGGCTTCGTTTCGATTCCGAGCAGCCAGATTTCCCTGTCTGCCGGTGCAGGCGAGCAGTACAAGTTCACCCAGAACGAAGGCTGGGGTTCCCAGTTCGACTTCCCGGGCTGGTAGCAGATCTTACCTTAGATATTATACGTCATGAAGAAAATATTTTACTTCTCAATCCTCGCCCTTGCGGGTATCCTGCTCGCTTCTTGCGAACCCGTGGTGATTCAGGGACCTGATGAGACCGCCCCGATTGCGTCCAGTGACCTCCAGAGCGCTTTCCACATCGACGGCCAGTACGCCGATGCCGCCTGCACCCAGCCCCAGTCCGACGGTAACTACATCAAGTACCATACGTCGCCCGCCCGGACCGTTCAGGTATTCAACCAAAAATCGGACGGTTCAAAGAACATTCTGGCCACCGGCGCTTCCGGCGTCTTCAACATCACGCCCCGCCGCGGTGCTGATTCGAACCAGCCCTTTAGTGTTTCCACCATCAACCAGGATGCTTCCGTCGTGTTTTTTGAAAGCATGGTCAACGTCTATGTGCCGGCTGACCTCGATCCTGCCGTGAAAGTCCTTACCGGTGAATCCGGTGCCAAGGCTTGGAAATGGAATCCGATCAACGGCTCCACCTGGGGCAATGCCGGTTACATCGGTGCCTCCGGCCACGGCGCCAACGTGGCTGCCGGTGAAATCCCCGGTCTTTGGTGGGGCTGCATGCCTGCCGATCTGGAGACCGAGCAGGTTCAGCACGCTGGCGGCACGGTCTACGGCTATGGAGATGACAACGCCTACATGGTCTTTAACGAAGATGGCGAATGCATCTCTTACAAAGCCGACGGCACACAGATTGCCAAGGGTACCTATTCCTTGAACAACTACGACCCGGACTGCACCGACGGCTACCGCTACGGTACGCTCGTGACCACCGACGCCCCGATCCTCTTCCCGTTCATCATCAATACGAGCGGATCGCGCGCCAACGAGTTCGATGTGGTCTATGTCGATCCCAACAACCTCTCGCTGGTCTGTGCCAACGGCAACGAAGCATGGAGCTGGGGCGAAGCCACCTGGTGGCGCTTCAAGAACGCCTCCGATCCGGATGCAGCCCTGGCAGGCAACGGCGAGCGCGCCTGGACCTACTACCCGATGAATGGCTCCACCTGGGGCAATGCCGGTTACATCGGTGACGCCGGCCATGGTTCCAACCTGGCTGCCGGCGAAGTCCCCGGTCTGTGGTGGGGCTGCACGCCCGAACAGTTGGAGACCGAGCAGATCGCCCACAGCGGCGGCGTGGCCTACGGCTACGGCAGCGATGACGCCTATATGGT
>JAEEOM010000131.1 GCA_016284265.1 Bacteroidales bacterium | reverse complement strand
GAACTGAGTACGCGGCCGTCGCCCTGAACGCCGAAACGGACGGTTCCCCGGCCATAAATGCCGTTGATGTCGTCAAGGGCCTGTGAAAGACGGGCATCTTTTTCTCCCGCTTCTACATCGCGGAACAGCGAGGGCGTAAACGCATCTTTCTGGACGATGCGCGTGAAAAGCACGCCGGCTTTCTTGTACTTGTAACGGATGTCGAATAGTTTGCGCGCCGCATCTGCCGCCGTGAGAACCACGATACGATGGTCATCGGTCCCGTCGGGAAAGGTAACCAGTTGGCTGGCAAAGTTCTGGGGATCGTCTGCATGGAAGCGGTTCGTCATGGCGAAGACGGCCATCTCCATGGCCAGGGAGCCCTGCCCCCGCAGTTTGGTGACGGCCTGATCGGCGAATGTGGCCACCTGACCGCAAAGATCTTCCACCTTATCAAGCTCTTTCGCAAAGGAGCGCGACACGCAGATGTGCTGCCGGGGTTCCACGTAATCTTCAAAGTCGATACAGGGAATTCCGCGCAGCTCTTTCCAGGTGCGCCAGCCCGGCAACGCGAAGAGCTTCCGCACCTCATATTCCCGCAGTTGCGCATAGTCCCAGGCCGTCGCCACCCCCATGTACGCGAGTTTCTTGACCGAGCGACGGCCGATGCCCCAGACATCCTGGACAGGATACTTGCGCAGCACCTTCTCGATATCGGCCGGCTTGTGCAGAAAACAACCGCCCCGTAGTTTCGGATACTGTTTGCAGAGCTTCGAGGCGATCTTGGCCAGTGTCTTGGTAGGCGCTACTCCCACGCTCACGGGAATACCCGTCAACTTGCGGCAGAGCGCAGAAAGCCGCTTGGCATACGCGTCGAAATCGTCGATCATCGCGCCGCGCAGGTCGAGGAACGCCTCGTCGATGGAATAAACCTCGACCGAAGGGGCCTGGCTCCGGAGGACTTCCTGCACCCGGCGCGACATATCGCCATATAGCGCATAATTGCCTGAAAACACGACAACGTGGTGCTGATCTACGATGTCCCGGATCTTGAACAGCGGAGCACCCATCTTGATACCCAGCGCCTTGGCCTCGTTGCTCCGGGACACGGCACAACCATCGTTGTTGCTCAGTACGATGACCGGCCGACCCTCCAGATCGGGACGGAACACCCGTTCGCACGAGACGAAAAAGTTGTTGCAGTCGGCCAGGGCAAACATGGCGGCGGTCAGGCCTTCTTGATGATATAAGTCACGACACCCCAGACCAGAAAATCGTTCTCAGGGCCGACGGGGATGGGTTTATAGTGGGAATTATGTTCGTTGCAGGGCATCAGCAGGGCGCCGGATTCACCGATCTCCACCCGTTTGACCGTGTATTCCCCATCGATGTAGCAGACCGCCTTGCATCCGTTGTAGGGATCCACAGCCCGGTCCACAATAAGGATGTCCCCTTCATCCATATCGGCATCGACCATCGACACGCCGTCCACTTGGAAGAAGAACGTGGAGGCCGTGTGCCGCACCAGGAGCTTGACCAAGTCAAGCTTTTCGCGCAGGTCTTCCGCCGGCGAGGGAAAACCCGCCTTTACGGCGCCTACCAGCAGGCTCTCGAACGACTCCGCGTCAGTAACGGGATGGGGGATGAAAGAAGCAGAGCCAGACTGAGTCACGACAATTGTTTATTCAAGCGGTTTGGAATACAAAGATAGGAAAAGTTTGGTTCGCCTGTGCTCGCCCCTTTTTGCGCTGCAACGGACGCACGTATGAATCAAGCGATTACGCAAAGTGATCCCCCTGTTTTTCAGGGGGATCACTTCACATAAGCGGCTGACTGTCAATTGCGTCCGTTGCAGCGCAAAAAAACGTGGACGCAACAAGCAGACGCAACAAGCAGATACCAAAGGTACAAAGACTAGCAGTTCTCCAGCGCCGCGATGTGGCGGGTGGCCTGGCCGATGCTCTGCCGCACGAAGTAGCGGCAGGAGGCCAAGAAGCGGGCGTCGCGCAGGCTGTCAAGCAGCAGCAGATAGCCCATGATGATGTCGCTCAGGACGACGGTCAGCGCCCGGGTCATGTGCTCGAAGCGGTCGCTCGTCGTTCCGTCCACCGTCGCCAGCGCATAGAGGCGCTTGTAGGCTTCCGTCGCCTTGCGAAGGACGTCGAGACAATGCTTCAATTCTGCCACAGGCGTGCCGGCCACAGTTTCGGCATCACCGGCGAGCGCTTCGGCCACGCGGGCCTCATAACTGTCGATCTGCTTGAGATAAGCTCCGTTGGCAATGCCCTTCATGGCAGCCACCACCTGCAACTGGCTCGTTCCTTCGTAGATGGAAAGGATGCGGGCATCGCGGTACAGCCGTTCGCAGGCGTATTCCTTCATGAAGCCGCTGCCGCCATGGACCTGGATGCAGTCGTAAGCGCACTGGTTGGCAAATTCACTCGCATTGAGTTTCACCAGCGGAGTCAGGATATCGGCGATGCGGGAGGCGGGACGCGAAGTCGTGGCCAGATCGACGTAGCGGGCGGTCTCGTACATCAGGCTGCGGGCGCCGTCGGTGCGGGCACGCATCTGCGACAGGAGATCCTGCACGGCGATGAACTGATTGATGGGATGGCCGAACTGTTCGCGCGAGGCGGCATACGCCTCGGCTTCACGGCAGGCAGCCTCGCACAGTCCGATGGACTGGGCGGCGACACCCAGGCGGGCGCCGTTCATCAGCGACATCACGTATTTGATCAGGCCGAGGCGACGCTCGCCCACGATCTGGCAAGGGGCATTGGTGAACTGGAGTTCGCAGGTCGGTGAACCCTTGATGCCCATCTTGTTCTCGATGCGGCGAACAGTCATGCCGCCGTCGGCTTTGTCGAACACGAAGTACGACAGGCCACGGCCGTCATTGGAACCTTCTTCACTGCGGGCAAGGACCAGATGCAGGTCGGCGTCACCGTTGGTGATGAAACGCTTCACACCGTTGAGACGCCAGCAGCCAGCCGCCTCGTCGTAGGTAGCCTTCAGGCGCACCGACTGCAGGTCGCTGCCCGCGTCGGGCTCGGTAAGGTCCATCGAGCAGGTCGCACCCTGGCAGATGCGGGGCAGATATTTCTCCTTCAAGGCTTCCGATCCGAATTCCTGGATGGTATCGGCACAGTCGGTCAGGCCCCAGATCGTAGCGAATCCCACATCGGCGCGGGCAATCATCTCCGCGGCCATGACGACGACCGCACGGGGGAAGTTGAGCCCGTTGAACCGCCGCTCCAGCGAAATGCCGTAGAGACCCGACTGGATCAAAGCGTCGAGATTGCGGCGGGTACCGGGTGCGTAATGCACGCGGCCGCCTTCGAGCGTCGGACCTTCGTGATCCACGGCCTCGGCATTCGGGGCGATCACTTCGCCGGCAATCGAACCCAGCAGGTTCAGGGCCATCTCATACTGTGACACAGCCTGGACAGCGTCAGCCGGAGCCTCGGGATGCTGGCCGGCCTCGGCAAAATTCTTCTCGCGGACAGCTACCACCTGGTCCATCTCCGGATGATGGAGATAGAAGGAAAGATTCTCGTTATCGGTATAGAAATTCATAACTACTTCAGATTATTCTTGTAACAGGCCATAAATTGCGGGATGACGGTCATCACGTCACCGACGATGGTATAATCGGCGATGGCATTGATCGGCGCGTCGGGATCGGTATTGATGCTGATGATCTTGGCGCTCTGCTCCATACCGGCACGGTGCTGGACGGCACCGCTGATGCCACAGGCGATGTAGAGTTTGGGACGCACAGTGACACCGGTCTGGCCGATCTGGCGCTCCGGTTCGGTAAAGCCGGCATCGACGGCGGCGCGGGTAGCGCCGACGCTGCCGCCGATCAGGCGGGCGAACTGGTGCAACAGTTGGAAATTCTCCTTGCTGCCCATGCCGTAACCGCCGGCGACAATGATCTGGGCACCCTTGATGTCCACCTTCCGCTCCTCGATCTCCCGGCTGAGGATCTCGACGGCCCGGTCGGCCGCATCAAGTGAAGCTTCCACGGCAACGGGAATAATCGTGCCCCGATAGGCCGCGTCGAAAATCTCTTTCTTCATCACGCCTTCGCGGACCGTGGCCATCTGCGGCCGCGTTTCCGGGCAGACAATCGTGGCGATGATGTTGCCACCGAATGCCGGCCGGATCTGAAGCAGGATATTCTCATAGGCCTTGCCCGTCTTGGGATCCTCGTGCGAACCGATCTCCAGCTGTGTGCAGTCGGCCGTCAGGCCGCAGCGCAGGAAACTGGCGATGCGCGGGGCCAGGTCGCGGCCCACGCTGGAAGCACCGAAAAGGACGATCTGCGGCTGTTCCCGCTGGATCAGTTTAGAAAGCACATCGAAATGCGGCAGGGTCCGATAGGGCGAGAGCCGGCGATCGTCGGACAAAAAGACGTCGTCCACGCCGTAAGGATACAGCGATTCGGCGGCAGCCTTCACGTCGCTGCCCAGCACGGCGGCCTGCAGGCGGCAACCCAGACGGCTGGCCAGCTGACGACCCTTGGTGCAGAGTTCCAGACTGATGTCGGCGATGGTGTTCTTCTCCGACAATTCGCAATATACTAATACGTTGTTCATCTGTTCTTGGGTTTTCGTCCTACAAAATATGCTCGCGGATCAGCGTGGCAGAAAGTTCATTCAGGGCCGCTTCGGTGGGCTCGAGTACCCTCGATTCCTTGTGCGCAAGCACCACGTTCTCAATCTTCTTCACCTTGGTCGGTGACCCTTTCATACCCAGCCGCTCCATGTCGGCGTCGATGCCGTCGGCATTCATCACACGCACTTCCTCGCCAGCCTGGCGGAACATCCGGTGAATGTTCGGGAAACGGCAGTCGGTCGCGGCCGAAGTCACCGTCACGAGAACGGGCAACTGCGCCTTGACGCACTCCGTACCGCGCTCCAGCCGACGGCGGATGGTAATCGTTCCGTCAGCAATATCAAGCAGTTCCTCCGCATACGTAACCTGCGGAATCTCCAGTTTCTCAGCCACCTGCGGTCCCACCTGGGCGGTATCGCCGTCAATGGCCTGACGACCGCCGAAAATGAGGTCCACCGGGCCCAGCTGGCGGATCAGTTGTGAGAGCGCATACGAAGTGGCCAGCGTGTCGGCGCCGGCGAAACGCATGTCGCTCAGCACGATTCCATCGTCGGCTCCGCGGCTGCGCGCATCGCGGATGATTTCGGCGGCGCGGGGCGGGCCCATCGTCACCACGGTGACAGTGGATCCAGGTACCCGGTCCTTGACCTGCAGTGCCATCTCCAGGGCCTTGAGGTCTTCGGGATTGAATACGGTAGGCAGTGCGGCCCGGTTCACGGTACCGTCTGCATTCATGGCGTCGGCCCCGACATTGTGCGTGTCAGGCACCTGCTTCGCCAAAACTACAATCTTATATGACATATTGATTATCACTATACTAATAGATATTTAATTGATAGCTAACCCGCCGTCGCAACTGATGACCTGTCCCGTCACGTAGCCGGCCAGGTCACTGGCCAGGAAAAGAGAGACGTGCGCCACGTCGGTGTCAAGGCCGCCACGATGCAGCGGAATCTGCTTCATCCAATCCTTGCGGACCTCCTCGCTCAACTGCTGCGTCATCGGCGTTTCGATAAAGCCAGGAGCGACGGCGTTGCAACGGATGCCACGCGAACCGAGCTCCTTGGCAATGGAGCGCGTAAAACCGATGATGCCAGCCTTCGAGGCGGCATAATTGCACTGACCCGCATTACCGTTCAGGCCCACGATTGAGCTGATGTTGACAATCGAGCCGCTGCGCTGCTTCATCATCATCGGCGCAAAGGCCTTCGTATAGTTGAACACCGAGCGAAGATTGACCTCCATCACCAGATTCCAGTCCTCGACACTCATGCGGAGGATGAGTTGGTCGCGGGTGATGCCGGCATTGTTGACCAGAACGTCGAGACGGCCGTAGTTCTCGGCCACCCATGCGGCCACTTCCTGCGCCTGCGCAAAATCCGAGGCGTTCGAAGCCAGGAAATCAGCCCGTACACCCTTGGCACGAAGTTCGGCTACCAGGGCGTCGCTCTGTTCGTTCTGCTTGAGATCCGTAAAGATGATATTCGCGCCTTCCTCAGCAAAGAGGAGCGCATGGCTGCGTCCGATTCCGCGCGAAGCGCCGGTAATCAACGCGGTTTTATTTTCTAAGAGTTTCATGCATTTTCGGGTTTATCGGCCAACATGAAGATGAGATTGCCTTTGGCGCAAAGTTTCCCTTCGACGCGGGCTTCCGCATCGATGAAGAAGGTCAAGCCACGGCGGTTTGCGATCCGGGAGGTCACAGTGATCAGGTCGCCGGGACGCACCTGGCTCTTGAAACGCACATTGTCCAGACCCGCATAGAAAGTCAGGCGCCCGGGCAGAACATCCAGCAGCAACGCGCAACTGCACTGGCCCATGATCTCGCACAACACGACGCCCGGAACGACCGGATAGCCGGGAAAATGTCCCTGCAGAAAGAATTCATCGCCCCGGACCTGATAATGACCGGTTGCGATCTCCCCTTCTTTAGAAATGTCATCGACCAGCAACATCGGCTCGCGATGCGGGAGGTAGTTCTTGAGTTCTTCTCTATCCATTTTCATGATCTTATAATAATTCCATTAAAACTTGCGCAGCGCCACACAGGCATTCTGGCCGCCGAAGCCGAAGGAGTTGCTGATGGTCAGCGCGGCGTCGTAATCGCGGGCGACATGCGGCGTATAGTCGAGATCGCATTCCGGATCCGGTTCGTCAAGATGGATGGTCGGCGCCACTTTTCCCGTCTGCAGCGTCTTCGCACAGATGAGCAACTCAATGGCACCTGTGGCGCCCAGCATGTGCCCGGTCATCGACTTGGTACTGCTGATGACCGCCTGGCGGGCCGCTTCCAAACCGAAAGCCTGCTTGATGGCCAGTGTTTCGGCCTTGTCGTTGAGCGGAGTGCCGGTGCCATGCGCATTGATGTACACTTTCTCCCCTTCCCGGTATCCAGCCTCTTCCAGCGCCCACTTGATGCAGTTGGTCGCACTCTTGGCGTCGGCGCGGGGAGCCGTATAATGATAGGCATCGCAACTGTTGCCGTAGCCGCACACTTCGGCATAGATGTGTGCGCCGCGACGGCGGGCGATGTCATAATCTTCCAGAACCATGATCCCGGCGCCCTCCCCGATGACGAAACCCTTGCGGCGGGCATCGAAAGGCAGCGAAGCCGCCATCGGGTCCTCACTCGTCGTGAGGGCCTTGCTGTTGGCGAAACCGGAGATGGCAATCTCACAGACCGCGGCTTCGGCACCGCCGGTAATCATCGCATCGGCACGTCCTTCGCGGATCATCCGGTAGGCTTCGCCAATGGAATGCGTACCCGTCGCACAAGCCGTAACGACAGGCAAGTTGGGGCCTTCGGCATGGAAGAGGATGGCCACGTTGCCCGAAGCGATATTCGCAATCATCTCCGGGATGAAAAGCGGGGACACGCCACGGGAACCATTCTCCAGCATGGAAGAATGCTCCCGGCAGAGGGTCTGGATACCGCCGACTCCCGAGCCGATGGCACAGCCCAGCCGGGTAGAATCCACATCCTTGCCGACTTCCAGACCGCTGTCGCGCATGGCCTGCTTCGCAGCGGCCAGCGCATAAAGGGCATAGCGGTCGTTGTGACGGATCATGGGACGATCGATCCCGAAATCCTCCGGTTTGAAATCCTTCACTTCCGCGGCGATCTTGACGGGCAGGCCGCTCGCGTCGAACGAGCGGATGAAGTCGATGGCACAACGGCCGTCGAGCAGCCCGTTCCACAAGGTCTCCACACTGTTGCCTAAGGGGGATATGCACCCAAGGCCGGTAATGACAACACGTTTCATGGCTACTTATATTGAATTTCAGACCACTTCATCAAAGCTGCCCCGGTCACGAATCCGCCACCGAAAGCACTCAAGAGCAGCGTAGCACCGTTCTTGAGCCGTCCGGCCCGCGAGAGTTCGTCCATCAGGATACCGATGCTGGCCGAAGATGTATTGCCGTAATGCTGGATATTGGTGGGGAATTTCTCTTTGGGCTGTTCCAGATGCTGACGGATGCACTCGATGATGCGCATGTTCGCCTGGTGAAGCAGGAACATGTCGATGTCGGCGCCAGTCAGGCCGTTTCTTCCCAGCAGGGCGTCCACATCCCGGATACTGGCCTCCACGGCCAGCCGGAAGACTTCGCGGCCTTCCATGACCAGCGGGGTCGTCTTTTCTTCCACGCGGTCATAAGGTGTGGGTTCCAGCGAGCGTTTGTAATACATCACGTCGGTATGGGTATCGCCGGTGAGCCGGAAATCGATGAATCCTTCGCCTTCCGTGACGACCAGCGCCGCTGCCCCGTCGCCGAAAAGCACCGAGGTCGCCCGGTCATGCCAGTCACAGAAACGCGACGGCTGCTCGGCGGCGACGATCAAGATCTTCCGGGCACGGTTTGTCTTGAGAAACGCGTCGGCCATGTCGAGGGCATAGACCAGTCCGGCGCAAGCGCCGTTCAGGTCGAATGTGGGGCAACAGCAGCCCAGCGGGCCCAGAATGATGCTGCCCAGCGAAGGCGACACATAACTGTTGGCTACATTTGAGCAGATCAGATAGTCGATATCTTCGGGACGGACACCCGACGATTCGAGAGCGGCACGTCCGGCCTTCATGGCCAGTTCCCGCAGGGTTTCGGTGCTCAGCAGCCGGCGTTCATGAATGCCCGTCCGGGTCGTGATCCAGCTGTCGCTTGTATCCAGAAAACCGGCCAGCATGTCGTTGGTCACGGATTTTTCGGGAAGTGCACTGCCTGTTCCAATGATTTTCATACGATATATCTCTTTTTGTCCGCCTGGGCGGATTTTCCTTTTAATGCTTTTTTTTGTAAATTTGGCGACTAAAACGAACTGTCTTGGAAGCACCTAAATATTTATTACACAGAACTTTCCTCTTACAATCCGTCATATTCGTCGTCGGGTTCTCCTTCATCTTCCTGCTTACCTACCACCCCTTTTCCTCGACCGTCTGGATCGGGCTGGGCTCCGAGGTACTGCTGCCGACGATTCTCTTTTACCTGTCGGGCGTCGGCATCCTGCTTGTCAGCAAAGTGGGGCTGATGCTCTACCAGTTGCGGCACACAGTCTCAGTCCGCAAGTACCTTTTCTGGTTCCTGGGCGAGTTCATCGCCATCGCCGTCATCTATCTGCTCTATACACGGCATTGGTTCGAAACCGATATTCCGATCACTTTCCGGCTGGTCGCCCATACCTCCCTGTGTGTAGGCATGATCCTGGCAATCCCCTATGTCATTTTCACGCTGATTGCCGGAAACCGGGCCAAGGATGAAGAAATCAATGCCTTGAAACTCCAGCAGGAAGCGGAGAAACCCGTCCACGCGTCAGACCTGATCCATTTCTACGATTTCAGCGGCAACCTGAAACTTTCCGTTTCAGCCGGCAGCATCTATTACATCGCTTCGCAGGACAATTATGTCGAAATCCGGTATGAACTGGGAGGCCAACTGCTCAATTACCTCATGCGCTGCCGCACAACCCGGCTTGAAAAACAGTTGGAAGGCACTTCCCTGATCCGGTGTCACCGTTCCTATATTGTCAATATGGACAATGTGACCCAGCTCAAGCGCGAAGGATCCCGCGCATTCCTGGTCTTGTCACATCCGGAAGCCAGGAAGATTCCAGTTTCCCAAAGCTACTACAAGGCAATCACGGAACAATTGGACCGGATCGCCTCGTAGTCCCGCCCGGGATTATTTAAGGTGAGCGGCAATGTATTCGATGGCATCGCCGACGCTCTTGATGCCCATGGCGTCTTCATCGGAGATCTTCAGATCAAACTCCTTCTCGAAGTCCATGATCAGTTCGACCGTGTCGAGCGAGTCGGCACCCAGATCCATCGTGAAGCTGGCAGCCGGCGTGACTTCTT
Source organism: Bacteroidales bacterium (assembly GCA_016284265.1). Classification (GTDB taxonomy): domain Bacteria; phylum Bacteroidota; class Bacteroidia; order Bacteroidales; family UBA932; genus Cacconaster. The sequence goes on along the minus strand of JAEEOM010000131.1, from coordinate 8,765 downwards.
CTTTCGGAAGACCAAGTTTGTTGGAGATGATGTTGACGACTTTCTCTTCGATTGCAGTTTTTTCCATTTTTTCAGATTTTAATAATTATCGCCGCAAAGGTACGCACCCTCCCCCGCATTTGGAAGCCCCGGGGACGTGATTGTGGCGAAATCGGCCGATTCAGGGGCGAATTGAGGCATTTTGTGGCGAATTACGGCCGTTTTTTTCTTATATTTGTTGGTTGTAATACCGAAAAGAATCGAGATGAAACGCCTCCTGACCTACCTTCTTTGCGCGCTTTTCGCGCTCAGTTGCACCAAGCCCGCCCCGCAGACACCGCCCCCGGCAGCGCCCGAGCGGGAAGATGAAAACGGCCTGGCCATGGCCACCCTTTCCGTCATCAACATGCGCGAAAACCCCGACTATGCAGCGGAACTCGGCACGCAGGCCCTGATGGGCACGCCCGTGAAAGTCCACTACCATGACAACGATTACTGGGTCAATATCGAGACACCCGACGGCTACAAGGCCTGGGTCAACGACATGGCCATCGTCCCCATCGACCAGGCCCGGCTCGATGCCTGGAAAGCATCGAAACGCGTCGTCGTCACGGCTTACTATACCTTCTTCTTAGATGCTCCCAAGCCTAACGCCGGTCATGTCAGCGACGCCGTCTGGGGCGACATTGTGGAAGTCATCGGCACTTCCGGCAAGTTTATCAAAGTCAAATTGCCGGACGGCCGCGAAGCCTTCGTGCCCGCCGCCGACGTGATGGACTTCAAGCAATGGGTCGGCAGCCGCAAGGCCGTCATCCCCGCCGACGCGCCGAAGGCGACCGTCGAGCAGGCCCGCCGCCAGATTATCGAAACCGCCAAGGCTTTCCTCGGCGTACCGTACCTGTGGGCCGGCACTTCCATCAAGGGCGTGGACTGCAGTGGTTTCTCCAAAACCGTCTATTTCCTCAACGGCTACATGCTGCTGCGGAACGCCTCGCAGCAATACAAGACCGGCGAACCCGTGGACGTGTCGCAGGGGCTCGACAATCTCCAACCCGCCGACCTGGTCTTCTTCGGTCGGGAAGCCACGGCCGAGAAGCCGGAACGCATCTCACACGTGGCCATCTACCTGGGTGACGGCAAGATCATCCACTCCTCCATGCTGGTGCGCATCAACAGCCTCATTGAAGGCGAACCGGATTATTACAGCCGCAAACCCATCCGCGCTTGCCGCATCATCGGCAATCAGGACTGCGGGAAAGGCGTGGTCTCCATCGCCAACAGCGGCGTATACTTTTAGCCGTCATGCCCGGCTTGACCGGGCATCTCGCGCATTTGACCGTCATGCCCGGCTTGACCGGGCATCTGCAAGATTCATATTTTAAACATATACTACCATGAGCGATCGCAGAACATTCCTCAAGACTGCGGGCCTGCTGACGGCCGGCGCCGCACTCTGGCATCCTTCGCAACTCTTCGCCAGGAGCGCCGGGGCCGCTAAAAAGAAATCAGGCAGCAAGAAGCTCGAACTGGCCTGGGAAGACTTCCAGGGCATCATGAAGTTCACCTTCACGATCTCGGGTTCGTCCCGCACCACCACGCCCATCGTCATTACCCGCCTTACCTGGGACGGCTACGAGGGTTACGGAGAAGCCGCCATGCCGCCGTACTTGGGCGAGACGCAGGCCTCCTGCCACGAATTTTACAAGAAGGTCGTCGATAACATCCTGCCGAAATTCGACAACCCGTTCCAAATCGAAGACATCATGGCGGCCGTCGACAAGATCACGACCAACAACACCGCCGCCAAGGCCTCGATCGACATCGCCCTGCACGACCTGGTGGGCAACATCTTCGGCCAGCCGTGGTGGAAGATCTGGGGATTCAATCCCAAAGATGCACCTTACACCTGCTACACCATCGGTTATGACGCTTCCGACGAGATGGTCAACACCAAGATTGAGGAAGCCTCCTGGAACAAGATTATCAAGGTGAAACTCGGCATGAGCGAAGCTGAGGACAAACGCATGATCAACCTCATCCGCGCCCGCGACCAGCGGCCCATCGTGATTGATGCCAACCAGGGCTGGAAAGACAAATACTACGCCCTCGACATGATCCACTGGCTCGCCGAACGCGGCGTCGAGATGATCGAGCAGCCAATGAGCAAGCTGATGCTCGACGAGACCGCCTGGATCACCGAACGAAGCCCGCTCCCCGTGATGGCCGATGAAAGCTGTCAGCGCATCTATGATATCCCGCGTCTGAAAGGCGCCTTCCACGGCATCAACATCAAGTTGATGAAGTGCACCGGCCTTTGGGAAGCCCGCCAGATGATTACCATGGCCGAGCAGAACCACATGAAACTCATGGTCGGCTGCATGACTGAAACCTCGGTGGCCATCTCCGCCGCCGCCCAGATCTCTCCGAAAGTCATCTGGGCCGACCTCGACGGCAACTACCTCCTGGGCAACGACTGCTTCGACGGCATGAAACTCGTCGACGGCCGCATCACCCTCGAAGACAAGCCCGGTCTCGGCCTGAGCAAGAAACCGGGCATCATCAGCATTTAAAGAAGTCTTACTGGGCTTGCCCCTGGGAGCGCCATCCTCATTAGGCCCTCTCAGCGAGGACGGCAACCCAAAAAACAATATCCCATCCTCAAACTGACAGTCGTATGAGGATGGGATTTCTTTTTGCCACTCCGTTGCAGCGCAAAAAACGTTGATTACTTCTTGCGGTAATAGACTTGATTGAAGCTGACAATGTTGCGCGTCGCGGGATCGTAGAAGAAGATGCAGCGCGTTTGGGCGTCGACTTCTACTTCACCTTCATAGATGCGGTTGCCGCGGATGGCGAAGGAAGTCTCATAATCACCGTTTTCATAGATCCAGCGCATTTGGCCGTCTTCCGTCAGGACAAACCGGGAATCGACGGTGCCGTCTTCATTGTAGCTTTCGTAGGTGCCGGCCACTTCGGCGCAGGTCAGGGCCGGGGCGGGCGCGGAGCTCAGGTGGAAGAGTTCCACCCAGCCGACCACGTCGGGCTTCCCGACCGGGGAGACCTGCACGAGCTGCGGCTCCGCACCCCAGACGGCCCGGTCATGCGTCACATCGAGCGGATGCACTTCCGTCCCGACTTTCAGGCGGGTGACAACCTTCGATTCTTCATTGGCTTCGCTATATAGCGCCACCGTGGCCCCGTCGCCGATGAGGCGCATACAGATGCCCGTGCCCGGAACCAGGGAATAATCGTCGAGATAGATCTCTTTATCGCCGTACTGCACGTATTCGCCCAGCACCTCCCAGTATCCGTCGCGGGGATTGGCGATCCAGAGCGAATAGTCCTTCCCCTTTTCCATCACGAAAGTCTGTTTCCGCATACCCGGGTCGGCGAGCAGGGCGACATCCTTGTCGCGTGCGGAATACGCATACATCCAGGGGAAATGGTAGCCGTCGCCCGATTCGATATCCTCATCGCGCGTGAAGCGGGTCTGGATCCAGCCGGTCATTTTTTCTTTCCTGAGATAGTTATATTCGCTCGGCTCGTAGGTAACCTTCACCCACTCCCCGTCGGCCGTCATCTCCAGCGGCCGGAGCAGCGCGTTGAACTGCCCGATGAAGCCCAGCCGGGGCGCATCGGCCCGCGGCTCCATCAGCAGCATCCGGTCGTGGCCGTCGAAATTGTCGGTGCACACCGCCAGCACTGAACGGTGAATCCACACGCCGCCAGCCGGAATCTTATGCTCATCGCCGAATGACTCTTCCGGATCCACAATCCGCCACCAGCTGCCCGGCTGCACGGCGACCGTCACCGTTATGGCAACATCACCCCGCACCTGGAACAGCACCTTCCCGCCCGGCTTGTCACGAATGTTGGTCATCCCGTTCACGTCGGGATCGCTGATGTAACAATTGAGCAGCGGCGGCTCTTGCGTCTGCCGCTGCGCCTGCGTCTGCTGTGCGCTGAGCGTCACCACGCCCGCAAACAAACCCGCCACGACGGCGACTGCGAGGAAAATCTTTTTTGCCATAGATCCAGAGAATTGATTGCATAAAGTTACGAAAAACCATCGATTCTTCGGCGAAAAATCGATTCCCAGTTAACGGGCCGCTCGGGAATGAAGGCCCCGAGTGATCGTTGCGGGGAAGCCCTTTCACGGAGTTTTTGCGGGAAGGGCGGTGCGGCTGGCCGTAGCGGATGTGAAAGGGCTTCCCCGCAAAGCGACGCCCCTCCGGTGCTCCGGACGGGATTGAACGGGCATATCGCCACCAAGCGCTAGCGGAGGCCGGCGCTGCCGGTAACGAGGATGTTCATCATTGTTTCAGGACAAGTTTACGGCCTTCCCAGACGTAATAGTCGGTGCTGACTTCACCGTCGAGGCTTTCGGACACGCTTTTGACGGCGGGCTTGCCGTCGAGCTGGCAGGGCTCGGCGTTGGGAATCTCTTCGTATTCCTTCACTTGGACAAAAGATTCGTCATCGGGATTCCAGACGCAGGCGCCGTAGAAATAGAGCGGTGACAACACGCCGAAATTGCCCAGGAAGACAACCACGTCGGGCCAGCCGTCGCCGTTGATGTCATCTTCGGAGACTTCACCCGAGCCCTCGCCGACGAGGATCTCCTTGTCTTTCGACCAGTTGAATTCGAAGCCGAAATCCTGGGTCATTTCGCCCTTTCTGCACTCGAGTTTCAGCCACTCAACCTGATCGTTATCGTCATATTCGAAGTTGGTGACGAAGATGTAGTCGGAGCGGGGATCCCCGGTCGGAGCCGGGGATGACAGGACAGCGGGGGCCGCGTCGGCGGCGACAGGCGAAGCCTCGTCGCCGACCGCGCCGGCCCTTGCCGACGGCTGCTTACCGCAGGCGACGATCAGCAGGGCCGCACTAACTGCCAGAAAAAAGCGTTTCATAGTCGCAGGAATTAAAAAAATGAGCAATGGCCGCCAAAAAGATTCTTCTTACCATGGGATTCAGAGATTTGGTCGGTTAAAGTTACGAAAATACAAGCTATTCGCCGAGAATTATTCTTCATTCCATCGAGGAATTCTGAAAACGAGCCGATAGCCTCTCTCTTTTTACGCACCATCCTCACCTGGCCCCACCAGTGAGGACGGCAACGTGATTATCGGCCTCCCATCCTCATATAGACTGCTATATGAGGATGGGTTAATCTAATAGACTCCGACTTTATCGTCCGTTTGACAGAAAGTCCGCCTGGACAGGTGCGATGCGGCGATAACCTTCCTCATTCATATGAAGGAGGTCCTCCTTGTAGTAGCTCTTCACATTGAATTCATTGATTCCCTGCAGATTGAACTGGTCGAGAACCGGGATGCCATAATAGGCGCAACAGGCTTTCTGGGCCTCGACATATTCAGCGAAAGTCTTACCTGCTTTGTTGGAAGTCACAGAATATGGATTGTGGCCGGAATCCGTGCCGAAGAAACGCAGCGAGGTGAAGAAATAGATCTCGGCCCGGGGATTTTTCTCGAGCAGACGGCGGATGCAATAGTTGATGCCGCCGCACTGGGTATGCCGCTTGGACTCATCGTAACCGTCAGCTGCCGTATAGTCCGACCAGGAACCACATGGGCGGTCATTGGTGAAGTCATTGGTTGAAGCCCAGAGCACATAGACATCATAGACACCAGCCGTATCAACCTGCTTCTGGAGCGAATAACCCTGATCGATGGAAAAGCCTGCACCGCCTACGCCGTAAGTCACCACTTCCGCCCCGAGCATATCCGCCCACAGCTGCTTGGCGACATCCGACTCCGCATTGACAGAGAGCGAGCCGCCGAATACCGCGATGCGCTTTCCATAGTTTTTACTTCCGAGGTATGGGCTGTTCTTCGCTTTTTTGGCGTCGGGCCGAAGGGTATGCGTCGAGGGATCCGATCTGAGCGAAGCGAGATAGGCTTGGATCCGCCTGGGCTGCATCTGCCTGTTGAGGAAATCTACCACATAGCTATGATATTGCGCCCTGTGCTCCGGCTTCCAGAAACCGTGCCCGGCGCCGAAGATCAGGTGGAACTCGCTGTGCTCATAGACATTGGAGGCTTTGGCCGAGTATTCCGGTTTGACCAGGCCATCCTCCGTTCCGTGGATAATCAGTACATCTCCCTGATAGCCAGCGATTTCCTTGTAGATATCGAAGCCGTCGTAGAGAGGATCATAATAGGCCCTGCCGATCCTCATTCCCATGAAAGTGACCGTATCCGGAATATCCTCACGCTTCGGGTACAACGCAAATGCGTCATCCGGAATGCACAAGGCAGGATACACAAGCACCACGGATTTGATCTTGTCCGAGACAGATGGGGCGGTAATGGCCGAGACGCAACCGCCCTGGCTCTCTCCCAACAGGAAAAGGCTCTCGTCATCCACGCAATCCCAACTGCGAACCATATCGATGACGTCCAACAGGTTCTGCCTTTCCGTAAAGATCGACATATCTTCCGTACGACCTTCGCTGCGGCCGGACCGGGACCCACCGGCAAAATCGTAACAGTAACACACGTAACCCAACTTGGCCAGCGTATCGACCATGGCGTAAAAACCCGCGTGCGTAGCGCCATAGCCATGCGACATGATCACGGCAGGATGTTTTCCCGGAGAACGAGGAATGAAGGCCTCGCCGTACAGGCGGTTCCCGTCGCTGACGCAAGAGATTTCGCGCATTTCATAAGAAGGGTCGGCCGGAGCCTGCCACTGCCTGCCGGGAAGCTGCGCGGACGCGGCCAGCGTACAGAACAAAGCCGCTGCAGCCAGAAAAAGTTGTCGGTAAAAACAAATAAAACGCATAGGATTATTCCTTTACCGTAAATTTCGCTTATTTTTGACAGATATGCAAAATAACTGTCAGACTCCCGGCTTTCTTTGCAGGGACAGACTGAATGATCACAAAGCATTGGGCGTTTCCCCCCATAGGGGCCGGGAATCGCCAAACAGGCGCAAGGAAACGACCTGTAAGTCACTGATACTCAGCATACTGTTTGGCAACCGATGGCGCCAAGGCCCGAAATCGGGCTTTGGTGCAGGAGCATAGCCCCTACAGGCATCTCCCAGGCGGATCGCCTTGCGCCTGTTTGGCAAAATTGCAATGTAGGAACTCTTTCCGTATCTTTGCACGAAAAACCACAAGCAATGAAATTACACCTTTTTGCCATAGTTGCCCTCTGCGGACTGTTGACGATGTCCTGCGTTGAGGTTGAGATTTACGACTGTTCCGATCCCAAGCCCGTCAGGCTGAACTGCAAGAAGCCAGACTACCTGAAACGGGGCGACAAGGTCGCGCTCATTTCCCCGTCCTTTTTCACACCGATGGAGAATGTGGAAAAGACTGCCGCCCTGCTGCGGACCTGGGGCCTGGAACCCGTCATCGGGCCGAACGTGGGCAAGACGTATGACGGCAAATATGCCGGAACCGTCGCGGAACGTCTAAGCGACATCCGCTGGGCCCTTGACGATCCTTCCATCAAGGCCATCATCTGCAATCGCGGCGGATACGGTACCATCCAGCTCATCGACCACCTGGAGCTGGAAGAACTGTCCGCGCATCCGAAATGGCTCGTCGGATTCAGCGACATCACGACCCTTCACGGCCTGCTGACCCGGGCCGGCGTAATGAGCATACAAGGTACGATGAGTTCTTTCCTGGCCAAGGGCGGCCAGGATCTGACCAGTACGCTGATGCGCGATCTGCTTATGGGCGATGTGCCGTTCTACGAAGTCCCGGCGCATCCCCAGAATATCGAGGGAATGGCACGCGGCATCCTGGTAGGCGGCAATCTCTGCACCTTTACCCCCAATCTGGGGACGCAGGCTGACGCAACGGCCGGCCGCGACTTGATTCTCTTCATCGAGGAGGTCGAAGAGTCGATGCACAACATCGACCGGCAGTTTACGATCCTGATGCTGAACGGAGTCCTGGATCGTTGCAAGGGCGTCATTCTCGGCGAGTTCACCGATTGCGGCAAGGAATTTTCCGACGAGAGCGTGGAAGCGATGCTGCATAAATACCTGGAGGCCTATCATATCCCCGTCCTCTGCGGCTTTCCCGCCGGACACGGCGACGTGAACCTGCCGCTCGTGATGGGAGCACCTGTCACGATGGAAGTCCGCCGTGACGGCGCCTCGCTGCGCTTCGACATCGACGGGGCACAACACACTGTCCCTGCCGTAAGCATCGCCACTCCCGCCTCCCCACTCTCCGAGCGCCTTCTCCTGTCCGGCAAACGAGCTCTGTAATCTGTTGGACGGGACTGTTTTTTTCGTATCTTTGCACCCGAATTATCAAAACATCACACGTATGAATCTCCGTGACATCAAGAAGGATATCGAATTCCTGGTCGGCGACTTTGTGGAAGATTGCCTGCTGTTCGCCATGCTGCACCCCGAAAAAGACATTACCGCCGTGGAAGGCCTGATCAACGAAGCGAGCGACTTCGCAGACGCTTTGTTCGACAAGGTGAATCATCCGGCTCCGGATGTGAAGGCCCGTACGTACTACAACCGGATCGGCGCAGAACTCCTTACGGGACTCGACACGCTCTGCGAGAAGCTGAGCGCCCTTGCGAAATAATTGTGCAATAAAAAGTTGCAGAGTCAAAAATAATCCTTACCTTTGCAGCCCTTAAAAATCAATTTTTTGCACTATGTCAGAGTATTTGAACGCAGACAAGAAGCAAGAGATTTTCGGCAAATACGGAAAGTCTAATGTTGACACCGGCTCGCCTGAGAGTCAGGTTGCTTTGTTTTCCTACCGTATCGCTCATCTGACC